>JAAZEW010000229.1 GCA_012512055.1 Bacillota bacterium | reverse complement strand
CAGAAAAGAGATAGAAGACATCGGGTTTGTCCTTTCTGTAGGCGTGGATCATGCTGCGAAGGAAGGCGAAATCATGATTACTGTTCACATAGCGAAGCCATTCGCCATATCGACAGGAGTCGCAGGCACTGTTGACGAGAAACCATTTTGGCAAGTAAGCAGCACAGGCCATACTGTGTTCGAGGCTTGGAGGAATCTCCGCCAGCAGTCTCCGCGGCGACCTCTCCTCCACCATAGCAGGTTCATAGTGTTTGGTGAGGAATTCGCCAGGGGCGGCATTCGCGAAGCTATAGACTTCTTTTCCAGAGAGGGGGAAGTCAGGGAAACAAATACTGTAGTTGTCGCGAAAGGAGTCAAGGCTTCAGAAGTTGTCTGGAATGAATTCGAGCTGGAGCGCATGCCTGCTGAAGGAGCGCTGGGCATCATGAGGATAGCGGTACAGGAGCTTTCTACAACTGTCATGGTAACATTGAATGATTTTCTTCAGATGTTAGAGACGGAAGGTCATGAAGCTATAGCTTCCAGGGCTGAACTGGTTCGGAGGCCTCCTTCTGAAGACCCGAGGGGAGAACTGAAAAGAGAGACTATTTCAGTAAGTGGAAGGGAGACCGGTGCGGCTGCGTTTAAGGGGGACAAGCTTGTAGGATGGTTGGATAAGACCCAAACCAGGGGGCTTCAGTGGGTGAGGGGGAAGGTTAGATCCGGCATCATAGTGATTGAGCAACCTGAAGAAGAAAACAAGCTGGCAAGTATTGAGATCCTGAGGGCTGATTCAACTGTGACTCCCAAGATTTCCAAGGGGCGTCCGTCTATCTTGATTAGGGTTGGCGCTCTCGGGAATCTGGGTGAGGTGCAAGAGTACTTCGATCCCATGGAGAGTCAAAGAATATGGACATCAATGGAACGGCGGATGGCTGAAGCGATACGACATGAAATCGAAGCTGCTCTGGATATTGCGAAGCACGCGTTTAACTCAGATATCTTTGGCTTCGGAGCCGAGATTCGAAGAAAGTATCCGAAGGAGTGGATGGATCTTAAGGACAAGTGGGATGAAGAATTTCCCAAGCTGGATGTAGAGATTAAGGTCGAAACATCATTACGGCGTGCAGGTCTGACGCGTAGAAGCATGCGGGTCGTTCGCAAGGAAGAGGGCTAGGCATGGCGACTGTCATCCTGCTTATAGCAGTGTTTGCCGTCATTGGCCTCTTCGAGGTTCCGAAGATGCTTCGTAATGGGCTTTGGCGCGAGCTTCTTGTATTTATCGTTCTCCTGATTCTCGGTTTTACTCTCAGCGTCCTTATTGCTCTCGACGTCCCTCTGCCGAGTCCGGCAAGAGGGATAAGGAGTCTCATGAATCCTATCCTCAGGCTGCTCGGAATCCACGTGCATTACTCATGAAAACCCGAACCAAATAGCTTGTACTCTAGGAAATGTGTTTTGCGATACCAACGTGTTTCACGACACGGATGCATTTGCCCACGAAAATCGCTTTCGCGAGAATCGTGCCCTTTACGACCGGAATACCCTGCACGACAGAATACGCTGCACGGCTTGCTGTGGAAACTTCGTTTTAGTAAAATGGAGCTGCAAACATTGAGTCTTCCCGTGGGAATCGGATGCATTCCGTGGTAAGGAGCAGTGACCGGGTGACTGGAACCATATTTGACATAAAGAAATACTCCGTTCATGACGGGCCTGGAATCAGAACCACTGTTTTCTTCAAAGGCTGTCCTCTTAAGTGCGTGTGGTGTCACAACCCCGAGGGTCAAAGGATGTCTGCCGAGATGATGTTCTCTTCGGATCGGTGCACCACTTGCGGAACCTGCGTTTCTGTCTGTCCTAATCAAGCTATTGCTCTTGAGGTCGGCAGTCCGGATACGAGAAGAGCTTACGAGATCCGTACATTACGTGAGACGTGCACAGCCTGCGGAGAGTGTGTTGAGGCGTGTCCTTCGCGCGCCAGGGAAGTCGCAGGGAGGGTTGTAACCTCCGATGAACTCATCCACGAGATCATGAAGGATGTAGTTTTCTATGACAGCTCAGGAGGGGGAGTCACGTTTTCAGGCGGAGAGCCTTTGCTGCAGCCTGGTTTCCTCCTTGCTTTGCTTCGGGAATGCAAGGAAAGAGAGATCCATACAGCAGTTGATACGTGCGGTTTTGTTGAGTGGGAGGCTCTGTCTTCTATCGTTCCATATGCCGATCTCATTCTCTACGATTTGAAAGGCATGGATGCAGGTATGCATCTTGAACTTACAGGCAGCGGGAATGACGCGATCCTTGAGAACCTCACACGCCTTTCTAAGACTCATAGTAACGTGACTGTGCGCTTTCCGCTGCTCCCAGGTATTAATGACAACGAAGAGAATATCGTGTCTATGGGGAAATTCCTCTCATCACTGAGATGGGAAGGCAAGTCGCCGCGGATTGATGTATTGCCTTACCACAATACGGGGATCGGCAAGTATGAAAGGCTGGGAAGGGTATACAGCATACCTGATATCCCCCGGCCAACAGATGAGATGGTTCATGCTGTTTGGGAGAGGTTGAGAAAACTCGGACTTGAAACCGGAATTGGGGGGTAGGCGAGATGACAGAAAGGGTTGCCTTGCTGAGGGAGGAGAGTCTAAACGCAAAGCCTTACATATCCACTGAGAGGGCAGAACTCGTTACAGAAGCCTACAAATGTGCAAAAGCTGCTTCCTGGCCTATCACGCGGGCTTTGGTCTTTAAGGCGTTGATGGAAAAGAAGGCTGTGTGCATAAATGACGGTGAGCTTATTGTCGGAGAGAGGGGCCCACTGCCAAAAGCCACGCCTACATACCCTGAGATTTGCTGCCACAGTCTTGAAGATCTGCAAGTGTTGGATTCCAGAGAGAAGATCTCCTTTGCTGTCAGTCCTGAGGCTCGAAAGATCTATGAGGACGGGATCATACCCTTTTGGAAGGGCAGGTCCATGCGGGATATGATCTTCAGCCAGATGACAGACGAATGGAAGGCTGCATATAACGCAGGCATCTTCACTGAATTCATGGAGCAGCGCTCGCCCGGACATACAGTCTTAGATGACAAGATCTACAGGAAAGGGCTCCTGGATCTTAAGAATGATATCCGGGAAAGTTTAGCAGGCCTTGACTACGTTTCGGACAGCCGGGCTTTCGATAAGTATGAACAGCTCGTGGCAATGGATATTTGCGCGGACGCTTTGATCCGGTTTGCCCGGAGGCATGCAGACGAAGCACTGGAACTTGCCCGGAGGGAGCAAGATGAGAGAAGGAAGGCGGAGCTTGCGAGAATAGCTGAAATATGCTTGCACGTTCCGGAACGTGCTCCCAGGACGTTTTGGGAAGCGCTTCAGGCGTACTGGTTTGTGCATATCGGTGTCGTTACCGAATACAACACATGGGATTCTTTTAACCCCGGACGTCTTGACCGGCACCTGTATCCGTTCTATAAGAAGGACATTGAGGAAGGAAGGCTTACCGAGGAAGAAGCAAGAGAGCTCCTTCAGTGCTTCTGGATCAAATTCAACAACCAGCCTGCGCCACCTATAGTCGGTGTTACAGCAGAGGAAAGCGCAACCTACACTGACTTTGCCAACATCAATCTAGGCGGGCTGAAGGCAGATGGCAGAGACGGTGTAAACGACCTCACATACTTGATCCTTGACGTAATCGATGAAATGAGGCTCTTGCAACCCAGCTCCAATATTCAACTCAGTGCCAAGAACCCCGAGCGATTCCTGAGGCGCGCGCTTAGAATTGTGAGGAAGGGGTGGGGCCAGCCTTCAATATTCAACGCTGACATGGTGGTCGAGGAGCTCCTCCGGCAAGGTAAGTCACTTGAGGACGCAAGGTGTGGTGGGACTAGCGGATGTGTGGAAACAGGCGCGTTCGGTAAGGAAAGCTATATTCTCACCGGATACCTGAATATGCCGAAAATCCTGGAGCTTGCCTTAAATGACGGGATCGATTCGCGCACCGGGATGAGGCTGGGCCCTGCGACCGGACTTCCTGTAGAGTTCGAAAGCTTTGGTGGGGTACTCGAGGCATTCAAGAAGCAACTTAATTACTTTATAGGTGTGAAGGTAAGAGGCAATAATGTCATTGAGCGGATGTACGCCAAGTACATGCCTACTCCTTTCCTGTCTCTGCTTATAGATGACTGTATAGAAAAGGGTATGGATTACCATGAAGGCGGCGCCAGGTATAATACGTCGTACATTCAGGGAGTTGGGATCGGGACTACTACTGATAGCTTGACGGCTATCCGGCACCACGTTTTTGATAAGAAGACTCTTGGCATGCAAGACCTGATGCAGGCTCTTCACAGCGATTTTAGGGGTTACGAGGCTATCAGGATGCGCCTTGCAAACTCATCACCCAAATACGGTAATGATGACGACCGTGCGGATGACATAATGACCTGGGTTTTCCGGACGTTTTTTGATGCAGTTGAAGGCCGTCCTAACACGAAAGGCGGAATTCACAGGATAAACATGCTTCCCACTACGTGCCATGTGTATTTCGGCAAAGTATGCGGCGCAACCCCTGACGGAAGACATGCCAAGGAGCCGCTGTCAGAGGGGATCTCTCCTGTGCAAGGCAGAGACCGAAACGGCCCTACATCGGTGATGAAGTCAGCCTCGAAGATGGATCATGCGCTTACAGGAGGCACGCTTCTTAACATGAAGTTTACGCCGAAGATTCTTGAAGGAGAGGAAGGCATCACGAACCTTGCGCACCTCGTCAGGTCCTATTTCAAGCTCGGCGGACACCATGTGCAGTTCAACGTAATAGACGCGGAGACTCTTCGCGCCGCCCAGGAGGATCCTGAGAAGTACCGGAACCTCATTGTGAGAGTGGCAGGATACAGCGACTATTTCTGCGATCTTACAGAAGCCCTACAGGATGAGATCATTACCAGGACGGAACATGCATCTTTCTAGGTTGTGACTGTTTCTTGTCGAACTCTGTTCGATCTTTGTCGACATTTTTTGTCGATCTTTGTTGACAAGCAGTGTGCGCTGTGATAATATTCATTTTAAAATATAATATGGAGTTTGTGCCAAGTAATTTGGTGACAAATCCAGATCATTTGCTCATCCAGAGAGGTGGAGGGACTGGCCCAATGAAACCCGGCAACCTTCCGGTATTGCGGTTTGACGGATTTACGACCGCATCACGGAGAGGTGCCAATTCCAGCGGAT
>JAAZEW010000228.1 GCA_012512055.1 Bacillota bacterium | reverse complement strand
TCCTCATCAAGGGGCCAGACAGAGCCTATTGTAATCTTGATATTCTCAGCAGTCCGTTCACCGATCATCAGGTTGTAGTTCCTGCGAACATACTTGACAATAGCCTCGTCCATGTCGTCCCCGCCCACTCTGGCAGAGCGGCCGGACACGATACCTCCCAAGGAGATCACGGCAGAGTTGGTCATGCCTCCTCCGATATCCACCACCATACTGCCTGTAGGTTCCTGGACAGGCAGCCCAACACCGATAGCTGCAGCAACCGGTTCCTCAATGAGAAACGCGGCTCTTGCGCCTGCCTCAATCGTCGCATCAATCACTGCACGACGCTCAACTTCAGTAACATACGCAGGGACTGAAACAATAACGCGTGGCCTGACAATCATTCTCCCTCTGCAACCACGCACAATCAGATGG
This sequence comes from Bacillota bacterium, assembly GCA_012512055.1. The sequence goes on along the minus strand of JAAZEW010000228.1, from coordinate 2,853 downwards.
CGGAGAAGATGCTTTGTCATGTCAAAATTGGCGATTACCCCCTGCTTCAGGGGGCGCACTGCGCGAATGGCACCAGGGGTTCTCCCTATCATCCTCTTTGCTTCATCACCTACGGCAATTACCTCGTTTGATATCTCATCAATTGCGACCACCGAAGGTTCAATCATTACAACGCCTCGTCCTGCAACATATGCAAGGGAATTTGCAGTTCCAAGGTCTATAGCCATATCTTTGACGAATAATCCTTGTCTTCTACGCGCCACGCTCCTCTACTCCTTTGTGGTTTATTACCTAAGAACAGACTCACTGCTTGACAATCAGTTGCACTTTCGCTGTGTCTTTCGGTTTGACCTGCCCCGATTTTTGCTTCTTAGGTTTCTTTTTCTCCTTCTTCGATGGGACTTTCGCAGCCATAAAATCCCTCCTAACCCGGTCGAGGATTCTCGTTGGAATACAGGCAAAACGAAGAAGATATCTCGTAGGTTAATTCTCTACTCTCACATTCTATTCCTTCTGCAGAGATCGACAAAAGCCGTGTCTGCCATCACTTACCATCCACCCTTGCCGGCCGCGGAGCGCCTCTACTCCAGGCCGCGGATCTCTGCGCCCAGCTTGTTTCTGGCATAGTAAAAAAGGTACTGCTGAGCATATCCTGCCAAGTCGCCAAATTTCTCGTGTGCAAATTCGGAAATGACGCGAAGCGGCACTTTCCTGCCATCAAAAAAGAGATAGCGCATAATCCGGGTAACCCACACGTCTATGGGAAATGCTCCATAGAATCCGAAGGCGAACAACAGAATGCAGTCAGCTACTTTATTCCCGATCCCCCGAAAATCCATGAGCCTGCTCTTTGCCTCAGCGTATTCCAGATCTCCGACTCCGGACAGGTCAAACTCACCGGATGCAATCCTCTCTGCAGCCTCCCTTATGTAGGGCGCCTTGAAACCGGTCCTGCACTGTAGAAGGCCTTCAATGTCAGCTCCTGCCAACGCTTCCGGACCTGGAAAACTAAAATACGCCTCACAGGCCTCCCCATTCCGTCTGTCAGGAATCGGATCTCCGTATTTCTCAGCCAACAGTTCCACTGAGCGGCGAATGAGAGGAATGGAGTTGCGTGCTGAGATAATAAATGTCACCATCGCTTCCCAAGGATCCTGCCGGAGAAGACGTATCCCGGAAGCGAAGTCAATTGCAGTGCCGAGTGCCGGGTCAATCTCCCTGAGCCTGCTCTCAATCTCTCCCAAGTCAACATCAAGGGCAAAGTAATCCCTTGTCATGCACACACTGTCTTCATCCGTCGGGCCTTCTAAGATCAGACATTCGTCTTCCTGCCTGACCGTAAGGACTTTACCCTTTACGACACCGGTATACGCGCAAACGTCATTGCCCGTGCCTGTGCTGTGCCACCTGAACGCCTGTCCACACATGAGAGTATCTCTAAGGCTAAATGGAGCTATCCCGCAAAACCGTACATCATCACCTATCGATTCCACCACAACTTCCGCCAAACCTACTCCGTCCTCTCTTTCAACTCCTCAAGCAGCTTTCCCAGCCTGGCCAAGGATTCTCCGAATCCGGCGAAATCCCCCTGGCTGAGATACTCATCAGCTTCCTCGTACGCTCGCACGGCATCTTCCACCAGTGCCTGCACAGTCACGTGCGCAGCCGGATCATCTGTCTTGGCCGCAACATCTTCAATGGCAGGCTCTACGTCCTCTCGATCTTCTACAGTCTCGGCTTTTCGGACAGTCCCGGATGCTGCAGCAAACACTGACCGAAGGGCGTCCTCCAGCGTATCTCCCATAGCAACTGAATCCCCGAACGCCACAAGCACCCGCCTCAGCTCGGGCAACTCACTTCGCTCTGCCAAAAGGTAAAGGGGCTCTACGTATAGGAGTGACCGCTCAATCGGGATCACCAGGAGATTCCCTCTGACAACCTTGGATCCACGTTGGCTCCAAAGCGTCAGGGCTTGGGATATTTCAGGGTGCTGGTCTATTCTGGATTCGATCTGCATCGGCCCATATACTAGTCTGTCCTTGGGGAAAGTGTATAAAACCAGCTCTCCCAAGCGGGGCACATCGCACCTTGCCATGAGCCACCCGATCATGTTGTCTTTGCCGGACGGGACAAACGGCAGTATCAACAGGTACTCCGCCTGTTCCTCTCCGGGTGTTTTCATAAACACGTAGTAAGGAGATACGGTGACGCGCTCCTGCCCGTAGACTTCCACGGGAAACTCCCAGTTATCTCCCCTGTTATAGAATGTATCAGGCGCAGTCATGTGATAGAGACAGAGTACGCGAGCCTGAATATCAAAAAGGTCCGCAGGATAACGCACATGGGCCTTGAGGGCGTCAGGCATATCGTCGAAAGGCTTAAACAGGCTCTTGAAAATCTTGGACAGGGTCCCTGCAATGGGGTCAGAAGGATCGAACAAATAGAACGTGACATCGCCGTTATAGGCGTCTATCACTACCTTAACGGAATTCCGGATGTAGTTGAATCCCTCTTGGACAGGCTCGGAATATGGATAGAGGCCGCTTATGGTATACGCATCCCATATCCAGAACAACCTGCCGTCAACAAGGACAAGATAAGGATCCTCATCGTAGCTGAGGAACGGCGCGATTTTCTTCACCCGGTTCCTTATGTTCCTGTCAAACAGCACACGGCTCTCTGAACCGATGTCTTGAGAGAATAACAGCTTGGAACTGCCAAACCGGAGCGCAAAAGCGACTCTTCTCAACAATGAAGAAAGCTTGATTCCTCCGGTCCCTTCATAGACTGCATATGCATTGGAGTCTCCTTCAGGGTAATCAAATTCCTTTGCCTTTGTGTTCACTATTACGT
>JAAZEW010000227.1 GCA_012512055.1 Bacillota bacterium | reverse complement strand
CTTCATTTGCTGCAAGGGGCCGGCATGCAACTGTTCCTTTTGCATTCGCTAAAGCATCTTCAGGAGTCTCGCCACAAGACATGCATCCAGACAGTCCAGGCGCCTAGCTGTATCGTAAGCGTTTTCCTTACTTCCCGATAGTGTTCAGCAGAGGTTATCGGTGTCTTGCTATCATTACATCCATGGCATGCTTATGCGGAACTCCGCCGGAGTTGCAGTCGAATATCCTCTCTTCGAATTTGACGATCTCCCAATCCCAATAGTAGGTCAGAAGCTCCCCGGAGATGTAGAAGTGCTCATCAATGCCCCAATCCGGAGGTGTTGCAAGAAAAGGTTTTTCCACAAATACATTGAAGGCGTTAAGCCCCCCGGGTCTAGTGAAATTCTTGTAATTTGAGAACACGTCGCGTCTGACGTGTTGAGGAAGGTATGTGAGAGTGCCACTTGAGTACACTATGTCGAATGCCTGGCTTATCCGGTAGTCTATTAAATCAGACCGGGATGTGCGTATTACAAGGCCTTCTTCTTCAGCCCAGGCTTCCGCTTTCTTAAGCCCCGGAAGCGAGATATCGACTCCTATTGCTTCATATCCGCACCTCGCGAACTGGATCAAATCTCTACCCTCGCCACACCCAAGATCGATAGCGCGCTTACCGACTCGATCAACTGCAACTGCAGAATCCAGGGCAATCGCTTCCAGACATAGGGAGTTGGGTTCCCGTCCCCAGTATAGGCCCGGTTTGGCATATGCTTCATCATAATCGAATACAGGCAGTACTAGACGACCTCCTTCGCTACTTCGTCATTACGAGAATCATTGGGCATACAAAGCGTTACCTCAGCGTCGTCATTCACATAAGCTAAGACTGGGTGTCTATAGACTATGCCGTATACCCATATAACTACGAAAACCGCCATCCTGTCAATGCTCAGGTTTCTTGGCAGGTAGGATCCCACGTCACTCGGCTGCAACAGAGAAAGAAGCAGTCTTTGCTCTGATTGTCTAGGGATTAGGCTCATCGAGGGTGAAATGATCATCCTTTGCACTCTGATACTGGAAGTGGTATAGTCGAGTCGCCCCACATAGCTGCCGTGTACGGCTGAATTTGTCGAAAGGCACATCCAGTTGCAGGAATCGCCAAGCTATAGGGCGAACAACGATGCAAAAGAGTTTCTTGTGTGAAAATCAGAGGTGTTCTGTGTGGGAAACGAGGAATTGCAAGACGACGCCGGGTCCGGGCTAAGGCCCGGGATAGAGCCAGGACCGAATCCAGGCCAGGCGAATCGATTTTACCTTGCAGCGTTGGTCTTGATGTTAGCCGGTAGTATCCTTTTGGTTCCCCGAATAGGACTTGGCCTCAACCTCTGGGTTAACGAGTTGGTGTTCTTTCTTATGCCAGTAGCTTTGCTGGCTAGAAGAAGGAGATGGCGATGGCATGACGTTTACGCTCTCAGGCCGGCCCCAGTCAAGGCCATAGTCGCGGCAGCCTTAGGAGGGATAGGCTTATGGGTGTTCAACGCTGTTTTGGCAATGAGCATTGAGCGCGCACTCACCCGATACATCGGACCGAGCCTGGTCCCAGAAAGCATGGTCAAAGGGTTAAGTCCTGCGCAACTTGGGGCATTCATCTTTGGGCTCGTAGTGCTGGCGCCGTTTTGTGAAGAAGTCTTCTTTTAATCTCAAGCTCCACAGACTATGTCTATGTCAGCACGGAAGATATCTGGGAAAATCAATATAGCGGTCATAGAGGTTCCGGAACCTACATCTGAGTCCGCGGATTGCTCCGAGATTGGTTTGGAGTTCAGCTTTTCCGCTGGGCCTTCCGATTTCACCTTGACCCTGGTCGCTCCGGATGGGAGTGTCGCATGGAGTGATGAATACAGTACCGCAGAGACGATAGAAGTTGACATGCATTGCGTCTCAGTTCCTGCTGAAATGCCGGGCGAGTGGCGAATCATAATGGAGGGTACGACAACCGAGCTCACTTTCTCTGCCAAGTGGGGAGTGTTTCCGCCAGACAGCGGAGAAAAGGAATAAGGCCGCTCTGTCACATCGTAGTCGTTCCGCTTAGTGGCGGTATCCCGTATACTCTGGCCGTATGCGGGATACCGCATTCTACAGTACGCCTGGAGACAGACCGGCCGGATGCTTTAGGAAGTCCCAGTCGCATATGTCGAAGGCGTAAGCCTGTCGTGCGGGTAGGCTATTTGCACTTAGTAACGGAGGTCAATTATGAAGGTCCAGCTGGATTGTGTTCAGTGTAGTTTAAGGCAGGCTTTGGAAGCTGCCAGACTTGTAACTACCGATTTGGATATTCAGAAGACGATTGTCCTGAAATCGCTTGAGATCCTTTCAAAGTACGATTCCTACAAAACCTCGCCGGAGATGGGAGGCGCAGTTCATGAGGTGGTCAAGGAGTATACAGGAAATGAGGACCCCTATGAAAAGGTGAAAAGAGTCGCTATCAAGATGGCCCATGATGCTCATCCGGCGCTGAAAAGGTACGTTGAGACGCAGGAGGATAGGCTTCTGTCCGCCCTGGAGGTATCGGCAGTAGGCAATCTCTTGGATGCGGGTGTATACGGAGACATGCGCACAGTGGATATGGAGGCCGTGCTCAATAGAGAGCTGACAAAAGGATTTACTGTATGCGACATAAAGGCGCTCCGCGAGGACCTGAAAAATGCCGAGACAATCGTGATTATCGGGGACAATGCAGGAGAGACAGTCCTCGACCGAATTCTGATTTCTGAAATCAAGAATGTGTCCGGTGGAAAAGTCGGTGTGTTTTACGGAGTCCGCGGCGTTCCGATAATAAACGATGCGACAGCGGAAGATGCGGTCGCATCCGGATTGGATCATGATGCGACCATTATATCTACAGGAAGCGTTGTGCCCGGACTAGTTCTGGACAAGGCTGACCCCGACTTCTTGAAGCTCTACTGTGATGCAGATGTCGTGATTAGCAAGGGACAGGGTAACTACGAGACCCTTAGTGATGCTGCAGGGCGTGCGCTCTACTTTCTGTTAAAGGCAAAATGCGAAGCAGTGGCGAGAGACATCGCAGTCAGTGTAGGGGCGAATGTGTTAGTGCGGAAGCAACTAGGTGAAGAGGAGGAATTCCGCAAGTCATAGAGTGTAACATGCAGTGAACTAGCGTTATTACTGCAAGGGAGCAATTTGAAGAGGTTACCGCATTCAGGCCGTTGGATATTGGAAAATGTCCAATTAGTCGAGGTGTCTCAACGTGATCGTCCAGCTTCTCGGTGTCCGCTAGTAGGTTACCACATCAATGTGTCCGGTTTTCGATCACCTTGCAGAACTGTGTTCGAAAATAGAACACGGTTTTTAGAAAATCCCCAGCGACGGCAAATGCCGTTCCATATTTTGGAGAATAAGTTGGAAAAGCTTGCGTCTCACGGGCAGGGCGATCGAATTTCGCGCACCCCAGTCCTGATCTGTGTTCGAGAATAGTACACGTCCTTTCTGAGGACCCCTGGGGTGTCCGGTTTTCGATCACTGATTCCAAAAACGTGTTCGAAAATGGTACACGGTTCTCCAAACTGGTGTTCGAATTTCGAACAGGCACCATCAGAAGTCGCTTAATATGTAGGGTCATTTGGGTTTGGTGTTCGAAAAGCGAACACCAAACCCGGAAGGTGTGCTCGAAAATAGGACACGGCTTCCGGCAAATCATCGATTTTCAGGTGCTCTTCGGCTTATTTGTGAAAGTGTGTTCGAGAATATTACATGCTTTCCAAGAGCGTGTTAGAAAATCGAGCACCTCCGCGAGGTCGGTGGTCGAAAAGCTGACATCCAACTCGGTAAGGATGGTCAAATTTCTGACACCCTCAGGCTTTCTTCAGAAAACGTGCTCGAAAACAGTACACGGCTCTCCAAACCAGTGTTCGAATTTCAATCAGGCATCATCAAGAGTTGCTTAACATGCAGAGTCATTCGGGTTTGGTGTTCGAAAATCGAACACGTTACTGAGACATGCGATCGACGTCATACGCCGAACTCATTGGCGGATCGATCGGACCTGCTCTCTGGGCGAGCCGGTCGCTCACGTAGAGGCGCCCAATCCTCCTAGATGGCTCTCAGGAAGAGCCAATCGACCACACGGAAGCCCTCGGATCTGTCTGAACGGCTGGGTGAGCCAACCAACCGTATGGAAGCCATCAGATCAGTCCGAATTGCTCTCCTGGCGAGCCATATTCGACTAAGACCCCCTGTAGGGGAGCTTTGGGATGGTTAATAAGGCGTCACCCGGGTAGGGGAAAGGGGCCCATACGCTCTTTAATAGATGGGCAAAGCTCTCATCTAGTCTGAAAGGTACAGTTAGAGTGCTAGTTGGAACGTATGTCCAGGAAAAACGACGTTTGCGGAATTCTCGGTGTCACGAGGGACTGAGCAAAGTTGATGGGGTACAGAGAGTACCGAGTACTGTACGGGGGAGTCCACGAGTGAGCTACGAGAGGGTTTGGGAAGTGACTGACTGAGGCCCGAAATTGCACTGTCTTGCAGTTACTGGTAGAATAGGGTCTGTATGGGTAATCCTGCCCGATGATTCTGCTGTCAGTTTTTCACGCGCCGTAAGCAGTGATACTTCCCAACTCATGGGCTAAACAGTGAAGAGCTCCTCTTATGGGCCAAACGGTGAAGAGCTCCTCCTTATGGTGCGGGTAAGAGGAAGGGGGACCATGTGTGCGAGCGCTGGTTTTTGACGAAGGTCTCAAAGCAGTGGACATGCCTATCCCGAAACGGGGAAGGGACGAGGCTTTGATACTTGTCTCTCTTGCGGGGATCTGCAACACAGACATCGAAGTAACCCGGGGCTATCTGGCGTATAAAGGAATCATGGGGCACGAGTTTGTCGGCAGGGTTGTGGATGCGGACAACCCCGGCCTGGTGGGAAAACGCGTTGTGGGCGAAATCAACATAGTGTGCGGTGAGTGCCCGATGTGCCGGAGCGGTAACCCGCGCCATTGCGACAATGTCAAAGCCATGGGGATAAACGGGTGGCAGGGCTGCTTTGCAGACTATGTAGTTTTGCCCGAGTCCAATCTACATGTCGTCCCGGATTCAGTCACCGACCGTCAGGCGGTATTGACTGAACCTCTTGCTGCAGGCATCGAAGTCCTCGAGCAAGTCCACATACTGCCCACCGACCTGGTGGCAGTGATCGGTGACGGCAAACTGGGGCTTCTGACAGCACAGGCAATACGCGCCTTTGGGTGTCGCGTCGTCGTGCTGGGTAAACACATGGAGAAACTGGCGATTGCAAGGATGGCCGGTATGGAAGCTGTCCTGTCCTCAGATTATGCAGGCAGAGTCGACGTGGCCGTTGACTGCACAGGCAATTCGTCAGGCATTGAAACTTCCATGGCTATAGTGCGCCCTAAGGGGACAATCGTGCTAAAGAGCACTTTTCACCAAGGCGTCCCTATCAACCTTACACCGGTAGTCCGTAATGAGATCACATGCGTAGGTTCACGGTGCGGCCCGTTCCCGCCTGCCTTGCGACTTCTCGAAAATGGGACGGTCACCACTGAACCGCTGATCGACGCGGTTTTCTCTGCTGATCAAATGCCGGACGCTTTCAATGCAGCGTGCGCCCGGGGGAGCCTTAAAGTGCTCATCGACTTCGAAAACACGGATTGAGGGCCTCGAAAACACGGATTGAGGACTTCGAAAACACGAATTGAGTAGGGTGCGTATGTGCCGTACCTGTCTTGAATCAAGCCCAACGCCTGTAGTTTCATGATTGCAGGCGCTACATACGTACGTCAAGAGCATTGCAGGATTGCTGCGATATGCGTCGAAATTAGTAAAAGCAATGCCTTACATTAATTAACTACAGGAGGTATTTTCTGAGATGAATAGGACCCGGAAGTTCTTAGCTCTATCCAGCATCGCTTTGATTGTAGTAATGGTGATGGGGATAGCCTCGTTCGGTGCGGCTGCAGCCAAGCCCAGGATGGCTATTGTGTTTGCCACAGGCGGCCTCGGAGACAAGTCGTTTAATGACTCTGCCTACGAAGGTATGAAACGAGCGGAGAAGGATCTTGGAATAGAGTTCGACCAAGCTGAACCGCAGGCTGTTGCAGAGTACGAGAGCCTCTTGATGCGGTTTGCTCAGACTCGCAAATACGACCTTATCATATCCATTGGTTTCGACCAGGCAGACGCTTTGCAGGTTGTGGCCGAGAGGTTCCCGAATCAGAAGTTTGCAATTGTGGACACTGCAGTTGACTCTCCTAATGTCGCATCATACGTATATAAGGAAGCGGAGCGTGGGTTTGTGGTAGGTGCAGTGGCAGGCCTGATGACTACTAAAGCAGGCGATCCGCGCATTGTACCTGACAAGCAGGTAGTCGGAGTCATCGGTGGAATGGATATCCCGCTTATCCGTGCCAATGTCGCGGGTTACATTGCCGGAGCCAAATACGTGAACCCAAAGGTTGAAGTGAAATATGCATACGTCGGACATTGGGCTGACCCTGCAAAATGCAAGGAGATGGCCAATGCAATGCTGGATGAGGGTGTGGACGTGCTGTGGCTCGCTGCCGGCCGTTCAGGCCTCGGCGGAATCAAGGCTGCAGAGGAGCGTAACCGTTACGCTATTGGCGCTGACTCTGACCAGGGATACCTTGCTCCTGATAATATCCTGACCAATGGAATGAAACTTGTGGACAACACTGTCTACATGGCCATCGAAGCTGTGCTAAAAGACCAGTTCAAGCCTGGTATTAACCTGCTTGGGCTGAAGGAAGGCGCGCTTGGCTATTCAGAGAACCTGGTCCCTCAGGACATAATGGCCGAAGTCGACAAGCTCGCAGAGAAGGTCGCATCAGGCGAACTGACAGTGCCTGAGGATATTGACCAGGTTGAGCCTTGGTTGAAAGCTCAGGGGAAGTAGTCTATAGCGCTCGAGACACATAATAGCACTCGAGACATATAGACATATCAGTACATGCAGGCGGGGGGATGCTCTCCCCCTGCCTTGTTAGATATGCCCTGTGCCAGGTCCAAGCCGGCACACTGGAAAAGGGGTTCGCCGTATTATGTATGCCGTCCGGATGGAGAACATAACAAAACGCTTCGGAAGCGTTGTGGCCAACGACGATGTGTGTTTTTCCGCATCTCCTGGAGAGATCCACTGCCTATTAGGGGAGAACGGGGCAGGGAAGAGCACGCTGATGAGGATCCTATTCGGCCTCTACCGCCAAGATTCAGGTTCCATCTATGTAAACGACAATCCGGTGACTATCTCAGGCCCTCGCGATGCGATATCTCTCGGTATCGGCATGGTGCACCAGCACTTCATGCTTGCTGAACAACTTACTGTTACTGAGAATATCGTGGCAGGGGCTGAGCCTCGCAGGAATGGGCTGCTAGATTACAGGCAGGCTCGAAAAGACATCCTGGAGGTTTCAGAGCGGTACGGCTTGCGTGTGGATCCTGATGCCAAGGTTGAAGACATATCCGTCGGACAACAGCAGAGGGTTGAGATAATAAAGGCCTTAATGCGGGGTGCCGGGGTGCTGATCCTGGATGAGCCTACAGCGGTGCTTACTCCCCCGGAAGTGAGCGAGCTCTTTGTCGTAATGCGGGCCCTTGTGGAGTCCGGAACTACGATCGTATTTATTACTCACAAGCTCAAGGAGACCATGGAGATCTCAGATAAGGTGACTGTGCTCAGGGATGGCAAAAATGTCGGCACTGTGCGCACGGAGGACGCTACGCCGGAAAGCCTTGTTGAGATGATGGTAGGGCGCAGCCTTCCTGTGCACGAAGATCGCCGCGTCCCTCCTCAGGAAGCGAT
>JAAZEW010000226.1 GCA_012512055.1 Bacillota bacterium | reverse complement strand
GGGTGTTGCGGAGAAAACAAGAACGCTCATTACTACAAGCACGGTAACCAACATCAACCTGCGGTATTCTCTCATGAATAGTCCTCCTCTTATCATGAAACAGCTATCGCTACTTAACTTCAATTTCAGAAACAAACCTGGCCCACCGTCCGCCTGCGGATTTATACACATTCCATCCCTGTCCGGGAGAGGATGTCAACGCGCAGTCGTCATTGCTGTATATCCCGTCCGGCGGCGCAAAGACTAATCTGGGACCTTCTTGCCAATCAGGCGGGACTGCTCCGTCCTTCTCGTATGCCACGAGCATTGTGCCTTGAATCTCAGCCCACTCAGGTGATGGATGGACGTTATCATAGCTGAATTCCTGAGAATAGCCGTCGCTACACGTGATAATAAGGGTCTGGTCCGGTCGAATTCCTCCGACATAGCTAAGTAGCGTAGATACAGGAACTCCTACGTACAGTCCTTGTCCACGAAGATTGCCGAACTGATTTTCAAAAGAAGAATTCGCTTCCAGTGAAGGGAGGAGTGAAAGTTCACCCAGGGTGAATTCCTTTTCTCCCTCTTGCGACATGACTTTGATTCGCGGCTCTTCAAACTCCACATCGACTTGGACAGCTTCAACTTTTATGCTGTCTCGATCTACTTGCACTAAGGCATAATGGTGGAATCCGCCTTCTTCAGGCGGTGCGTAAAGCAGCGCTCCTGCTCCACCTGAGGTGACGTAAAGGACGCCGTCATCTTCTTTTGAGTCAAAAATGTGGACATGCCCGGTAAAGACAGCCTTGACATCTTTGGCTGCAAAGAGCTCCTTGAGCTTATTAGCTTGATCTCTGTCTGTAAAGGAATGCTCAACTTCAGGCAGAGGATCAAAGAGCGGAATATGCATAAAAACGAATTTCGGCCCGTTCCATTCCAGTTGCTCCATAAGCCATGACATTTGCAGGTCGTCAATGAATCCTTGGGAGCTGTCCAGTGCGATGAACTTATGGCCCTTCTCCAGAAAAGAGTAGTATCTGTCTTTACCTGTAAGTTCAGTGAACAAAGACAATCCGTCACCTCGGATGTCATGATTTCCCAAAACGGGATACCAAGGCATCTTCAGCTTATTGGTTTGGTTTGTGAAGTCTTCGTACTGAGCTCTGGTTCCCGAAGCTACCATGTCCCCGCAGTGAAGCACGAATTCAGGAGAAGCTGTATTGATTGCATCTATCACGTTTTCCCAGACGAAACTCCTGCCCTGGCTGTCACCGACTACTGCAAAGACAAGACGATTCCTGTTGGAGGCAACGTGCCTGTGGGCTGCGAACGCTGCTACAATGCATATCACCAGCGCTCCTATGAAGATCAGATACGGGAATTTTCGTCTTGCCACGTGTGTCGGTCTCTTAGGGAGTCGTTGTGTCATTGTTCAGGTTATCCTCCGTTCTTGCGTCAGTCGTCCCGAGAAACAAAGAAACCGGGTTCCGCGAAAAAGAGCAGAACCCGGCCGGTTTGAATCGGCGGTGACAGTTCACTCTCCTTTCCGCAATGGGAGGCGCTGAAGTTTCCTAATTGCGCCCTATCGGTCCTCCTGCCTTAGCACTTGCCTTAGGCCAAGGGACTCGGAGATCGTATTATCAGATTCTGTAATCGTATTCGACATGTGTCGTGGAATTCCTTTAATCGGCAAGCTTTACAAGGCGCCCTGTTGCGTGATAAAATGTTAACGGCTGAATGATCTTAACTGTGGAGATCACTGCCTCGGCGGATGCGGCTTTGTTGTCTACCGAGGTATTGTTTTTGTTTGTCCACATATTTTTTGGACTTATGTGTTAACATTACATATCTCCCGGCCACGACAGGGTAACGTGGTACTCAGATCTTGACGGTGGGGTGGACATAAGTGAAAGCGACAGTGGAAAAACTAGAAGATAGTTTTGCTCATCTAAGCATTGAAGTAGATGAGGGCAGGTTTCAAAGGTCCGTGGAAGAAAGCTACCATAGGCTTTCATATCG
>JAAZEW010000026.1 GCA_012512055.1 Bacillota bacterium | reverse complement strand
AGCATATCGAAGTCAATAAGGTTGGCGATTACGAGACCCCTACCGCCTTCCTTCACGAATCCGGCGACAGATTCCATTGTATCTTTGTTGTTGCCTGTATGCTCTGAGCGGGTTAATCCGCGAAAAGCGAATATGTCTTCAATCTTGCCGACCCCAATCACATCCATCCCTGCCTCCTTCACATAATCCAGGAGAGTCTTGCGAGAAGGCTCTATGGAAAAATCCTTGCGCCGCTCAGTTCTTGTGAATTCTCCCTTAACACCTGTGAAAGGACGGGCAATGACTCGCCCCACGCCATGCTCACCCGTAAGGATGGCTCTCGCAATATCACAGATCTCATAGAGCCTGGGAACAGAGATTATGTCTTCATGGGCTGCAATTTGAAAGACGCTGTCAGCGGAAGTATATACTATTGGATAACCTGTCCTTAAGTGTTCCTCGCCCAGCTCGTTAATGATTTCTGTGCCTGAAGCAGGCTTGTTGCCAAGGGTTTTCGCAGAGATTGCCTCTTCGAACGGCTTGATCACTTCAGGAGGGAAACCATGTGGGTAAACGGGAAAAGGCTTATCCAAGACAATGCCTGTAATCTCCCAGTGTCCTGTGGTTGTGTCCTTCCCCGGCGATTTCGGAGCCATCCTGCCGTAAGCTGCCAAAGGCGCGGAGGCCGGCCTCACTCCCAGGATAGGCTCGCCAAATGCCTCTGCCAAGTTCCCCAGGCCCAACCGGGCAAGGTACGGTAGGCTAAGGCCTCCTACAGCTTCGGCCGTGTTGCGCAGAGTATCACTACCGGCATCCCCGTAAAGGTGAGCGTCATGCGCTTGGCCAATCCCTACACTATCCAAGATCAGTAGAATAACCCGTTTGACGTTGCCGTATGTCATGAACAAATCGCCTCGTTTGACCGTAATTCACTATCGACAACATATCACGTGGCAGTTAGAAGTGTCAACGGCTGGAATTCCTACGAAAGCAGGCAGGATTTTTTTAACATGAGGCGAATTTTAAACATTCAGAAACGACAATATCCCCAAACCGGTCACCTCCGTGCGCTACCCGACCTTAAATGACCCGAAGGAAGTGTGTGTGCTGTGAATCCAGAGGATGATAGAGTAGAGTCCGGCTATAGAGAACTGAAACGCGCCGCATGGCTTGAGGTGGACCTTTCAGCTATCAGACATAACCTGCTGGCGATGCGAGGGTTGATTGGGCCACGGGTGCAGATTATGGCAGTGATAAAGGCAAATGGCTATGGCCATGGTATTGTCCGGGTGGCCAAAACTGCGATGGACGGCGGAGCTCAGCAGCTAGGCGTAGCCATGCTTCAAGAGGCGTTGGAGTTGCGCAAGGCAGGCATAGCATGTCCCATTCTCGTACTCGGATGTAGCCTACCCGAGATGGCCCATGACATTATATACAACAGGCTCACCCAAACAGTCAGCTCTGTCGAGATGGGCAAGGCTCTGTCAGAAGCTGCGTGTTCACTTGGCAAGAAAGCCTATGTGCACATCAAAGTAGATACAGGCATGGGAAGACTGGGGATGGACGTACATAAGACCGTAGAGTTCGTCATGGAACTCCAAAGGCTTCCCGGCCTGGTCATTTCAGGAATCTTCACTCATCTGGCGTGTGCAGACGAAGATAATGATTCGTTTTCTCAATTTCAACTTGATAATTTCCGGAAAGCCCTTGGAGAACTGGCTTCGTTTGGCGTCAATATGGGGATCGTCCACGCAGCTAACAGCGCGGCAATGGTGAAGTATCCCGAGGCCCATTTCGACATGGTAAGGCCCGGCCTGGCATTGTATGGCTTGCCTCCCTATCCCACCGCTTCTCAGACGATTTCACTGTGCCCGTCACTTTCATTGAAGGCACGCATAGTTCAAGTAAGAGCCTTCTCACGTGGCTGTTCCATAGGTTATGGCCAGACCTACACATTACGGAAAGACACGGTACTCGCAGTGGTGCCTGCAGGATATGCTGATGGCTTGCCCAGAGCCTTGTCGAATAGGGGATATGTTCTGGTGAGAGGCAAGAAGGCACCGATTGTCGGGCGAGTTTGCATGGACCAATTCATGATCGACGTTGGCCACATCCCTCATGTGGAACCCGGTGAAGCAATCGCAATCATCGGCAAGAGCGAAGATGAGTACATCAGCGCATGCGACATTGCAGACGCTGCCGGGACAATACAGAACGAAATCGTATCTTCGCTGACTGAACGATTGCCCAGGCTATACGTGAATGAATAACCGGAAACCGTATCATGCCTTGCCGAGACGTGCCAGTTGACGCCTGAGCCTTGCCTCAACGCTTTCAGGCAAGCGTTTCATAGGAAGCTCGACGACGTCATGGGGATCTTCAGAGCACAAGGCGTCGTATCCGCCGGATTCACTGTCCCACTGAGGCGATACAGACAGATCATGCGGTGTTTTGACAGGCTTCGGAATGTATGGGTCTTTTCCCAGGAGGCTATGAAGAAGAACAAGCGCAGCTTCCTTGTCAGGGATACGGCCCCTGGGAGAAGTGTCCGGGTCATTCTGGGAGAAAGGAGGCACAGGAGCTCCTACGCAAGACGGACACCCGTCTTCGCACTCACAAGCCATTACCAGTTGCAAGCATGCCTCCAACACATCCTCAAGCACCCGGTATGTCCTCTCTGCAAATCCTATGCCCCCTGGATATCGATCATAGACAAACAAAGTAGGCGACCCTGTGTTCAGAGAATCCACCACTGCCCCTACATCCCTGGGGTCACACATTGCATAAAGGGGCACGACTTCAGTGATTACATTTCCGATCCCGTATAACCCTTCAGAAGGATCCCGTCCCCACTTCCTAACCAGGTTAAGAGCAGAAAGGGGAGGGATCAACCAGAGGGCTGCTGTATCCATCACCTGGGGAGGAAGGTTTATCTTTCCAAATCCTATACTATCCCGGCTGTGGAACTTAATCTTCTTGAACATGTAAACAAGGGATGTTACCGTAACATCGCCAAACGCAACGTTAGCGTCATGTAACTTCTTCGACTCGTCTTCGCTCTCGACTTTTACCCGGGTTTCCGTTATCGATTGTGTGAAATAGTCTACATCCGCCTTCTCGACGTATGCAACTTTCTTATCTGTCTCGAGGTCAGAGACAAAATATGTCTCGCCGTCGTGGAGGTAAATCGCTTCCGGGTGGATCTGTTCAAAGGCTGACAGTTCGTCCATGGTACCGATAACGCGATTCT
>JAAZEW010000025.1 GCA_012512055.1 Bacillota bacterium | reverse complement strand
TCCCAGTTCCCGCAATAAGCTGGCCCCCTGTCAAGTCAACCGGGTCTAACTGGTTGAGAATCTCAAGAGTGAACATCAGGCCTCCGGATGAGCCTTTGACATTACGGGAATCAATTTCAATATTGATGGGAAGATCATATGTCAGACTGGAACTGACAAGAATCCCCACAGCAGCACGCGCCAGATCCTCAGGGTGGGGGCCGGTTCCCACTTGCAGTCTCTTGATTTTTCCCTGTCTGGAGACGGTGAGCAGCGCCTCCTCTCCTGGCGCCCTTCGGCTGATAATTTTCACTGCTTCATCTGCAGTGGATACTCGCCTGTCATCAACAGCCAATATAATGTCCCCCTGTTGAAGTATGCCCTTGGCAGGACTATTGGCAAGCACGGCCTCGATTCTGACAACAGTCTCCACTCTAACGGGAAAACCCAGTCTTTCCAAAGCAACAGCCCCTGCAACTACCTGGCTCTCCCGCATCAGACTCTCCATGATGCTAATATATCTCTCAAGGTCCATGCCTTTGGGAATTTCTTGCGATCTCCTTGCAATATCAATGTCTGGAGAAATAAGCGCTGCAATCCACGAAGGAATACCTGCAGGAGCGCTGGTCACCGCGGTTAGCAAAAACGCTCCTTGAGCATCCTTGTTGCCGGTCTCAACAGTCACCATTTCTTCAAGCTTCTGAACCGGACCAGGGCCTATGATAAGATAATTACGCGCAAGGTAGCCCTGGATACCGGCAACTATGATTAGCGCAGCTCCTACTTCCAGCCATATGTTTCTCTTTCTCATGAAGCCATTTCCCTCCGGCGTTACCTTACGTATTCGTGGATTCTTCTATCTATTCTACTTTGCCCTAATCTATGATATTCCCCGCCGGGCACAGGAGGGAAAGCATATCCCTGGGCCAATTCAAATATACTTGAAAAGACACTAGGACAGCAAGAGCAACGTAAGGAGGCTTTCAGGCCATGATTAGCAGACCTCCTCTCACCCAAAGGAGCGCGTATCTTGTAGCAGGGTGCGCTCTCTTTGTTACCATAGTAATCCTGATATACCCGAGTGTCGCCTTTCGGGCATCCATAGAAGGGCTGCGCGTATGGTGGGAAATTGTGTTTCCCGCCCTACTTCCGTTTTTCGTGGCAGCAGAAATCCTGATGGCCTTTGGCGTAGTACATTTCCTCGGTGTTCTCTTGGAACCTTTGATGAGGCCTGTTTTTGACGTGCCGGGAGTAGGCGCCTTTGCCCTGGCCATGGGTATCACCGGAGGATATCCCATCGGAGCAAAAATTACGGCGAACTTGAGAAGAAAAGGCCTATGCAACCAGATAGAAGGCGAGCGCTTAGCGTCCTTTACCAATACTGCAGATCCCCTCTTTATGTCAGGGGCAGTAGCAGTGGGAATGTTTCATTCCCCGGAGCTTGCAGGAGTAATATGCAGCGTGCACTACATCTCCGCTATCATACTCGGAGTACTGCTAAGACTCCATGGAGGTTCCCAGAGACGCCGAATTCCGGAACTTGGTATCACCGGCAAGGGAAACATCTTTAAGAGGGCTTTTCATGAACTCTATAAAGCAAGGCAGGCAGACGGTAGGCCTGTGGGACAGATATTCGGGGATTCGGTTCGTGATTCAGTAGGCAGCCTGCTGTTAGTCGGGGGCTTCATTATGATGTTCTCCGTAATCATCGAAGTGCTCACTGTCTCAGGCGTGCTCAAGCTGGTCCAAGTGCCCCTCACCCTCATCACGGGCCCGTTTAACATAAAAGACACCTTGATTTCGCCTATGATCAGCGGCTTCTTCGAAATCACCCTGGGAACGGAGCTGGCGAGTAAAGCAGCAGCGCCGTTACTGGATAGACTTATGGTGACAAATGCAGTAATCGCATGGTCCGGGTTATCAGTATTCGGGCAAGTATCTGCAATGGTATCGGGAACAGATATGAGGATGACGCCTTACTTCATCTCCCGACTCATCCATGCATTAATTGCAGCTGTCATTACTGCAATATCCATGAGCCCTTACGGACAAGGCCTGGCAAAGCTGGTGGCGCCTGTCTTTGTCCTGGAACCCGCAGCAATCCAGGCTCCGTTCTATCTTAGACTTCTTTCGTCCTTTACGAGGCTTCTCACAATAATGGCCATAATGGTAGGACTGTCTGTCACCATATGGCTCTTCCGACGAATACAACTGGTGTTCATACGCGTCAAGGGTGTCAAGCAGAGCTCTTCTCGAGTTCCTCGACTCCGCGCCTGACCACTTGCAGGGCCCGGTCAAGGTTTTCATCGAGTTTCATGAGCACCTCAGCTGCATATTGAGTTGCGCCTTTTCGAATACCTTCAGCTTCCCGCTTGGCCTCGTCGAGAATCCTCCCTGACTCTATCTCAGCAGCTTTGACTACCTCTTCTTCAGAAACCATGGATTTCAGATACTCGCTTGCTGACCCTCTAAGGTTTTCAGCTTCCCGAGTAGCATCAGCAATAATCTTGTCTCGTTCCTTAAGCAATTCCTCTGCTTTCTTCACCTCATCCGGGAGAGAAATGCGTATCTTGTCAAGAAGCTCCAAGACATCGTACGCGTCTACCACCACCTTATTCGTGA
>JAAZEW010000225.1 GCA_012512055.1 Bacillota bacterium | reverse complement strand
TCGTACATCGAAGGTGAAGCCGACCTGGTTTTTGGAGCTATTCAGGCTAAGATAAGAATAACGCCGCAGCGAAATTGGGTAAGCTCGAATACATACTTCTATGTCGGCGGAGGCTATACGATACCTATTCCGCAACCAAAGCCTCCTGTGATACCGCCTGCGCCAAGGTACGCTGCGATAAACGTATCTACGAATCCTTCCAGAGGCAGGGTATTCGTAGACGGGGTGGAGCGAGGCACAGCGCCTATTCTCCTTAAGGACATTCCTTTGGGAACACACGAAGTCACAGTTGTGATACCAGGCTATTACACATATACGCGGAAATTCGAAGTCAACCATGTGCAGACCTATTATGTCAGCGCGACGTTGAAACAGATTAAATAGAGAACATCGTGCTACAGTAGGTGTTAGCAAATGAAACACAAGCCCAGGCCGTGCCGGTGTAAGCATGCCTGGGCTTGTGCTGTTTCCCATAAGCTTTTGTGCCGGACTTCGGAAAGTCTCTCTCTCGAACCGCCCGATGTATCCGTGCTGGATTACGCGATGTATCCCTGCTAAACTAAAGGGCTTGGCATGATTGCACAGCCGGACGATCCGAGGCTGTTCTGGGGCGCTATAGGCTTGTGCTCGAGTCTGGCCGGGCTTGCTCACATCTTTGGACTGCCTCGAGCTGCCCATCTGCCGATGCTGTCAGGCTATGGCAGGCATGTTTCGGGGATGGTATAATATTAGGGCACAAGGTGTCCCTGTAGGGCAATACGCAGCCGTGCGAATTCTTGTAAGACTGGTGGGATTGTTCTGTGCAAAGTGTCGATATTTCCCATATAGCTGAACATGTCGGGGAAGAAGTCAAGCTGGAGGGCTGGGTATACAATAAGAGGTCCAGCGGATCCCTTGTTTTTCTTATTGTACGAGACGGAACAGGATTCATTCAGGCAGTTGCCGTCAAAGGTGAGATCCCTGATGAGGATTTTCAAAAGTGCGATGAGTTGACCCAAGAATCGTCAATTGTGGTATCCGGGACAGTCAAGGCTGACAAGAGGGCGCCCGGAGGGCATGAGCTTGCTGTGACAGGTGTCTGGCCTGTGCACATTGCAGAGGAATATCCGATATCCCTTAAGAAACACGGGGTTGATTTCCTCATGGATTGGAGGCACCTATGGCTACGCACGCCTAGGCAGTCAGCTATCTTGAGGATAAGACATGAAATCATAGGCGCAATCCGGGACTTCCTTGATGAGCGGGAGTTTGTCTTGGTTGATGCTCCGATTCTGACTCCGTCTGCCTGTGAAGGTACGACTACTTTATTCTCTACGGATTACTTTGATTCCACTGCATATCTGAGTCAAAGCGGTCAGCTTTACATGGAAGCTGCAGCTATGGCCCTGGGGAAAGTCTATTGTTTCGGGCCTACTTTTCGTGCTGAGAAATCTAAGACCAGGAGACACCTGACAGAGTTTTGGATGGTAGAGCCTGAGATGGCCTGGGTCGATCTGGACGGAAATCTCAAGCTCCAGGAAGAACTCATCAGTTACGTAGTTCAAAGAGTGCTGGAAGAGAGGAAAAATGAACTTGCAACAGTGGAAAGGGACACAGGTAGACTGGAAAACATAAAACCTCCGTTCCCGCGGGTTTCCTATGATGAGGCAGTGGAGATTCTAAATAAACGCGGTGTTGAGTTCGAGTGGGGTAATGATTTCGGTGGCGGGGATGAGACTGTCTTAGCGGAGCAGTACGAATTGCCGGTATTTGTACATAGATATCCCACGGATATTAAGGCTTTCTACATGAAACCTGACCCGTCTCGGTCTGAGGTTTGCTTGTCCGCTGATCTCCTGGCGCCTGAAGGTTACGGCGAAATCATCGGCGGCGGCCAGAGGATTGATGACCCCCGGCTTCTCGCTGCACGCATCAAGGAACATGATCTTCCTGAAGAGGCATACGCATGGTATATGGACCTCCGCAGGTTTGGTTCTGTGCCCCACTCCGGGTTTGGCCTGGGTATAGAGCGTGTTGTCGCTTGGATATGCGGAATGGACCACATTAGAGAGACAATACCCTTCCCAAGGCTGTTGAAGAGAATTTACCCATAAAGGAGGGGTTTACGTGGCACGTCCTATTCTACCTCAGGTGACTGCGGCAGCTAAAGCAAGCCCGGTGATCTTGATTGTTATTGTACTTGCATTGTCTTTGAGTATCCAGGCAGCAGGTATTCCTTCCTCTGATGCTCCTTACGGCATTCAGGCGAGCAGCGACCCGGAGGCAGGAATTGACTTCTTTCAATCAGGCAGGTTTGAAGATGCGATACGAGCCTTCTCGCGTGCAATCGAAAGCGAGCCGGAAGGCCCGGAAGTGAGCGAAGTGTATGCCTGGCTAGGTTATGTCTACTTATGCAGGGGATGGACTTCTGAAGCGGAGAAGGCCTATTCAGAGAGTCTTAGCAGAGCAACGGATTCTGCTTTGAGATTCAGGGCATTGCTGGCTCTGGGTCAATTGCATTTGGATGAAGGTGACTATGACAAGGCTGTTTCCATGTTCCTTGATGCTCTTCGGATCTGTGGCGAGAAAGAGAAAGCCATAGTCAAGACTTTGATTGGTATCGCCAATTACGAGGCAGGCAAGACTTCAGTTGCCAAAGAGATGTTTCAGGAGGTACTTGGCGAGTTCCCCCATGATCCTGTCGCTGACTATTACGTCCAGATAATAGAATATGCTGAGAAGAAGAAGAGTGTGCTGTTTCCCACGAAGCCTCAATTAGGGAGGAAGGAAGCGGCTGCTCTTCGAGGTGTAGTCCTCGCAAATTCCGGCGCTAAGTATACTGTGACTCCTCATGTTAAGCTGACTCTGGGTACAGAGACAGACACTCCTTTGGAAGGGTTCTTCCTTTCTGCAGGAGACGACAGTTTCAGGTGGCACAGCTGGCGGTCAATGAATATTCCGTGGAGAATCCGGGGAGAGGAAGACGGGGCAAAGAAGATCAACGTAGTCTACTATGCGGAGGGCTTTGACCAAACGGCAATTGTAGATACATCCATTGCGCTGGACAGGAGGCCTCCGTGGGGTTCGTTTGGGATAAACGATGGCGGGAAGTACACTAATAACGCGTCAGTCAGGTTAAATTTCAGCGTCTATGACAAGTTGAGCGGCGTTGCCGGTATCTGCCTGAGTAACGATGGCATGGCATGGACTGACTGGACGACGTACCGGAGTTCCATTTACAATTGGCAACTGCCTCCCGGAGACGGCACGAAAAAGGTGTACGCCCGTATCCATGATGGTGCAGGAAACATATCAGGTGTCATTAATTCCGCAATCCAGTTGGATACAACCCCTCCTCTGCTCTGGTTCATTAACTTGAAGCACCTAAGTCCTACGTCAGTGGAGATTACTTGGATGACTGACGAGGACTGTGATTCAGCTGTCGAGTTTAGGCTGGATACTGATAGGAGGCAGATTGTGACTATCAGAGACGATGAGTTCAC
>JAAZEW010000224.1 GCA_012512055.1 Bacillota bacterium | reverse complement strand
AGTCGGCATTTCCCGAGTTGACCTGAGTTGTCCCGTATAATTCGTGAGGTTCCCCAGGTTATCCCGGCAAATCTCCTAAGGTATCCTAAAGTATGAGTTCATGAGACCGTTGTTCTCTCGCATATTATGTTAACACAGCCCGCCCGAATCGCAAAAACCGGCCGACGTCTTCGGCGAAACCGGCGATTACTGGAGAAGTCCAACGGTCTCATGGCGATCTGCTTAGGCTAACACCGCGGAATGTCGTGTAGGAATTCCTCTCATTGCATAGAATTAACATGGACAGGAGGGATTAAGCTGAGGCGGTTCATACCTTTTTTAGGCATTGTAATACTTTTCGTTATCCTTGCAGCTATACATAGTCTACGAACGCCCGTAAGAAGCGACAGAATCCAGGCCCCTGTCTCCATAACCCTGGCAGGATCCACTTCTGTTCAGCCATTCGCAGAGCTACTCGCCGATGAGTATATGAATGAAGCCGGAAACGTCATTATCAATATCCAGGGTGGAGGATCCAGCGCAGGCGCAAGGTCAGTCCTTTCAGGCGTAGCTGAGGTAGGCATGTTATCTCGTGAGCTCCAAGGGGATGAGAAAGCCCTGATTCCCACAATTATCGCATATGATGCAATAGCCCTTATTGTCCACCCTTCAACTCTCTCTCGCAACCTTGACATCGACGAGATCAGATCCATATTTACCGGGGAGATTACCAACTGGCTGGAAGTAGGAGGCAAATCGCGCAAGATTCACGCAGTCGCCCGCGAAGAGGGTTCCGGGACCCGGGGCGCATTTGACGAGATAATTATGGGAACCGCGGAAGTCACTCCCGGCGCCATAGTTCAGGACTCCAACGGCGCAGTGAGGGAAATCGTAGCCGGCGATCCTTCCGCCATAGGCTATCTGTCCCTTGGCCTAGTGGACAAGCGCGTGAAAGCCATAGCCGTCTCCGGCGTGCCGCCTGGCATCGACACAGTAGCAAATCAAACCTACAAGCTGGTAAGGCCTATGATACTTGCCACCGGAGAAGGCCCGGGGAAAGAGGTAGAAGATTTCATCAGTTTCTGCCTGAGTGAAAAGGCCCAGGCAATGCTGGCACAGGAAGGTTTGGTGCCGGTTACATCGGTTGCGTCGGGAGAGCCTCCTGAGCCTGGGCATGATAATCTTAGGCCGGAGCACGGCAATTAGGATCGGATACGATACAGGTTCATCGCATTGCATTGAAGTACATTCTTTTGCTGAGCTAAGGAGGATGCGTGCGGTCATGCGTCGTCGTGAAACACTGGTCCAATGGTCTCTGGCTGCAGTTGCGCTTTCTGCAATAGCAGTCCTAGCCCTTATTATCATATTCATCTTCAAAGAAGGGTCGCCAATCATAGCCAGACTGGGCATGGCCCAATTCATCGCAGGAACCAAATGGTCTCCTACAAGGGGCATGTTTGGCATACTTCCGATGATACTTGGTTCGGTTTGGGTAACGTTGGGCGCTCTCATAATAGGAGTTCCAATAGGCCTTGCCACAGCTATCTTCCTCGCTGAAATGGCGCCATCCAAAACAAGCCGGATCCTCAAATCCGCCATACAACTTCTGGCGGGAATCCCATCCGTCATATTTGGCTTCATCGGACTTATCATTCTCGTCCCCCTCATAAGACAGTGGCTGGGCGGGCCCGGATTCTCCATCCTCGCAGCCGGCATTGTCCTGGGGATTATGATATTGCCCACAATAATCAGTGTATGTTACGACGTGCTAAAAGCCGTCCCCCAGGCATACAGAGAAGGCATGCTGGCCTTAGGGGCTACAAGATGGCAGACAATAAGGATGGTGGTTCTCCCTGCTGCAAGGCCGGGAATCATAGCAGCGGTTATCCTTGGTATGGGGCGGGCGGTAGGAGAGACTATGGCAGTGATAATGGTGGCAGGCAACGCCACAAAAATCCCGGTCTCTCCATTGGAGCCAGTAAGGACTCTCACAAGCAACATCGCCCTGGAAATGGGCTATGCAGTAGGCGAACACAGGGAAGCGCTTTTCGCCACCGGAATTGTGCTCTTTGCCGTCATAGCGCTTCTAAATACCCTGGCGCGATTAGTCGCCCGGGTTGAAAAGGTGTAAAGATGGCCGACAGACGAGTTACCCTTCTGTTTGCAGGCATAACAGGTTTTACTGTGCTAATCCTAGTATTCATCATAGGTCATGTCATGATAAATGGGCTGCCCGGGCTGGCCTTGCCATTTCTTCTTGAGTCGCCACGGGAGATGGGAAGGACAGGCGGGGTTTTCCCTGCAATTGTCGGGACTGTGCTCCTTACCGGAATAGCGCTGGTTATCGCAGCTCCGGTCGGGATATTGACTGCTGTGTATCTTACTGAATACACCCGCGACACATGGTTACCCAGGATAGTCCGATTCGGCACGGAAAGCCTGGCAGGGATCCCCTCTATTATTTTCGGCCTTTTCGGCTTTCTGTTCTTCGTAATATATCTGAATCTGGGCTGGTCCGTCCTATCCGGCGCCCTGACTCTTTCTGCAATGATATTGCCGACAATCGTAAGGACATCTGAAGAAGCTATCAGGGCAGTTCCGGAAGCCTATCGTGAGGTGAGCTTCGCACTGGGATCAACCAGGTGGCAAACGGTGACAAGCGTGGTTCTGCCGTCAGCGAAGCCGGGGATTGTAACCGGAGTGATACTGGCCATAGGGAGAGCAATCGGCGAAACCGCTGCTGTCATCTTTACCGCCGGATCATCCCTTAGATTGCCCAGGACCCTCCTGGACTCCACGAGAACCCTCCCTGTCCACTTCTACATCCTCGCCAGGGAAGGCATATCGTTGGAGAATGCGTACACCACGGCTGCGGTTTTGATCATCCTGATATTGGCGATCAATACGGCAGCGTACGCCATAATGGATCGGCTCACTGAGAAAGAGGGCTAGCGGAGGGCCGGCGTCCGCCAACGAAACAACCGAGGTGATACCTGACATGACCGGCAAAAAAGGAGAAGCTGAAAGCAAGGTGCTGACAGCAGATAGCAGAGGAGGCGCACCCAAGGTCTCTGCCTCTAATTTCAGTTTCTTCTACGGCGAACACTGCGCGCTAAGAAACGTCAGTCTAGAGATCAGGAGCAATCAGCTCTTCACAATTATGGGCCCTTCAGGGAGCGGTAAAACCACGCTCCTTCGTTCCTTGAACAGGTTGGGCGACCTAATCCCCAACACCGGGCACGAGGGATCCCTCAAAATCGATGGGACTGACGTATATGACTCAGGAGTCGACGTAGCCGAGTTGCGCAGAAACGTGGGCATGGTTTTCGCCCTGCCTGTTGCGCTTCCCATGAGCATATTCAGCAATGTCGCACACGGGCCGAGAATGCAGGGGGTACGACAGCAAAAGGAGCTTGAGGGGATCGTAGAGAAAGCCCTACGTGACGCCATTCTTTGGGACGAGGTAAAGGACAGGCTAAGTGACAATGCATCACGTCTCTCCGGCGGGCAGTTACAGAGGCTTTCCATTGCACGCGTGCTTGCCTTGGAGCCGGACATTATACTTCTCGATGAGCCGACATCCGGCCTGGATCCGATTTCCACACTAAGAATCGAAGAGCTCCTCTGGGAATTGGTTAAACGCTACACAATTGTCCTGGTGACGCACAACCCCCTCCAAGGCGCACGAATCGACAGTGAGACAGCTTTTCTCTTAATGGGAGAGCTGATAGAAACAGGATCTGCCTATGATATTTTCACCAGGCCCAAGGACAAGAGGACTGAGGGTTATGTCTCAGGGAAGTTCGGATGACATGAGTGTTACAGGTGAATCAGGAATTCGGATCGTGGATGGTATGTGAGGCTTATGGAGAAAAAAGATGACTATAAGATAAGGATTGATAACCTAAACCTGCGTTTTGCCGCCAACCATGTGCTAAAAGCCATTAATCTTAATATCCGAAAGAACTTGATCACCGCTCTGATTGGACCTTCCGGATGCGGAAAATCGACACTGCTGAAGTGCCTGAACAGAATGAATGACATTCTTTCGGATGTAAGGATTGAGGGACGGGTTTTCCTGGGAGATCAGGACATCTATGCAGATGATGTAGATGTTGCACGCCTCCGCAAAAGAATAGGCATGGTATTTCAACGGCCTGTAGCCTTCCCTATCTCCATATACGAGAACGTGGCTTCAGCGCCCAGAGTGCATGGAGTATCGCACAAGGAAACCCTTGACAATATCGTCAGGTCCAGCTTGGCAAGGGTAGGCCTCTGGAATGAAGTGGCTGACAAGTTGCATAAGTCTGCGCTAAGCCTGTCCCTCGGGCAACAGCAACAGCTTTGCATCGCCAGGGTCGTTGCAAGTGAACCTGAGGTGATACTCTTGGATGAACCGTGTTCCGCGTTGGATCCCATATCCACAATGAAAATCGAGGAGCTCATGAGGCAACTGGCAGAAAACTACACTGTAGTAATAGTCACTCACAGTATGCATCAAGCTGCCAGAGCATCTGATTACACAGTGTTCATGCTCTCAGGGGAAATCATAGAATCAGGCCCTACAGGAGAAATATTTACCTCCCCGAGGGACAGCCGGACCGAGAACTACATAACAGGGAGATTCCGTTGATCTGCAACTATGGAAAGGAGGGGTTAGAGATGGTGAAGCCAAGAAGGAGATTCGAACAGGAGTTGGCGGAACTCGATGAAATGATCCTCCGCATGGGCGCCATTTCCGAGGATATGCTGAGCAGGATGATACAAGCGCTAAGAGAGAGGGATTTGGAACTTGCGGAACACACAATACGGATGGATGACCAGGTGGATGCGCTCAACTTTGAAATCGAGACTATATGCATAAGACTGATTGCAACGCAGCAGCCTCAAGCCCGCGATCTCCGGAGAATCATAGCTGCACTAAAAATCGCAGGAGACGTAGAAAGAATCGCGGATTATGCAGTGGACATCTGTCTGGTAGCCAGAGAGCTTGCTGACAAGCCCCTGTTTAAACCCCTTGAAGACATTCCCAGGATGCAGGAAGTAGTCAAGAGAATGCTCCATGAGACCTTGGAGGCTTTTGTCACAAGGGATTTGGAGCTTGTCTACAAGATGATTGCTGACGATGAAGAAGTCGATACCCTCTATGAAAACCTGTACGTTGAGCTAAAGGACTTCATGAAGCAAGACCCCTCCCTGGTGGACCAGGCAGTGCCGTTAATCCTGATCACACGTTATTTAGAACGAATAGCAGATCATGTCACCAACATAGGGGAGCGTGTATTCTATGTAGAAACCGGTGAGCTTAAGGAATTGCATGTGTAGTAGTATGGTAGCAGGGCAGAATCACTGTGAAAGGGCTTCGGCCCGGGCACTACTGCCTTTGAGCACTTAAGAAAAGCCAAACGGCAGCTCAACGAGCTGCCGCAACAGGCATTAACTAGGTTAGCGCTTGTTTCTAAAGATTCGAATCATGTGCCTAAACATCACTTTCGATAGGCACATGCGCAAAAATTGCCGAGTCAGATATTATCTGCCCACCGCCCTCCATGCTGCATCCATGGTGCTCCGCATTAGCATGGCAATGGTCATAGGCCCTACACCGCCTGGCACAGGCGTGATGTGGCTTGCGATTTCTTTTGCCTCATCGAATTTCACGTCCCCTACCAATATGCGTTTACCTTCTTCAGTCCTTCCGATTTCATTTACGCCGACGTCTATTACCACTGCACCTGGCTTTATGTAACTCCCGTCCAGCATCTCGGGCTTACCGATCGCTGCAACGAGTATGTCAGCCTCTCTGCACACGCCCGGCAAATCCACTGTGCGTGAGTGACAAATAGTCACAGTTGCATGCTGGGCAAGGAGCAGCATAGCCACAGGCTTACCCACTATGTTACTGCGACCCACCACCACTGCACGCTTACCTTTGATCTCTATCCCAGTCTTCTTGATGAGGCGCATGATCCCCATAGGCGTGCACGGCACAAAGGCTTCTTTACCGACCACGAAATTCCCGACGCTTATCGGATGGAACCCGTCTACATCCTTCCGAGGATCTATCGTCTCCAGCACCTCGCCTTCATCAAGATGCTTCGGCAGAGGCAACTGCACAAGGATACCGTGGATCCTCTTGTCTCCGTTCAGATTCCGGATTGTGGCAATAAGTTCTTCCTGGCCGGTTGACGCAGGCATAGCATATTCCTCTGAGTGTATGCCCAGGTTCTCACACATCTTCTTCTTGCTAGCCACATAAACACGGGATGCCGGATCATCACCCACGATGATCACGGCAAGCCCGGGAGGATAACCATGAGCCTTCCGAAACTCCTCTACCTCTCCGGCTACCTCCGCTCGGACTTCTTTCGCTACAGCTCTCCCATCAATGATCGATGCAGCCATGTTTTTTAGTCCTCCTTGAATTATCATATTGCCGCGCTATCTTATACCCTTCACAAGTTCTTTGAACCGTTCCCCTCTTGCCTTGTAATTGCTGAAGAAATCAAAGCTGGCGCATGCAGGCGACAGTAAGACCACGTCACCCGGGGACGCTTCCGAAAATGCCGCGTGCACGGCTTCGTCAAAATCCCCTGCCATCACGGTTTTTGTCTTTCGACCTAATTTCATCTCTGCTTTTTCTATGGAAGACTGAATTTCGCACGCAGTATGACCTACAAGCACCGCGGATTTGACTCTTTTCACAATGACTTCCCCAAGGCTTTCAAAGGACAGCTTCTTGCTGGAGCCTCCGGCAATAAGCACTACCGGAGCGCTAAACGACTGAATTCCCGCAATAGACCGACTGGGCGTGGTCGCGCTGGAATCATCGTAAAACTTAACGCCGCGCCTTTCCGCGACAAACTGAATCCTGTGTTCCACCCCGGCAAATTCGTTTATTACACTACGGAGACATGAGAAGTCACATCCTGCCAACGCTGTAACTGCTGATACAGCCAGGATGTTTTCTACATTATGCTCACCCGGCAATCGGATGTCGTCGATGCGGAGAGCTGCCTCGTTCCTACCGTCTATGTCAACGATAATCTCGCGTCCCTTGACATATACTCCACCCGGGACTTCTTCATGCCTTGAGAACAATACCCGTCCCCCCGGGCACCGGCTGCCCATAGAACGCGTCCACGGATTGTCCAGATTCAGAACTGCATAGTCACCGGACGCCTGGTATCTGAAAATGCCCTCCTTCGCTTCAGCGTATTCCTCCATGGATCTATGGTGATCCAGGTGGTTAGGGGAAAGGTTCAAGATAACACCTACATGAGGGCTCTTTCTCAGGGGCTGTAATTGGAAACTGGAAAGCTCCAGGACAACCACGGAATCAGCCGGTATGTTAAACACTTCGGAAAGAAGAGGGTTACCGATGTTTCCGCCGACAAAGACTCCTTCTCCTCCTGCTCTGAGGACTTCACCCACCAGTGTAGTCGTAGTGGTCTTCCCATCGCTTCCGGTTATACCGATAACACGCGCCTCACAGAGATCAAGAAACAGCCCGATTTCATTTGACTGCCAAACCCCTTTTGCCCTCGCTTCAACCAGTTCTGGAAGGTCAAGCGGCATCCCGGGAGTCGGGAAAATCATATCGAACCCATCGAGCCCCTCAAGATAGCCTCTGCCGAGCCTGAACTCAATAGGCAGAGTGGCTATGTCACGATATGCGGCGCCAAGCTGTTCTTCCTCCTTCATGTCGCATGCCACAACTTTCGCACCGACTTCCACAAGGAATTCGATTACCGGAGCATTGCTTATGCCGATTCCCAGGACGGCAGCTTTCTTGCCTCTGAACTTCTGAGTATATTCCTTTTGTCTCTCAGTCGCCATAATTCTTACCCTCCGCTGAATTCCCCGATTCTTGAATCTGCGGAGTTCAGCTTCTACACTAAGTTTACCAATAATACTGCTTACTGCAAGTTGTATATAACAATTCGCCATATTCTATAGTGTGGCTTACATCTCCTGCCGATAAGTTGCGTATTTTCAGAAGGGACGATATACTTCAAGTTAGAGTAGTCAGGGAACTTTTCCACTCTCGGTTCGTTTCCTTAATATGACTGGAATCTCCGGGTTTACGCGGGGATAAGGCGTGATGGGGTGGTGGAGAGATGCTGAACACACAAGCTCTGGCCGGCGCAAAGTATAGAGAGAGCAACATAGACGCTTTTGAAGAGCTGGTGCGCACCTATGATCGCAAGCTCTACCGTGTCGCCTTAAGGTTGACCGGAAACGCCGATGAAGCCAAAGACTTGGCCCAGGAAGCACTACTCCGGGCTTACCGTGCCTTCGACAAATTTAAGATGGGCACGTCCTTTGAAAAGTGGCTTTTTCGCATAGCTTCTAACCTGTACATCGATAAGCTGAGAAAATACGGCAAATACAGATTCGAATCTCTTGATGAGCCTATTGCCACCAAAGACGGCTATGTAGAGAAAACACTGCCTGACTGGACCGGTAACCCTGAAGAGATTGCCGAACAGAATGAACTTGCGGATAAGATTCAAGCTGCGCTTCAGTCTCTGCCTCTGAACTACCGTATGGCAGTGGTCTTGTATGATCTCGAGGGATTCTCTTATGAGGAAATCAGCGGTATCCTCGGATGCTCAATTGGCACAGTGAGGTCTCGTATACATAGAGGACGTAGACTCCTCCGAAAGAAACTATCGCCATACGTTTACCAAGGAACTGAGGTTGAAGTCGGGTGATTGCGAATATGACTTGTGAAAAGGTGGTAAGCCTTCTCTCTGCTTATCTCGACAGCGAACTGGATTACCATGAGCTACGCCAAGTCGAGCTTCATCTTGTGGACTGCGAAAGCTGTCAGGAGGAATGCCGGGCGCTCAGAGCAACGAAAGATCTCCTTGGAGTGCTGGACACACCTGAGTTGCCTCGGGAGTTCTGGCCCGAATTGAAAGAACGGATCAGCTCGCGCTACTCAAGGACTCAAGTCTACCCAGGACTCCTGGTGAGGGTGCTTGTCCCCGCTGCAGCTTTGCTGGTGTTGGCAATCCTACCTCTCACCCTGGCCATACAAACCAGAGCCTCCAAGGGCATGACTCAGGCCAAAACGGATCCGGTTGAGCCGTACGTCAGGGAATATATTATTTCAGAACTGGATCGGCCATTTTCAGACAAGACTTCCCTTGGATTCGTCGCCACTGGGCAAGCAGTCAGTATGTATTCATCTGACCTCCTCAGCTCCTATGAACCGTCCGCACCCGACAAGGCAGTGACAGCGTCGATGCGAACCGGACGAAAAACACAAGTAGAGCCCTTTCAGCGCGTAATGTTTCTTTCGCCCAGATAATGACTTCGCCTGGATAATGACACTCATATTCAGAGGGTGAATTCCTGTTATGCTTAAGAAACTGGCTGCTGTTGCAATATTATGTTCCTTAATGGCATCATCCATACCAGCTTTACAAAGACACCGAACTGCGTTCGCCTCAGCGTCTTCGCTGCCCGAATCTCCCATTGCCAATTCTCTTGACTCGCAAATCGCACTGAGTATAATCGAAAAGGTGGCTAAGGACAGCGGAAACGTGAGTTTTAAGGCGACAAAGACTGTGATACTCTGGCATGCGTCAGGGACAAGCGCTTGCATATCTAACATAGCATACAAGGCGCCGAATCTCACCAGAACTGAATACCTGCCTTCCTCAGCGACAGCGTACGGGTTCAGAACGGTGATTTCAGACGGCAAGTCCACCTGGCATTATGAACCATCCCTTCAGGTAGTATTCCACATGCCGGATGTATCCTCCCATCCAGGCAACGGTAATGATATGGCGGAAGGCGAAAGATTTGACTGCACAAGGGATATGAGTCTCATAAAATCGAATTACCGAATCTCGCTGGTCGCCATTGAGAATCTGGCCGGGAGGCAAGCTTACGTAATCCGGCTGGAACCCTGCTATCCCGGTAATCCTTCTCGTAGAATATGGGTGGACAAGGAGTACCCGTTTATTCTCAGGACCGAGAAGTACAGGCCTGATGGGGTCATGTCATCAGTATCGTTTTACAATCAAATTGAATTCCTCCCTCAGTTAGGTGACGAGCTCTTCCGGTTGGACACTCCGCCGCATGTTGAGAAAGTGGAATTACCCGCATCCGGCGATCTGATGCCTTTGGACAGGCTGGAGAAAGAAGCGAGCTTCCCTATTCCTGTGCCGGAATTCGTACCGCCCGGTTACGTAATCGAGGGAGGCTTGCTCAGCGTATACCAAGCGTTTCCCGCAGCGCACATCCGCTTAACTGACGGTCTCAATACAATATCTTACTTTGTTTTGCCTGGAATTGTAAGGGACCATGAACGACAGAATAATATGTTGAGCATCTCAGACACATCAGGGGCAAAGGTACT
>JAAZEW010000223.1 GCA_012512055.1 Bacillota bacterium | reverse complement strand
AGCAACGGATATTGCACTTGACAGTATGCCGCATTTTACGTAGAATATAGACGCAAGAAGGATAGCGGGGCTTTCCTTCTGCAGGGTTTTCCCAAAACAATTGAGAGTTTTGAGGCGACATAGCCAAGTGGTAAGGCGGCGGTCTGCAAAACCGCTATTCCCCGGTTCAAATCCGGGTGTCGCCTCCATTTTATGTACAGCCTGCTACGTGACTTATGTATCTCACTCTCACAACGCTTTTTCTAAAGGTTTGTCACCGCAAATAAGGTAAAATGAGGGGCGCCACCGACACTTCGGGTGGTGCCCCTTTGCGATACAGTCCGGGAGATATATTGCTCAAGCAGATGATATATATGCTAGAGCAGGTGGCACGCGACCAAATGGCCTCCGCCTATGTCTCTTAGCTCAGGGTTTTCCGCTTCCGCGCACGAGTCTGCGCTCTCAGGACACCTATCATAGAAGCGACATCTGGGCTTAGGGTCTATCGGCTTGCTCACACCGCCCTTGATATTGGGGATTGGGCGGTCTATAGCCGGGTCCGGAACCGGAACAGCCGATATCAGCGCCTTAGTATAAGGATGTAGAGGCCTCTTAACAATGTCTTCAGAATCTCCTAGCTCGACTATTTTCCCCAGATACATGACAGCGATCCTGTCGCACAGATACCTTGCCACTGCCAGGTCGTGGGTGATGTAGAGATAGCTGATGCCAAGATCCTCACGGAGCTGGGCCATAAGCTTCATTATGCCGGTGCGAATAGAAACATCCAACATTGAAGTAGGCTCATCTGCCACGACAAAACTTGGCCTGACCACCAGCGCCCTGGCAATAGCCACTCTTTGCCTTTGGCCTCCTGAGAGTTCATGTGGAAACCGGAACAAGAAGGCTGAAGGAGGTGCAAGGCCCACCAGGCTCAGCATTTCTTCCACTTGAGCTTCGCGTTCCTCAAATGTCCCGATACCGTTAACGTTAAGTGGTTCAGCCACTATGTCAAAAATAGTCATTCTCGGATCAAGGGACTCATAAGGATCTTGAAAAATCATCTGCACCTTATGACGGAA
The DNA here is from genome assembly GCA_012512055.1 of Bacillota bacterium. The sequence continues at coordinate 628 of JAAZEW010000223.1, read as the reverse complement.
TTCCATCATATCTTGTCCTTTGATCTCGGCGACATCAGTATCTTCTATGAGAATTCGCCCTGAGGTCGGGGTTGCGAGGCGCACTATTAAGCGGCCGGTGGTTGTTTTGCCACAGCCGGATTCCCCTACAAGGCCTAACACTTCGCCGCGCATCACCTCAAAGCTAACGTTATCCACAGCGTGTAGCAGCGATTTTTGTCTCGTGAAGAAACCTTGGTTCACAGGGTAATACTTTGATAGATTACATACTTCAAGTATCACGTCTTTTGACTCAGTTGCCGCCGGAAGTGCCAATGCCGTCACCCCCTTTGCCAGGCGCACGTCGTGTAGTTTCATTGTGTGCGATCCCGTTTTGCGTGTTCATACTCGTAGCAGCTGTATTGCCTGGAGTCGTATTCCGCGTGTTCGCCTTCCGTGCGTTGGCGTTCTGCGTATTCACATTCTGGGAAGTCTCGTTCTGCGCTTTCTGGCCCTTCGCAGTCATGTGTTTTCGAGTCGCATTCTGTTCAGTCCTAACAGGATTGTGACAAGCCAAATAGTGACCCTTTGTGATTTCACGCCAGGGGGGCTCCGCCTCTCTGCACTCCTTGGTTGCCCAATCACACCTTGGATGGAATCTGCAGCCTGT
>JAAZEW010000222.1 GCA_012512055.1 Bacillota bacterium | reverse complement strand
TGTTTTTGCTAATCAGGGTATCAAAGCCGAACCTATAGCAATTCTCAGAGTCGAGGATGCCAACGGCAATGTGCTGGAACGCAATACTCCCAAGAGAAAGGTAGTGCTGGACGAACAGACTGCTTACATAATGACTGATATGCTCCGAGGAGTCATCACGCGAGGAACAGGTAAATCAGCCAATATAGGCAGGCCTGCAGCAGGCAAGACAGGGACAACTACAGAATACACAAACGCGTGGTTCGTAGGATTCACACCGGAACTTGTAGCTTGCGTCTGGATAGGCAATGACGAACAACAGAAACCCATGGTATACGGGGGAACGAGAATCGGAAGCGGTAAGGCGGCAGAAATCTGGGGAGCGTATATGAAAGAAGCCCTCAAAGATATGCCTGTGTCGGAATTTCCTGTGCCAAGCGGTGTTGTTTTCACGAAGATCTGCGCCGAATCAGGTGTTCTCGCAAGTGACTCATGTCCCGGCGTAACAACTGAAGTCTTTATCGAAGGGACGGAACCGCGGGGGCTCTGCTATTTACACACAAGAATTCACGAAGTTGATGTGTGCGTTGAATCAGGGCAGCTTGCAGGTAGATACTGTCCTTCGGACCAAGTCGAAAGACGCAGGTACTTGGCGTCAAGCGGCCTCAGGATTCTGCCTGACGGAACCATAGCGACAGGGCAGTCCATTCCGCGGGTGACATGTCAAGTGCATACATGGTGGACAACAGACTCCCATGGCGCAAGAGCAGAGGAGGCCCCTGAACCTGAAGAACACCAAGAAACTCCGGACTAGGCCTGGTTATTAACCGGACCAGGCTATCTACCGCGCATTGAAACTACGGTGACCCCGTCACCGCCTTCAGACAGCCCCCCGGGCAAAGAGGTATCCACATGAGGATGTTCCTTTAAGAATTCACGCACTGCTTGCTTCAGGGCGCCTGTCCCCTTACCGTGGATAATCCTCACTCTTGACAGTCCGGCAAGGCATGCGTCGTCTAAGTACTTGTCTACTTCGGCTATGGCTTCTTCCGCAGTCTGCCCCCGCACATCGAGCTCCATGGAGACAGCAAGAGCTTTCCCCCGGGTAATCGAAGAAAGATATACCTGCCCTGTATGAGAAGGCTTCTTGAGGCCGTCACCGCCTTCTTGCACGTACAAGTCTTCAAGTGGCACAAGAACTCTCAATCCGCCCACCTGAACCTCTACCTCATCGCCTTCCCCTGACACCCAGGATACTTGTCCCGCTTGACGCAGCTTGCCCACGAAAACCTCAGTACCCACCTCGGCTTCACCGGGCTCCAAAGGCCTCAAGCTGTCAGCATACCCGGTTGATGCGTCCGCACCGGGCAGCTCCTCCTCAATGGCCGGAGCTCTGTCCGAGACTTCTCTCAGCGCTTCCCTGGCCTTACGGGCTTCGTCGTCAATCACACTCCTGGGCTGATAGGAACCTTGGCGCAATTCTTTAACAATCGCGGCGATATCAGCTTTTGCCTGCGCTAACATGCTGTCAGCCTCGTCCTTTGCTTTTCTCAAGATCTCAAATCTCGCCTCTTGTAACTGCTTAACCTCTATTTCCCTGCTCCGCTTCAGGCTTTGCTGCTCTTCCCTTGCCTTCCTGGCTTCCTCCCTTTCGGCTGTCAACTCCCGCATAGTCCGCTCCATCTCGGCTATCATGGCATCTACCTGAATCCTGTCTTCTCCAAGATGGCCCCTGGCAGTTGAGATCACTTCTTCAGGCAACCCAAGCCTGGATGCTACGGCAAGCGCGCATGAACCTCCCGGTAATCCCATGATCAGACGGTATGTGGGTTTCAGTGTTTCAACGTCAAATTCACATGACGCGTTCTCCGCCCCCTCGTACTCATAAGCAAATGCCTTTAGCTCACTAAGATGGGTCGTAACCACAGTCGAGGCGCCCCGTTCATGCAGATGTCTCAAGATTGCCACACCGAGGGCCGCCCCTTCCGCAGGATCAGTGCCTGCGCCGAGTTCATCCAAAAGGACTAGGGAACTTGAGCCTGCTTGCTCCAAAATCTTGACTATGTGAGTCATGTGGGACGAGAACGTAGACAAGCTTTGTTCAATGCTCTGTTCGTCACCGATATCAGCGAAAACCCGGGAAAATACTGGTACGCAAGTCCCGGCTGAAGCCGGAAGGTGGAAGCCTGCCAAAGTCATAAGTGCAAAAAGCCCGATAGTCTTCAGGGTGACAGTCTTTCCTCCTGTATTCGGGCCGGTCACTACCAGGGTCCTGAAGTCCTTTCCAAGTTCCACATCGATAGGGACGACATCGCCTGAAAGGAGTGGATGCCTCCCCCGGCGAATCCTAAGGTATCCTCTGCCGTCCACGTCGGGCTCCAGAGCCTTCATGTCAATACTGAGCATACCTTTGGCTAAAGCAAAATCTATGGCGCCAAGTGCGCTCAAAGTATTGCGAATCTCAAGGCCTGCGCCGCTCACCAAAGAAGACAATTCTCCCAGAATTCTCTCGACTTCCCGGGTCTCTTTGCCGGCAAGTGAAGTCAACTCATTATTCAGATCCACTATGGGCATAGGCTCAATAAAGAGAGTCAAGCCGCTGGCAGATCTGTCATGCACTATTCCGGGCACGGCGGTTCGTGATTCCTGCTTTACTGGAACGACAAACCTCCCTGAACGCAGAGTGATAATGGGTTCCTGGAGATGACGAGTAGATTGCTGTGATTTTATGATGGCATCGAGCTTGTCACGAATTCTGCTGTTCACAGTACGAATTTGCGACCTTATCCTTGCCAGTTCAGGGCTGGCATTGTCCACCACATTTCCGTACTCATCAATACACCGTTCAATTTCCCTGACAATACCGGGTTGGGGAGCAATCTCTTCAGCATGCCCTCTTAGGATCTCAAAATCAGAACCCAATCCTGTGATGAATTTCCTTAGCCTCATAGCCGCGCTTAAGGTGGATGATACGTCAAGGAGCTCCTCGGGCGCAAGAATCCCCCCGATCGCAGCCCGCTCCAGGATACTACGAATATCACGGACACCTCCGAGAGACAAATCCTTACCTGCAGATAGGATTGCCCTGCCTTCAGTAGTCTCCCTCTGTCTCCTTCTCACCTCTTCGGCGCAAGTCACAGGCGCGACACTGTCTGCAAGTTCCTTTCCTAAGCTCGTTGCAGCGTAGGCCTTCAAACGTTCTTTTATCTTATGAAATTCCAGTACACGGATTGACCTCTCATCCAAATTGACAAACCCCCTGACACGCGCTTATCCTCACTCGCCTGTCAGGGATCATTATAACACTACGGGCACGTTCAAAATAGGTTTAGTGGATCTGCGTAACTAATCACCGGTTCCGGAAAGTGTACGTACCGTGCAAGGTGGCCCCGCAAGGTATGTACGTTTTCTGAGGCCGGTGTTGCACTAAGGGGACGGCTCCCCAAGCGGGTTGCCTTAACAAAATCCTGCCGTAGGCCGGTGGCCGCATTTTGACACCCCTCGCTGCAATCACCGGCAACCCAAGATCTGGGAAAACGAGCGAAAACTAATGAACGAGACCGTTGTTCTCTTCCATATTATGTTGACACAGCCCGCCCCAATCGCAAAAAACGGCCGACGTCTTCGGCGAAACTGGCAATTACCGGAGAAGTCCAACGGTCTCATGAACTCATACTAGTGAGCGGGCGGCCTCTCAATGCTTACCTCAGGGAAGTCACCGGGCTCAACTGCAGCTTGCTGCTCCAGGACGCTCCGGGCAGCCTGCTTAACACCTTCATCCCTTGCGTTTTCCGCAAGCCAGGCCACATACCCGGGATCCTGCCGTACTACCTGTCCAAGGGGTTTTCGGATATGCTTCCCGAAGGTGAGGACCAGATCCTCAGGATTGTCAGGGACGGAGGCATCGTCCGGAAGGATCGCATCTCCAAGCTCTTCTAAGGCTACCATGTCTATACCCACGGCATCTCTCATGGCCCGGGCTTTTGCCCTTGTTGCAGCCATTCTCAGAAGATGGGGTTGTATCGCCCGGTTCACGCTTTCAGGCGATGCGTCCCCGACCTCCTTGAATACTCCGTCTTCAGTCTCAACTTCCGCCTCTACGACACCGTACATCCGGTTATCCATGGAAGGGATCTGAATGACCTTGGTGTTGATGCGCTTCAAGCCACGCTGCCTTGCAAGCTCAAGGAGGCCTCCGTACAGAACATAGTCCCTGCCCTGGAGGGTTTTGATGAATCGCTCACGGAATTCCTTTGAAAGCTCCATAGTGAAGGTCACACCCTATTCTTTAGTTTTCAGATCGCGAAGTTCAGCGCTTTCTTTCTTCACAACATAGAGTTCCCCGGATGTGTCCAGGCTTGCAAGCAACACGTCAGCAGGATCTTTTACACCTTTTTTTCTCAATTCTTCCTTGAGCCACGCTATGGTAAGCCCAAGCTGGTCCAAGTACTTGTACTTTACCTCTCCGTCTGTGACCAGGGGATAAGGCAATCCTTCATATGAAGTCGTGATCCCGAGGTCCCTGGGAGTAACAGGCCTTGCTTGAGATTTCATGATCACACTTAATCTGCCTGACCCTTCCAGGACTGCAAACTCCACATCTTGGATATTGGATACGTCTTTCTCACGTAACCCTGATAACAGGTCATCTATGTTATAACGGAGTTCCCTTAATGCACCTTCTAATATTTTCCCGTCTCTCACAACAATGGAGGATTTTCCGCTGATTAAGGATCTGGCCTTCTCGCTCCTTAGTGTCATAAATGCGAACACCACCTCAGCAACGGCCAATACAGCAATGGGAACAACCGCGTCATGTATGTGAATTGACTTCTCCTCCAGAGGCATAGCTGCAAGATCCGCAATCATAATAGCCACAACAAGGTCAAAAGGGGACAATTGTCCGATTTCTCTCTTCCCCATCACCCTGGTGACAAAGAGCACAAACGTATACATGAACACTGTCTTAAGCACAGTAGAGAGCATCTGCAAACACCCCTTAGCCTATGCTTTCCAGGCGTCGGCGCTCTGTATTGTAGTATGAGTGCAATGTGTCACATGTATTCCGTAGGGTAATTCCCGGATGGGATGCAAGGCTAAACGCCAAGCCTATGATGCAGTTAGGGTCCTCTGCGGCTCTGCTTGAGCCATGCTTGGAGTTTTGCGAGGGGCCAGGTATTAATCACATAATCCGGTTCAAGCCAGGCACGTCTTGCGACATCCAAGCCATATGACATAAAACGAAGCTCATTCGTATTATGAGAGTCAGTATTAATCACGATGTAGACTCCGGCCTCCATTGCCTTTCGCGCCAATTTTGAGTCCAAGTCCATTCTTTCAGGGTACGCGTTGATTTCCAAAGCCACATTATGCCTGGCTGCCTCGTAAATGACAGTATCCATATCCACGTCATAACCTAAGCGCCTACCAAGCACCCGCCCGGTGGGATGGGCGATTATGTTTACACTTCCGCTTCGGATTGCCTTGACTATGCGATCTGTCATAACATCTTCAGGCTGCCCGAAAGCACTGTGCACTGATGCCACCACCACGTCAAGATCATAGAGGACGGAATCCGGATAATCGAGGCTCCCGTCCTTCAGAATCTCCAGCTCAATTCCGGATAGCAAATGAATCCCCGCGAATTTCGCCCGAAGCAGGTTCAAGGCCTCCATCTGTTTGGCAAGCCGCATCTCTGAGAGCCCTCCTGCAATCCCGAGGGACTTGGAATGATCAGTGATTGCAACATACTCATACCCCAGGGCCTTGGCAGCTTCCGCCATAGACTCTATGGACTCCGCGCCGTCGCTCCAGCTTGTGTGCATATGGAGGTCTCCGCGGATATCTTCGGCAACCAGAAGCCTGGGCAAGCGTTTTTCCAACGCTGCTTCGATTTCACCTGTCATCTCACGCAACTCAGGCGGGACATACTCCATCCCCAGGGCTTTGTATATGTCTGCCTCACAGGCTACCTCCGGATTTTCGCCTTTCTCACTGAAAAGCCCGTCTCTTGCCAGTTTGAGCCCAAGCCTATGTGCAACGGATTTAAGGCCTGCCAAGTGGTTTTTCGAACCTGTTGTTGCCAAAAGGGCGAAGGGGAACTCAGCCGGCTCCACAATAGAGATATCTACTTCTACATCACCGTCTGCGGTAAACGTAATCCTGTCCTCATCGCAGGAGATCATAGTTCGAAATCCGTTCCATGATCTTATGAGATTCAAGATACGGGATGAGTCTTCCGTCCCCACGACTATGTCCAGGTCCCCGCAGGTTTCCTTCCGTCTTCTTACACTTCCGGCCACAGATATGTTATTGATTCGCATGTGAGATGCCAGAAAACCAATGAGGCTTTTGCTGATCCGGTCTGCAATTACAAGAGGGATGCGAGCCATGTCTATATCTTTCAGCCTTGTTACGGCCCTTAAGATGTTCTCCTCAGATTTTTGCCCCATACCCGGGAGCGTCCTTAACTCTCCTTTCCGGGCAGCTTCTTCCAGTTGGTCAATGCCGGCCACGCCAAGTTCGTGAAATATCAAAGAAGCAGTTCGCGGGCCTATTCCAGGCACCTTCTGTAGGTCCATCACTCCGGGCGGGTACTTGGATTTTACATCCTCCAGCACCTTGAGAGTCCCTGAGTCCGCAATCTCAAGAGTCTTCTCTTCAATGGCCACCCCTATCCCTTTGATGCTCTTCAGTTGTCCTTCCCGGGCAAGTTTAGCAGCATCTTGATTGAGGCTTTCGAGGATATCCGCAGCTCGTCTGTAGGCCCTGACCTTAAACGGGTTTTCTCCCTCAAACTCCAAAAAATTTGCAAGCTCACGGAAAACCGCCGCAAATCCGGCGTTGGACACAAAAACACCCTCCTGTTAATGTCAACTCATACTTAGACAGTATCCCCTTTTTTGACTTTGCCGGCGGGGTTTAGCGGGAAAGGCGGAACTGCCTTTCCATCGGGACCGGCTTTATCCGGATTTGTCAGGTATGGAATCCCTCCCGGAAATACATCCTCAAGGCTCCTGAAAATCACGGGAGACAGGTTCATCAACTCCCGGGCAATAGACGAACTGTCTATAGCCTGGCGTGCGCCTTCAAAAGGAAGCGCATAAACCACAAGAAGCACTATCATAGCAAACAAGGCGCCTTTGGCAAATCCAAAGAGTGCGCCTCCTAAGGAGTCAAGTATGGATACAGGTGAGTATTTCGCGAGCCTCCCCCAGATCCATCCCAACATGGAAATCATAGCCGCCACGCCGAGACAGATCACCGCAAACCCAAGGATAGTGGCAATTCCTTCAGGAACAGCAAAGTACTGGAGGATATACTCCGCTGCCACGTCATAGTACTGCAATGCTAACATTACTGAGGCGATCAACCCTACAAGACTCAGAACCTGCCTTACAAGACCTTTTCTAAGGCCTGCAGCAGCCATTAGTCCGACGAAAACCAAGAGCACGAGGCTCAGCCAATCCATTTCAGCTCCCCCTCTTCTACCTTACATCCTCCACGAGACGCATGAGTTCCTCATAACGGCGCCTTGCTTTCTTGAGGTCGTCTGCCAGGGAGAGACATACCAGAATCGCAGCTTGGCCCCGGGAAAGCCGCGGATTCATGGCAAGGGCGGCCTTCATCCGCTCGTCCACTGATTCTGCAAGCTCCTTTACATGATCAGTTTCAGCATCAGAACGAATAATATACTCCTCGCCCACGATATTGACTGTAACCCGATTCCTCTTCCTAATGGGTTCATTTTCCCCATAGGCCTCTTGGCCCGGCAAACCCATCACCTCCATGGTTACCTGTGGTTACAGATATTGATTCGACTTCGCTTCGCCTTTACCTCCTACATATGCATAGGTATTAGTCCTGGCTTCGGATGGAAGCTCCTACTTCAGAAGCAAGAGTCTCAACTATGCGGGCATGCACTTCTCCTACCTCTTCGTCGGTAAGCGTACGATCAAGACTCCGATACGTTATTGAATAAGCCAAGCTCTTATGTTCAGGCGGAACCTGGGGCCCCACATATACGTCAAACAGACTCACGTTCTCAACGAGGGCCGCCCCTGCTTCCCATATCCTGTCCTCAACTCTCTTGCTCTCTTGGTCTTGTCGCACAACTACGGCTATATCCCTGGTGACTGCCGGGAATCTGGGAAGCTGCCGAATACCTCTGTCTCGCGGCACGTTACGAAGGATCTTCTCTCCGTCAAGCTCAGCCAAATATGCATTCTTCTTCAGGCCAAGAGTTGCATTGACCGACGGATGGAGTTCCCCGCAGTAACCGACATCCTCACCGCCCACTACTATTTTAGCAGTTCTTCCCGGATGAAGTGACGGATGAGTTGCCTTCTGAAAACTGTACCGGGAAATCCCGAGACTCTCAAGCAGCGTTTCAATGATACCTTTCATGTGGAAGAAATCAGAGTCCTCGATGAGGTTTCCCCAGGTAGGCTCCCTGAGCTTGCCCATGACCGCAAGGCTAATCATCTTCCCCTCATATGGGAGAGAAGACTCTCCGGCAGGTTCATTCCTGTCTTCCTGTGTGTCCCGCCTGTGGAAGACCTTGCCGATTTCATAAATGGCCACGTCATCCCGTTGTCTTGATGCATTCCTTCTTAAAACGTCCACAAGGCTCACAAGGAGCGTTGTCCGTAACATCGTATGTTCACTGGAGATAGGATTGCTGATTCTCACTTTCCGGCGCTCCACATCTTCTTCAGACAACCTCAGTTCGGAACAGGCAGCCTCTGAGGTGAAGGTCATGGTGTCCACCTCTGTCAGGCCGGAGCCCCTGAGGATGTCGCCTACCTTGGATGCAAAACGCCTTTCGGGATTCACGCGTATCTCAGGCGGTGCTCCTTTAGGAGTCGTAGCAGGAATCCTGTCATATCCGTAAACCCTCGCAATCTCCTCCACAAGATCCTCTTCCTGCAATACATCCATTCTGTGGTCAGGAACAAGCACACGGCATGAATCCTGGTTCCACTCGTCCAAAATGAACCCCAGTCTCAAGAGAATCAATTCCATCTCATCTTGAGGTACGGTTACCCCGAGCAAGCGGTTGACTCTGGCAGGACGGAGCCTAATGTAGATAGGCGCTTCAAGTCCGGGATACTCATCAACCCTGCCTACAGCGACTTTTCCCACTTTCAGCCTGGCCATGAGCATTGCAGCCCGGTCTATGCCCAGTCTGGAGTTCTCAGGCCACATGCCCCTGGAAAACCGCATAGACGCTTCTGTCCGCATCCTGAGCGCGCGTTGTGTCCTCCAGACACTGACGGAATCAAAGGCTGCAGCCTCGAGAAGCACCTGAGTGGTGGATTGCTCAACCTCAGTATCAGCTCCTCCCATTATGCCCGCAATAGCCACGGGGGAAACCTTATTCGCTATGACCAACATATCCTCACTTAATTCACGGAGCTCGCCGTCAATTGTTACGATGGACTCCCCGTCACGTGCCCGCCTTACGGCTATGGCGCCGTGCCGGATACGATCCAGGTCAAAAGCATGGAGAGGCTGGCCCAGTTCAAGCATGACGTAGTTGGTAATATCCACCACATTATTAACAGGGCGAATCCCGCATGCGATAAGCCTCTTCTGCATCCATTCAGGCGACGGCCCAATGGTCACCTCTGTCACCACACGTGCGATATAGCGCCTACATAAGTCGGGTGACATGATTTTCACTGTCACAAGCTCGTCCACTGCCGGCCCTTCTTCGTTAACGAAAAGATCAGGATGTTTCAGCTCAAGGCCGAGAACAGCGGCTGCCTCCCGAGCTATGCCAAAGACGTTCACGCAATCAGCACGGTCGTGCGTTATTTCAAAATCAAATACGGCATCCTCCCCTTCCCCGGTCAAAGACTCGCAAGCAGTACCGCTCAATGTAAGCGCTTCTGCCACATCAGCCGGAGGAGGAAGCCCGGGAACATATTCAGATAGCCATTTATATGGGACAAGCATTAGAGGAACCTCCTTTTACTGAGCATGTAAGAACTGCCGATTGAATGCCATGTCGTTTTCAGCAAGGAGCCGGATATCGTCTATCCCGTATTTCAGCATGGTCACCCTATCAATCCCCATCCCGAAAGCAAGCCCGGAAACCCCCTCAGGATCATAGCCCACTTCCCGAAGTACCTTTGGATGAAGCAATCCTGATCCAAGGATTTCAAGCCAGCCTGTGTGTTTGCAGAGCCTGCAACCGGAACCGTGACAGATCACGCAAGACACATCCATCTCAGCGCTGGGCTCGGTGAATGGGAAATAACTCGGCCTGAACCTCACATCAGTGTCCGGACCGAAGAACTCATGAGCAAATCTTGCCAGAACGCCTTTTACGTCTCCGAAGGTTATTCCTTCATCAACAACAAGCCCGTCCAACTGGTGAAATACAGGCAGGTGCGATGGGTCAGACGCATCAGACCTGTAAACCTTACCCGGGATAATAGCTCGAATCGGCGGCTTGCGGTTCTTCATGATTCGAATATCCACGCAAGTGGTGTGAGTCCTGAGGACAAGATCGCTTGTGATGTAGAAAGTGTCCTGAATATCACGGGACGGATGGTTCCTGGGCACATTCAAGGCCTCAAAGTTGTTGTAGTCCAGCTCTACGTCAGGCCCTTCCAACACTTCAAATCCGAGATGTGCGAAAATGCGCTCCAGTTCTTCATAGACGATACTTACAGGATGCCTGGCGCCAATGGAAGGCCTTCTCCCGGGCAGTGTTATGTCAAGGTCTTCAGCCTTGAGCTTGTTTTCCAGTTCAACAGCGGTGATTTCTCCTCGCCTTGCCTCTATCATGCTGCGCACAGTCTCCCTGGCTTCATTGAGAAAGCGGCCGACTATGGGCCTGGCATCTTCAGAGTACTCACCCAAACTGCGGAGGGCTTGAGTTATCTCGCCCTTTTTCCCCAGGTACTTCACACGAATTTCTTCCAATTCCAAGAGATTCATTACCGATTCTATGTTCTTTTTTGCCTCACATATCAACTTCTTCGCTTTCTCATCCATACATATTCCTCCTAGTTATGGAGAAGGGCCACAGTCTTCAAGGGACGAAGACCGCGGCCCCGCGTTACCACCCTCATTATCAGAAATCGCATCCTTTGCAACTTCTGACCTCTTACGATACATGCAAGCTTCCTTTCGAAGGAAAACCCATGTTCCCCTATGTAACGGTAGGATCCCGACACAGCCTACTTGCACATCCTGATACTTCCGGAGGCTTTCAGCCTGTAGCTCCAAAGCGAACTTCAGCAAGACCGGCTCAGGCCTGCTCACAGTCTCAGGCAAGCCCTCCCTTCGGGCCTCATCTTACCTACTCTTCTCCTTCATCGCTTTTTCAACAATACAGTAAATTTGAGATGTTCCTTTCAAAAAAGACGCAGAGTTACTGGGTGATGAGCATCTTATAGATTAGATACGCAGTAATGGATCCGGTCAACTCAAAGAGCCTCCAAAAAAAATCAGCGCCTAACATCCAGGAACCACGCCCTTTCAAGAGTTGCTTCGTGTACTCTTGTTGACCAATTATATCATAGCGTCTCACCTGTCTGCAACGGGCATGCTGCCTTTTCATCCTTTATCTCTTTATCTTATTGCTACCCCCGGATCCTATCATGCCCTCTTACTTGCCCTCGTCACTTCGCCTCTGCCTATAAGCTTCATACATTAGAATAGAACCTGCAACTCCTGCATTAAGCGACTCTGCGTCTCCCATCATAGGAATTCTCACCGCTCTATCGCAGAGCCTCTGAACCTCCTTGGTAAGGCCGTGAGCCTCGCTTCCCACAAGAATCCCGCATTTGCCGCAAAAATCATAATCGTAGCATGTCGTGTCAGCCTTTGTGTCTGCTGCCACTATTGAAAACTCATGCTTTTTCAGGAATTCAATTGAGTCCTTGACCTTCTTGAAACTCACAAGAGGCACCCTTAGTATGCTGCCCATGGTTGCCCGGACACACTTAGAATTAAATGGATCTACAACGTCTCCGCTAAGAATAATACCTGATAGCCCAAAAGCGTCTGCAGTCCGAATAAGTGTGCCCAAATTGCCGGGATCGCTGATTCCGTCAGCCAACAAAACCAAAGGAGATCCATGAAGACAGAGCTCTGAATCGGGAATCCCGACAATTGCCACTGCACCTTGAGGAGTGTCTGTATCTGCCACATGTTCCAAAACTTCCTCTGTAACGCCATAGATCTCTATTCCGGCGGCAACCAGTCTTTCATGTAAGGCGCATCCCCTGGGGTTCCTAAATAAATACGGGCTTATCAGGACTTCATGAATCCTGGCGCCCGTAATTAGTGCATCTTCAATTCCCCGGATACCTTCCAACAAGAACCGGCCCTGCTCTTCTCTGTGAAGGCGCCGTTTCAGTTTCCGAGCCTCCAATATTCTTGCGTTCCGCCGACTGGTAATCGCAATCTCGATCTTCACTTGACCTCACTGGGCATTGTCTATACTGTCGCGGGCCATCTTCACTAGTTCAGAAAAAGCCTCCTGGTCATTAACGGCAAGCTCCGCCAGGACTTTCCTATTTATGTCAACTCCGGCCTTCTGGAGTCCGTTAATAAACTGGCTGTACGACATACCGTTCATACGCGCAGCAGCGTTTATTCTTGTAATCCACAACCTACGAAAATCTCTTTTCTTGTTACGTCTATCTCTATAAGAGTAATGAAGAGATTTTATCACTGCTTCATTGGCACGACGATACACCTTGCTCGTCGCGCCGGTAAATCCCTTCGCCCTCTTCAGGACCTTCTTACGTCGGCGTCTCGCAACCGGACCGCCTTTAGTTCTAGGCATATCAATTCCCCCTCAGATTTAGCACTTGCAGCTCTGCAAGATGGTGTCAGTTGCCAAGAAGCTTCTTCACCTTAGCAGCATCTCCACGTGAAAGCACTGCCGGCCTTTTTAAGCGCCTTTTCACCCGCGATGATTTCTTTCCTGTCTTATGGCTCATACACGCCTTACGTCTGACAATTTTACCGGTGCCGGTAACCTTGAAACGTTTAGCGGCGCCTCGATGCGTCTTTTTCTTTGGCACAGTATGTCTCTCTC
>JAAZEW010000024.1 GCA_012512055.1 Bacillota bacterium | reverse complement strand
TTTTTTGGTCTTTCGCTCAACTATCTCACGTCCGCACAGGATGCAATTAACACCGGTTGAGCGGACGATTTTCTTGGTGAATTTGCATTCAGGGTAGCCTTGGCACCCAAGGAACGCACCAAATCTGCCGTGCTTCACTACAAGGTTTCGACCACATTCAGGACAAAGTTCATCAGTGACTTCCTCCGGGATCTTCACTCTTCCGACATGTTCCTCAGCAGCATCCACTGTCTTTTTGAAAGGCGGGTAAAACTCGTCTATAACACTGATCCACTCAAGCTTGCCTTCAGCGATCTCATCCAACCTGGCTTCCATGTTGGCTGTAAACGTTACGTCAACGACATTCGGATAGACCTGGTTCAGGACATCCACTACGACAAACCCCAGTTGCGTTGGGTGAAATCTCTTATCTTCAAGCACTACGTAGTCTCGTTTAAGGATTGTTTCGATGATAGGCGCATATGTGCTGGGTCTGCCTATACCGTTTTCTTCAAGAGCCCTTACAATTGTAGCCTCGCTGTAACGCGGCGGCGGTTCAGTAAAATGCTGTTTGTCCTCAAGCCTTGAAAGAACCAGCCTTTGTCTTTCAGAGATCTCAGGGAGGATCGAGTCATCCTCTTCAGCATTATCCGACCCTTCCTGATATAGGACGGTAAACCCTGGGAACTTTACTCGGGACCCTGTAGCCCGAAATAGATAGTTCTTGGCTTTAATGTCTACACGGACAGTATCTAGGACCGCTGATTCCATTTGGCTTGCCACAAACCTGTCCCATATGAGCCTGTATAGTTTCAACTGATCCCCGGACAAGTGTTTCTTCAGGTCATCTGGGCGACGCGTAACTAGTGTAGGCCTAATAGCCTCATGCGCATCCTGACTGGTAGCCTTCTTCTTATACCGCCTGGGCCTGTCAGGGACGTAGTCCTTCCCAAATACATCCTTAATGAAAGACCTGGCTGAGACTTCAGCTTCAGCCGCCACTCGGACTGAGTCAGTTCGAATATAAGTTATCAGGCCGGTGTTGCCCTGAGGGCCGATCTCCAAACCCTCATATAACTGTTGGGCGATTTGCATAGTCTTGCGAGCTCCAAATCCCAACTTCCTTGAGGCTTCCTGTTGGAGCGTGCTTGTGGTGAAAGGAGGCTGAGGATTCCGCTTTCGTTCCTTTTCAAGCACTTTGATGACTTCATACTGCGCTCCCTCTAAATCCCTGAGGACTTCCCGAGCTTCATCACCTGTGCCAATGTCTATCTTCTTTCCGGCTTTCCGAAGGAGTTTTGCGGGAAACTCGGGGCAGTCAGCGTCTGCTTTCAAGAAAGCAGTAATTGACCAGTACTCCTCACGCACGAAATCCTCGATTTCCCTCTCTCTGTCGCATATCAGCTTGACTGCAACCGACTGAACTCTGCCTGCAGACAGTCCCCTGCGAACCTTCTTCCATAAAAATGGGCTGAGGGTATATCCGACAAGCCTGTCAAGTATTCTCCGCGCCTGTTGAGCATGGACTCTCTCAATATGAATAGGCCTTGGGTTGGCAACTGCATCCCTTACCGCCTTCTGAGTGATCTCGTGAAACTCAATACGACAAGAAGCGTTAGTATCAAGATCCAGAGCCTTTGAGAGGTGCCAGGATATTGCCTCCCCCTCACGGTCAGGGTCAGTGGCAAGCAACACTTGGTCGGAATTCTTGACTGCACCTTTAAGCTCCCGAATGGTATCGCTCTTGCCCCGAATAGTGATGTAGTGGGGCTCATAGTTGTTTTCCACGTCTACCCCAAGCTTGCTCTTGGGTAAATCCCTCACGTGGCCCATGGAAGCTTTCACTTGGTATTTCCCGCCCAGCATTCTCTCGACTGTTTTGGCTTTGGCAGGTGATTCCACGATAATAAGACCTTTTGACATTGTTACACTCCCCTAATGTATGGCAT
>JAAZEW010000221.1 GCA_012512055.1 Bacillota bacterium | reverse complement strand
TCTTCGCGTAAGGACTCCAGTTCACGACGGAGAAACTCCAGTTTATCCATTATTCAACCCCTCCAGGATAAAGAACGATCTTACCGCAGTCGCCTTGTGTCATAAGATCCATACCCTTAGCATAATCCCCCAGGTCAAACCTATGTGTGACAACAGGAGACAAGTCGAGTAACCCTGAAGCTAAGAGTTCACGCCCGACGATCCAGTCTTGCCAAAGCCTTCTGCCTGTTATTCCGTGTATGGTTACACCTCTCATGACAATGTCATTAGAGAAATCCACCGGCAATGCCTTGGCAGGCAAGCCCAGTAAAGAAGCCCTGCCTCCGGGCCTTACGACCTTGAAGATTTGATCGAAGACAACGGATGCCCCTGACATCTCCAGGACTATGTCCACCCCTTTTCCGCGTGTATAGTCCATGATCGCTTCCACCGGCGACAGATTCCGGCTGTTGATAGTAAGATCCGCCTTCATCTTCTTGGCAATACCCAGCTTGTAGTCGTTAATGTCCACTGCTGCCACCCGGGATACGCCGCAGGCTTTACCAACACCTATGGCCATGAGCCCTATGGGGCCACACCCAAACACAGCCATGGTCTTGCCCCGGGTCTCACCTGACAATACCGTATTGATGGCATTGCCCAGGGGTTCCTGGATCGGAGCGATATCCAGGGGAATTGCAGGGTCATTGAACCACAGGTTAGCTTCTGGAATAGCTACGTATTCCGCGAAACATCCGTCTCTATCTACTCCAAGTATGCTCGTGTTTTGACATACGTGTTTCTCCCCGAGCATACATTGGACGCAGTGCCCGCATATTATGTGAGATTCAGCGGACACATAGTCTCCAACTTTGGCGTTCTTGACACCGGGGCCTAGTTCAACAATTTCCCCGGCCAACTCATGTCCCATTATCTGTGGAGGCTTAATACGATTCTGTGACCATTCATTCCAAATGTAGATATGGTGGTCAGTACCGCAGATAGCAGTAGTCTTGACCTTGATGAGCACCTCACCTGGACCGGGCACCGGGATAGGTACATCCATCAGCGTCGCTCCGGGTGCAGCTTCGCTCTTCAGCACTGCTCTCATAATCATATCCTCCAATGTAAAATTCTGTTAGGCACTCATTGCCTGGCTCAGTCATCCTGCCACTGGATTTCTTGTGACATCTCCTCTTGGAACCTGAAGTACTCCTCTCTGCTCATTCTCGGCCGGTAGTCCCTTATGACTTCTTGGGCCTTGCTCGCTCCGTCAAGCAAGAGGTCGATAATTGTGAAAGCAATGGCTTTTGCCGGTATGAGGTAAGCCAATTCAGCGTCTTCCAGGTGAAAGTCCTTGGTGTGAAGAGCACCGGCAACTCCTCCGAAAACCGCAAGCAAAGTGGGCATAATCTGGGATATGTCACCGAAATCCGTGGACCCGGCAAATTCCCCCCCTTCCACTATCTCACTATCTTGTAATAGAGGCAATAGGTTTTCCTTGAACAGCACACTCAAATCAGGTGTATTCACCAGAGGCATATAACCGGGGATTTCCGTTATCTTTACCTCAGCTCCCACTGCCATAGCCCCTGCTCTCAAAGCTCGGTTCACCTTAAGGTTGGCATCGCGGATCCCATCGATGCTAAGCCCTCGTACATAGGTTTCTAGCTGTACATCCTCGGGCACGATATTAACCAGGTCTCCGCCTTTTGTTATAATCGGGTGGACCCTGATCCGTTCTTCATCAGGAAAAGTCTCCCTTTGGGCATGAATCCCGGAAAGGCCTAATATGGCAGCATTTAACGCGTTAATTCCTTTTTCCGGAGCAGCGCCTGCGTGAGATGGCCGTCCACGGTACTGAACGTATTTCCCCACAAAACCGGTGGCAATAGGTCCGACCATGGCTTTCTTGCCATGCGGATCAAGATCCGGCGAGGAATGAGTTGATATGGCGATATCAATATCGTCCAGGTGCCCTTTCTTCAGGAATTCCTGCTTCCCGCCGAAGAAACTAATCTCTCCCCTTGCCCGAAGTTGAGATCTAAAACCCAATTCCACATATTCCTCAGCAGGCACCGCCAGGAAAGAGACGCCGCCTGTCAACTCCTTCATTACCCCGGATCCCACAAGGCCGGTCGCAACGCCCAGCATCACCCCTAACTGGATATGATGACCGCAGGCATGGGCTGCACCTGTTTCCCGGTGAGCTCTGGGATGATCCCGGCAAAGGACAGCATCGAGTTCTCCCATTACCCCGACTGTGGGGCCTCCTCCTTTGCCGCATGCCGTAGCCTTGCATCCTGTTAAAGCCAGGTTCTTCTCTACTTGCAGGCCCATGGCTTCCAGTTCCTCGGCTATCAGTTGTCCGGTTTCTCTTTCCTTATAGCCAAGTTCCGGGTTAGCAAATATTCCCTCTCCGACTGCCACAAGGTGCTCTTTATGGTTATCTATGCAAGTTGCCGCTCTTCTCTTTAATTCTTCTCTGCCAGCCATGGAATCCTCCTTTCTCCCTCAGGAAATAAGATTGTGGGCAACCCCGTTTGGAGTTGCCCACTGTATTAGTGTACTTAGATGATGCCTTGGAGTTTAAGGACAATATGCGCGATGATTGCTGATCCGAAGAAAGTTCCTGCAAAAACCACGAAAGAAATGATGACTATCCTCCAACTAAGCTTCTTGAATTCATCAATTCTGTTGCCCACTGATATGCCTGCAATAGCTAAGATGGGTGTGGTTGTACCCAGGAAGTTGACCTCTTTGGTAAACCGTAGTACCGTTTCAGCCGTAGGCATGAAAGGCATACACAGAATCAACCCTATAAGTGAAGCCCATGCAAAGGCAGGGAACTTAACATTGGGCATGAGGTCCCTAATAATCAAAGAAGCCATGCAGATAGCGATTATTATGAGCATACCCGGTATGGCGTTCATGACAGGGATACCATATCCCACTCGCTGTCCGATTAAGATCATTACGCCAACCAATAACATTATGATTAGCTGGTTGAAAGTCTTTTGTGTATCTAAACCCATTACTTGTTGCCTCCTTTGCGCGGGCCGATTTTGTTATATAGCCAGTTTACGAAAGGCAACGCAAGGAACACTTCAGCATACACGCCGTCTATCCCGGTTAGCATATTACTGGTAGCAGCGTAGGCTAGAATAGTATCTGCCATCTCCGGAACTGAAGCCGCCAGGGCGCCGGCGGAAGCAGTCATCATGCTGGCACTCCCCATTCCACAAGCCATAGCCAGAGCATAGGGATGAAGCTTGGTGAGGGTAGCTATGGAACCCAAGAGCGCGTAGAATATGGTGCCAAGAACGGTCCCTACCAGGTATGTTGCCAGGACGCCTGTCCCCTCAGGAGAGTTGATACCATAGCGTTCTGCAATAATGCCGAGAGTCGGCTCGCGGCAAATGCTCACTGTAGCTCCAATTGCTTCCCTTCGGAGGCCCAGCATAAGGGCAACGGGAAGACCAATCAATATGGTTCCCAAGTTTCCGAACTCCTGCAGGATAAACGCAGGTCCGGCTTGCACCACTTTTCCAATAGCAGGACCGACCAGAAGCCCGTACTTGACGCCGAGCGGCAAAAGAGCCAGTGTGACCAGAGGGCCGGCCAGGGCTATCTCTTCACTGCTGATTATATTCTGTAGGGCTGTTATGCTCTTTCCCAGGACATCAGGGGTTATGAGTACTCCGATGACCACTGCATAAAGCATAGGAAGTAAGACGATATTTGCTATACCGACGTTAATCGTCTTTGTCCCGATAAGTTCGGTAATGATGACAATCACTAAGACAGTCAAGAGAAGACGAACAAAGACAGGTATTCTGCCTTCGAATTTGATCAGTTCCGCCTCAGTCTTTTGTTCCGGCAAGAGTCTCCAACCTCCTCTTTCTTAGGTTTTGTTTCCTCGTGTGACACGTCATTGCAGTAGGAACCTGTTTCGACCCTCCCTCCTTTCCCTACTCCCGGTGCCAATATGCGGTATCAGATGGAATCCCTAACCTTCTCTGAACAGTAAAGATTCATCAACGATACATAATGTCGTAGTGCAGACCCTCGAGCAAAAAGCCACAAAGGCCTGATCTATTCGGAAGCCTGGCACATCCTCGAAATGGACGACAACGCTGTCATCAAGGATATTGTCACTCTATTCTTTTGGAGCGTCAACCCATGTTACACTGCCATTATCTTCAAATCTCAGTTGTGTAACAGAGGCGTTCGCGGGAACTAGTTTGTTATACTTCTCAACGGGGGTATCCGTAACCACGCAAAGGGCCATCCCGATGACTCCTCCGTGCGCAGAGACTAGGACTGTCTTTCCTTTGTTCTCAGACACGATTTTTTCAAGAGCGTTCCATACTCGATCTCTGCATGCATTCAGAGACTCTCCCGGGAACTCCTTGCCCTCCAGGTAATGCTTGGTATAGTCAGTAATCATAGCAGATGGACCTGATGGTTGTGCATAGTCAGTGTTTGCTGACCAATTCTTATAGATATCCAGAAACTCAGGGTTAGCCTTGAGCTGGGAGCTGGGTACACCGGTGAGTATACCAATGCTGAATTCCCTAAGATCAGGCTCAAGCCTTATTTCGAAAGGATTGATAGAAAGATGTTTGGCGATAATCTCTGCGCTCTGCCTTGTGCGGTTCAATGTGCTGGAATAGATTACGTCTACATTCATCCCGACTTTCTCTCGCCAAGAAGCACCCAATTCTTCGATCTCACTGAGTCCTGAAGCATTCAACGTAGTATCTGCCCATCCTTGTAAGTAACCCAGAGCATTCCAATCTGTTTCGCCGTGACGTACCAAGAGTACGGTGGTACCGGCAACTGTATTGCTTTCCTCCTGTGCACATGCTGTAAAGATAGGTACCGTCAGAATTAATAAGGCAGTGATTAGTAGAGCTACGTTCTTTCTGATCATTAATACAATCCCTCCTGTTTAGAGAATACTTCTATGAACTGCTTGCTCCGGCTATGACATAATACTGCTAGTAGTTGGCTGTCAGGAGAGATTATCCTGCCTTATTCCGAGTGATTTTTGTCTATTATTCGGTTTTCAGACAGACTTCGACATGCCTGTGGAGAGACTTGAAGGCTTTCAGTAACCTGCTGGGCTGTTCTTTCGCCGCTCTTCTTATTCCTTTGGCCGGCTTAATCACTGTTCCGCCAGTGCATTGTCCTATCGTCAGTATCACAGCCGGCGGTTGTCTTGCCCCTGCTTTTACCTTAAATTCATACTGACCCACTTAAATAATCCAAAGTCTTTATATGTCTCCCATTCTTCTCCCTCAACTCTGAAACCCGACTTTACCCAGTGACCCAATTGATTGGAGATTGCAATTCCACAGACTTGAGGTATGTGTAGGCTTCTCGCTACATCAATCTGTGTCTTAAGCAGCATATCTCCTATGCCCATATTTCTAAACTCAGGATACACTTGAATAATATGAATATAGTAATACCGGCCTTCAGGTTCAAACAGGTCAACCGGGTTTTCTATTTCGGCCAGCATTGAAATAGGCATTTTCTCTCTTATTGGAAAGCCTTCAGAACTGCCGACAAATACTCCTTTTGACTCTGCCAGATAATAACCGTCTCTAAAGAGAGAAATACCTTTAGTGAAGTAATCAATTATGCTCTTAGTGGCAGGAGTACCCCAGATTACTTCGTTTATTCTTGCGAAGGACTTAGCATCCGAAGGCTCCGCTTTCTTAATCTCTACCGGCATGTAAGAAGATCTCCCTTAAGACAAGAGTCTCTATATATACCCACCGGAAATCACTTTCACGGCTTCATATATGTTAGGAACCCGCGGGCAATCCTCTCCTTTATAGATTAAGCTCCTACTGGTTTCCATCAGGATTCTCTTGTATTCAGCAGGCGGCAAGTCATTCCTTACGCTTTTCATCAGAGCTACAAAGCCTGCGGTAACCGGTGAGGTGGATGACATGGACAAAAACGGAGGTGTCAGTCTTGCCCGGTCTTCTTCACTGGAAGACAGGTACTCAAGATACCTGGGGACAATCAACACGTTATAATCATAATGAAGGATGTTTAGGTCAGGTTCTCTGCGGTTATAATCCGCGTCGCCTCTGTACGCGAATAGGCCGTCAGGCAGGATGTTGCCTGGATGATAATAATGGATAAACGTAGTTACGATGCCTCTTTCCATAGCTTTGTCCACAACTACATTGAGTTTCTTCTCATTCTCCTCTGAGAACTGACTGGAAGAATACGTGAGAACATCGAGATCATTGTCTATGGCCCACTCTATAGCATCAAGCATCGTCCGGACCTTTGCTTCTTCATTGTCAAAATCCACACCCAACGCATAGACTTTAGCTTCAGGAGCAATCTCTTTAAGAGTGACTGCCATCCAGTACCCATGGTGATCTGTCTCCAGGTACCCTAAACCTTTGCCTGAGAAATCTGCCCCACCTGAATATAGGTCAGGATGACGATTATAGCCGAAGGAATTATCGAGAATTCCTACCTTAATTCCCTTTCCCTTGGATATCTCATGAGCCTTGGCTACATTGTGGAGGGTGAAGTAGGTATCCCGAGAGTTTGCATCTCCGAAGACCAAGTTTGACCGGGCACTACTATTCTGCTTACCGATGTAGTTTGCCATAAACACGTTGAATCCCAAGGATATAACCAGGGAGATAAGCAACAGAGCAATACCTAGCTTTTTCATTTCGCCTCAGCCTCTCTACTTGTGTCTCGACGATTTCTACCTGGGAAAGACTTCTGTTCATACTGAGGAAGATGGTTTGTTCAAACGTCATGTAGTTATGTCATCAAGAGCAAACGCTAATAACACAGCTACTTAACCTTCAGCTTCGCTATTTCCTCCTTCAGGCTCTCTACTTCTTTTCTCAAAGCGCTCAATTGACAATAAGCGCTCATAGCGAAGACAAAGGCAATCGGAGCCAGCAATCCCACATACTCCACTGTAATCCCTCCTTCCCATTAAACTGACTTACCGGCTTTCAAGGTGTCAGCTAATGCTCTCATATGCCATTCTTCCGGCTATCATTAAGAGAACACGTTGTAATAGTAAAAGCCCGGCGCCGCCCAAAATGATCAGGAGCCAAACATGCGTCTTCGTTACTTCGAAATTAAGATGCAACATCCCTCGAAGGTTCGCTCCGGTGAATGGGTCTTGCAATGCCATAAATGCTGAGCAAAAGCAAACAGATAGCAAGACAACTAAGGAAAACCGGGCTATCTTTCGCATTTCTTCTTTGAATACAGCCTGAGGCTGTCCTGTGATCTTCATTTTTCTTCCAACATATAAGCCTGCGAGAACGCCTGGGACCACATTGAACACAGGAACTCCCATGAAGAATCCGAAAATACCAATGGAGTAGGCTGCGTAAAGCAAAAGCAAGGCTAATCTGCTAAGATGATAGAATCCGGGGAGCAGCTTTCCCAAGAAGATGACATCAATGAGTATTCCCACTATGATTCCGGTAATGGCCGAGACTTTTACATCCAAGCCTGCGGCGAAACCGCCCCACCAAAATCCGTAAAAGGAGACAGCCAGAATGATAAAACCCAGTATTATGCCGGCAAAGACTTTATCAAACTTGCCCATTCATATTGGCTCCCATCATGTGCAGATAACTCGCTTACCTCACTTTATGGGCACCCAGACCTCACAGCCGCACTCTTCCGGATAGAATTCAAAATCCTCTGTACCTGCATGGGAATATCCTGCTTCAGGCATCCATGTCTTGATGAGAAAATCCCATGCCTCATGGATTGCAGGCGCATCCAAAACCGCACTCGCAACCGCATAAAGCGCAGCCGGCACACTAACCTGTACCATCCCCT
>JAAZEW010000393.1 GCA_012512055.1 Bacillota bacterium | reverse complement strand
GAGCTGGGATGTTTGCATTAAGGTGTCACGCCGTGCGATGGAATGTATTGTCTCTGAGAATCGTCCGGATGTAGTATATCTAAGAGCATATCCAATGGATTATGTATTACTTACACGACACCTTAGGAAATTGAATGTCCCTTTTGTGTGCGAATTCAACACGGTACTAGATGCAGAGTACACGGCAAAGGGCAAAAGGTTGCGAGGGGTAGTCCTTAGTCACTATCAAGCTAAGACAGCAGAAGCTGCTTCAGGATGGTTGCCGGTCACGTCTGAGATCAAGCAGTGGGTTCAAAAGATCTCTGGAGTCATCAAGCCATGGATTTTAGCTAGTAATGGATTCAGTCCTGAGGTGCTTGCGGTGTCAAAGAGCAGATGTCAAGTTCGAGAGAAGCTTGGAGTTGCTGAAGAAATCCCCGTAATTACTATGCTTGGATATGGAGGTATTGCTCACGGATATGATAGAGCTATTGAGGTGATAGCTAACCTCGACTTTGATGCAGAATTGTGGCTAGTGGGTGCAGATGAGTCCAATGCTCGAAAGGCAAACCTTATGGCAAAGGAGTACGGTGTACAGTCGTTAGTGAGAACTTTTCCGTGGATGCGAGGGGAGCGGATGGCCAATTTGATATCTGCTGCTGACATTGGACTTGGGCCTCTGGCGATGGATCGAAAGAAAATGAGAGAGGGACAACCTTTAAAGGTAAGAACGTATTTGGGACTGGGTTTAAAAGTGGTCATCAATTACATTGATCCTGAACTACCAGAGTCACTTCCATTTGTGACCTATGTAAGATCTAATGATCCTCAGAAGCTAGCAAAAGGCATTAGAACGGCTTTGTTTGAGAAAACTGTCGGGTCGAGAGAGATCAAACGATATGCTGAGGAAAACGTTAGTTGGTATAGTATCTCTAAGAGAACTGCACATTTCATAGATGCAGTGTTAAAGGATGCCGAAAAATGAAACACACCGTAGGCTTCGCTGCTGTAGTAACAGCTATGATGGTTATAGCATTAATTGTCGGTGGTGCCTATATGGTAGTTGTATTGGCTACTCGACACGAACCGATTGAGACGATTGGCGTCACTTTTTTACTGGGGCTTGGAGTACTGTTTTCTTTATGGCTT
The DNA here is from genome assembly GCA_012512055.1 of Bacillota bacterium. Next base: position 731 of record JAAZEW010000393.1, on the reverse strand, counting down.
ATTATCACTCCAAGGCAAGCTACCATATCGGGTTTAGTCTTTGGGGTGCTGTGTGTAGGTGCAATCCCTAGGCATATAATACCATTTTCGGGAGCCTTTATGGGACTCCGCTTATGCTTTGTCTCGTTAGCATTGCTAATGAGTATTAGGAAGTTCTCACGTTGTCACGTCCGAAGTAAACGTAACCCATATGCAATTCTGCTTGTTTTCTACACTCTGATTGTGCTGCTATGGTTACCAAAATCTCCTGCGTTTACATACGGTATACAGAAAACCGTTGAATTCATTTTGAATGCTACTGTACCTATGTTAGCTTTTGCTGGCCTAGGGCCATATGATGAAAATGACTGTAAAGTCATAGCAACGACGCTAATTGTGTGGGCAATTGTTGCAGCAGTTAGCTTACTCGTGGTGGGAAACATTGGCTCCTACAGGTCAGTCAGGAGTGAGGGTGAGAATGCTATAATGACTGCCAGGGTCATAGGGTTGGGCGCAGTTTCGCAGGTGGGGGTAATAGTTTCAGGATCTCGCAAGCGTATTGGTGCTTGTGTAGCTCAGCTGGCTATTCTTGGGGTTACTATCGCTGCAATGATCGCTACACGTTCGAGGGGACCTTTTCTTGCGCTTATCTTGATCATCATAGTAGTGCTGATGCTTTCGCGACAGTACGATGGCAGATGGCGTGGGTTTTGGAGGATACTTGCCTACTTTGGAGGTCTCTTGATTCTAGG
>JAAZEW010000392.1 GCA_012512055.1 Bacillota bacterium | reverse complement strand
CAGGTCCCCGTCAAAGTAAATTTCCAGTAGTGGGTAATGTGAGCAGCGAACCGGGGTGTCTGGATATGATAAGGAAAGAACCCATGAAGGGGAAAGCGCATGAACCAAGATGAATTCTATCGGGATACGGAAGAAGGCATGCGGATATAGCCTTCGGGAGGAAAAGCGATCGAAGGGTTGCGGAGCAACCAGGATATTATCCAGTTTAGCAGCCTATGAGAGCCAGCGCCTCCTCGGTTCCGCCCCAGGCTAGATCGCGGAGGCCGGCGGCTATGTTGTCGCATCTTATAAGCCTAAGGACGCTAATTACAAGGTTGCGCAGGATGGCAAACACGCGCGGTCCTGACTTCGTGCGAATCTGAGATTTATCTTCGCCGAAGGTAACATCTCTGACCCAATGGAGCTGGTTTTCTATTTTCCAATGACCCCTGGTAATAGCCATGAGGTGATCAGGCGGAGCTTCGCTTGGCAGAAGGCTTGTTACGCCATATACAGTTTCTTTGGATTTTAACTGACCCGAAAGATCGGCCCTTGTACGGTCAATGCGAAATACTTGTCCGACATGAGGAAAGCCAGTGTAGTCGTTTAGAAGAGTGCTTGTGCGGATGGCGCGGATTTCAATGCGCCCGTGACCCTTGTTTCGCACAATGTATGGAGGGGGAAAAATCCTCTTCTTCGAGGGTTGAAATATTATCGAATAGCGTTGGTTGGTTGCCTTTGACAGTGAACACATAGTTAGCCTTTTTCTCCTCTACCAAATAGCGGGCATGCTCGGTTTGAGCATGCATAGCGTCTGCAGTCACTATTACCCCCTCAAGGTCAAGAGGGTCAAGCAAGGGCTTGAAGGCGCAAATCTCGTTGGTTTTGGAATCAACTTCGCATTGCGAGACAACCACACCCTCTTTGTGGAGAAGGGCGGCCATAAGGTGCAGGGGTTTGCGATCCGCCGAACCCGAACCGCGCAGCGTCTTTCCGTCGACGGCGACAACACGCCCTTGCGTTTGACTCGCTAACCAGTCATTGATGATCCGATCTAAAAGGTTGGCGTCTGAGGATTGAAGCGCCCGGCGAATCGTGGGCTCACTCGGGGGGATGTACCGGTCTTTGCTTACATCGTACCTGCATCCTAAACGCCTGAGGGTATCCTGATTTTGCTTGGCCGCCCATTGAGCAATTGCAACGAAGTTCCGCGCGCCACACAGAACAGCGCAGATAGCCACAGCATAAATCGATGTCCAAGAATGGCGGATGCCACGACGGAACCGGGGGTCGGGCAAGGCTTCCAAGCGAGTGATAAGGCTGTCCGATCCATCTACATTTACTGTGTTTAGGTCCAAAATGGTTTCCCCCTTTCTTTGGAGTATTGGAGAAAGGAATGGCGCTGATAGCAATAATCGAGCATTCGGGGCTAGTTCACGCACCAATATGGTTTTGGGGTTGCCATGATAATAATATCGGCCTCCATTCCGGCTAAAACCTTTGGTCTGGCCAAGAGGCAACCAGTTGGCTGCAAGATAGCACGTGCCTCGAAACCGGGCTTGATCAACGAAGGTTTCCACAAGGACTATCGGATGGCCGAACACGGCTTCCCAGTCAGCGCTGAGGCGCCTGAGATTGAGGGCTAATGTTTTCGAGGCGAGGTTGGGTTGGCGCGCATCCGGAAGGATTAAGAAACGCTGATTGTTGGCAATGAACCGAAGACGTTCCCATTGCTGCTCAGGGGACCAGCCGATCCAGCGGTCTCTACTTACGCACTTGAACGCCGCCGTTCCCCATCCGATCAGCGCGGCCCATTGGTCCCCCAAAACCGCAACGTACTTTATCGATTCGCCAACGAGCCGTTCAAACCCAAGGTAGTGATGGGTTTGCATAAGCTCGTCCCATATAGGCTCTTCGTCAGGACGAATCGTACGGACATGTAGGCTAGTCAAATTGAAATTGCTCATGTGACCATCATACAACATGATGCAGAAAAAAGCCAGCCCCAAAAGCTATGCCCAGTTAAAATATCGTGTTAGTATGACTTTGACGGAACCCTG
>JAAZEW010000023.1 GCA_012512055.1 Bacillota bacterium | reverse complement strand
TGAACCAGAACGGTGGGTATCTGGGACACCTGCCTTCTGCAGTGCTTGGACGAATCGGAGGCCAGATGGTGCGCAACATGATAGCTGCAGCTCAGAACTCCCTTAGCCAGCAGGCCACAACCGGCTTGACCGCTGGTTTCTCTCAGGCCCTGCAGGGCAGCAAGGTTAACTTAACCAGTGGCTATACGGATGAAACCAACTTTGCGCCCCATGTAGATATCAGCAAGTCGCCCATGGGTGGACCTATTGGAAATGCCTAAAATGAAATAATCCGCGTTAGGCTGCGAACAGTATTAAAGTAACAGCCTAACCCCGCAAATCCCGCAAGGCCAATCCCCGGCGGCTCTCGACTTGTCACATGCCGGGGTGCCTTGCGGTGTGTGTTTCTTACAGGGAGCATTCCTTTCTATATTGGAAACCGGCATTTTCCATATTGACAACCGGGATCCTCTGTGCACTGCACGAACACGTATCAACTGAGGTTCGACGTCTACATGTGATCTAATACCATAGGAACTCCCCAATCAGCAAGGGTCTTGTTGTGTGATAGGACGAGTATCTGCCGTTCGTCTGCAAGGTGGGACAGCGCGACCCCGATGTTATCAAGCCTCTCGCTGTCAGATGTAACGAACGGATCATCGAAAATGAGGGGCAGGTTAATGTCAGATGACAAGAGGTCCGAGATTGCGAGCCGGAGAGCGATGTATAGCTGATCCTGAGCGCCTTTGCTAAGTTGAGCGATATCGCACGGCCTGCCGTCTACGTCAAGACTCACCCGAAAATCATCATCTATTGTGACAGCACGACGAGAGATTCCTGTAATCCTTTGGAAGTGCCTTATCGTAGCCTGTTCCAATCGGGTCCTGTGCGACGCATGGAACTCTCTGATAGCTTGGGCAAGTTCAAGATATGCCAGGGTTAAGGCATCTGCTTGCAGCCTTATTCTTTCTCGCCTTTCCTTCTCCTCTTTGAGCTCGAGTTCAGCCCGGGCTATGTTGATCGGATTCTCTCGTTCAAGATCACCCAGTTCATACTGGCATTTCTTGTGCGCCTCCTGAAGATCATCTACCTCTTTCTCCAAGACCAGGATTGCAGCATCCAAAGACCTGACATATCCATCGACTTTCTCAGGATCGTCTGCTGATTGCTTTTCAGGAAGGCCGGGTTTTGCCTGAATCAGCTTCTGCCACCTGTCCTCTGCGCCAAGCGCTTCCGTCTGGCACTTCGTTACAACGAGACTCAGTTCATCTAAAGATGTAACTTTATGGTCACTCAAGATTTTCTTAAGAAGCGCCCTCTTGTTTTCTAAAGCGATAGTGTGGTCCCGCAGCTTGGACCATCTTTCCCTGGCGAGTTTCGGATCTCCTCCCGCTGCATCCAGTATGGCTTCAACCGATGATGCGGTTTCATCATAAAGCTCTTCCTTCTGCTTCCGCTCTTCTTGCGCCCGGAAGAGGTGCATCTCTCCGTCGGTCATAACAGCGGAAAGCTGTTCTTCTTCTCTTCGCAGCGCTTCGTATTGTTCCGCCTCACCTTGAATACTCATCCACCATGC
>JAAZEW010000220.1 GCA_012512055.1 Bacillota bacterium | reverse complement strand
CGCAGATGCTAGTGCTATGATCAATACCTTACAAGGGATGGCAGTGGATATCGAGACGAAGCGCCCGGTGCTGGGAAACATCTTCGGCGGATTGTCCGGCCCTGCCATAAAACCTGTAGCACTTCGAATGGTCTATCAAGTATATCAGGCAGTGGATATCCCCATCTTAGGCGGAGGAGGCATAATGTCCGCAAAGGACGCGATTGAGTTTCTCTTGGTAGGGGCAAGCGCTGTCTCTGTCGGGACAGGCACTTTCGTCAATCCCGGGCTGGCTATGGAGGTAAAGGCAGGGATTAAAGACTACATGGAACTACACGGCCATACTAGCTTACATGAGATTATTGGGGCAGCAGTCCTATGATGCGGATCCTGCCCTGCGCTCTTCGTTCATCTCACAGAATCTGACTACTGAACATACAAGGGAGGTTGCACTATGCAAGCGAAAGAAAGGATCATTTTGGCGCTTGACGTCAATACGGAAGACGAAGCCATGACTTTAGTGGAGAAACTGCGGGGACATGTAGGCCTGTTTAAGGTTGGGATGGAGCTATATACCGCAGTCGGTCCGGGAATCGTAAGGCGCATTCAAGACCTGGGAGGTTCCGTGTTTGTGGATCTGAAATTCCATGACATACCAAACACCGTAGCTTCGGCAGGACGGGTCATGACGAGGCTTGGGTGTGCCATGTTCACTACCCATGCTGCAGGCGGAACCCCGATGCTTAGCGCTCTTTCTCAAGCGGTCAGAGAGGAAGCTGCTACCTTAGGTGTGAAGCCTCCGCTTGTGTTGGCGGTTACTGTCCTCACTAGTATAGATCAACGAATTCTTGAAGACGACGTTCTCATTGGAGGAATGTCCGTAAAAGACGTGGCGGTAAGATGGGCAGGCCTTGCTGAGGCTGCCGGGATAGGCGGTGTGATATGTTCTCCGTTGGAGACTGCAGCAATCCAGGCCGCGTGCGGGTCTGAGTTCAGACTGGTGACCCCGGGTATCCGTCCGGAGTGGGCAGCAAGACACGATCAAAGGCGAATTACCACACCTGGGGAAGCAGTCAAATTAGGTGCAGACTACATAGTGGTAGGACGTGCCATAACCCGGGCGGATGATCCGGTATCCGCAGCCAGGCGAATTGAAGAAGAGATTGAACAAGCAGAAGGTGAACTCTATGTTAAGTAGAGAAGAAGCTCTCAGAATCTTTGTGGATGCAGGCGCATTATTAAGCGGCCACTTTGTGCTTACGTCAGGCAGGCACAGTGACCATTACATGCAGTGTGCTCAGGTTCTGAAATATCCGTCTCACACAGAGGTATTAGCCAGTCACCTGGCAGGTGAGTTCAGAGATGACGGTATCGAAATTGTGGTGGCGCCTGCAATAGGAGGCATCCTAGTCTCATATGAAGTAGGAAGGCAGCTTCAAGTGCCTGCAATATTTGCGGAACGCGAAAACGGCCGAATGACTTTGAGACGCGGGTTCGAGCTCCATCCGAATCAACGTGTGCTGGTTGTTGAAGATGTGATTACCACAGGTGGGTCTGTGCGAGAAGTCATGCGATTGGTGGAGGAGCATGGCGCCTGGGTAGCAGGTGTCGGTGTCCTCGTCGACCGTAGTAACGGCGCTGTCCGATTTGGCGTCAAGCAGGGCCAAGTGTTGTCTATGGAGATAAGATCTTGGAATCCCCATGAGTGTCCTCTGTGTAAAGAAGGGCGAATCCCTCTTATGAAGCCGGGAAGTAGATAAACTGGTCGGGGCAGGCGGACTTGAACCGCCGACCTCTTAGTCCCGAACCAAGCGCGCTACCAACCTGCGCCATGCCCCGACCTAGACCGATGATGTGAAGAAACAACGTGTAACAAAGATAGTATACGTGATGTTTGATTGTATGTCAAACACAGTTGTCGACCCATGTTGTCGACCCATGTGAGGAGGATTTCCCGCTGCCGTCAGAGAATATTCCTTTTGAGAGAAGAACGAGCCTTGGTTTCTTTCTACGGCCCAAGACGGGCCGTTTAGTTACATAGTATTCTCGTGGAGGACTTATAATAAGTACCCGTGTCTCGTTGGAGGCGAGTATCCGTGCCAAGTAATG
>JAAZEW010000219.1 GCA_012512055.1 Bacillota bacterium | reverse complement strand
GGTAGGTGATCGAGAGCCTAGCCAGAGGCTGGGCTTTACTGCTATAATAACTAGGAGTATCCGGAGAATGCTAATACCATCCATTCTCACGGGTATTTGTCCATCAACTGCATGAAGGTGAAGGAATGACGGAAGAGGTACGGGTCAGGTTTGCACCGGCGCCTACAGGGCACCTCCATATCGGAAATATTCGTACGTGTTTGTTTAACTGGCTTTTTGCAAGACACTACAACGGCAAAGTGATCCTTCGAATAGAGGACACAGACGTTGCCAGGTCCCTGGATGAGGCATGTGATACGCTTGTTTGTGACCTTCGCTGGATTGGCCTTGATTGGGATGAAGGATACGCTGTAGGAGGCCCGTACGGCCCTTACAGGCAAAGCGAAAGGCTGGATCTATACAGGAAGTATGCGGAAGACTTGATATCCCGGGGACACGCATATTATTGTTTCTGCACTCAGGAAGAACTTGAGGAAGAGCGTAAAGCGTATCTGGCCAAAGGTAGGATGCCCCGTTACAGCGGGAAGTGCCGTAATCTCACCGGTGACGATGTTGCCGGGCTATCCTCGGATAGGACGCCTGTGGTAAGGTTTCGTGTTCCCAGGGACAAAGTAGTCCTAGATGACATGATAAAAGGTGAAATCAATTTCGATAGCAGCATTATCGGGGATTTCGTCATTATGCGTCCGGACGGTTTTCCTACGTACAACTTTGCGGTAGTTGTAGATGACGCCGAGATGAAGATGACTCACATAATCAGAGGGGATGAGCATATTTCCAACACCCCTCGTCAGATAATGCTCTATGAAGCGCTTGGCTTTCCTATTCCTAAGTTCGGCCATGTAGCTATGATCTTGGGCCCGGATAAGACGAAGCTGAGTAAGAGACACGGTGCGACGTCTTTGTCCTATTACAGGGAGGCAGGCTATTTGCCGGAAGCAATTTTGAATTACCTGGCGCTTCTCGGGTGGACGCCGGGGGATACTCGCGAGATCATGAGCTTGCAGCAGGTCGCAGCCGAATTCCGCCTGGATCGAGTCAGTAAGAGCCCGTCTGTGTTTGACCTCAAGAAGCTGGACTGGTTCAATTCTCAGTATATCAGAGCATGTGACCCGGATAGGCTCCTCGGCATGGCTTTACCCTATTTGGGCGGGCTTGGAGTTAGTGAGGACCTTTCCGTTGACGGAGAAGAGCGGGAAAGGCTTAAGAGAATCCTCGCGTCAGTTCAGGAGTCCGTTGTCAATCTTTCTGAGATTCCGCAGGAAGTCTCGTTCTTCTTCGGTGAGAGTGTAGAAGCATACGATGAATCTGCCGGGAAGTGGCTTGAAGGCCCCACTGCCGAACTTGCACTCGACGGGTTCATTGAAGTGTTTTCTGAGCCTTGCGACACAGGATTTGACACGGAAGAAATTCAGGCCGGCCTGAAAACGGTTATCGGCAATGCCGGGGTTGGCGCAAGGAAGGTACTAATGCCTATCAGGGCTGCTCTCACAGGGCGGACGAAAGGGCCGGAACTCCATGTTATCATGGAGATTCTGGGCAGGGAAAGAGCGATTAAGCGAGCTGAAGTTGCGCTGCGAGACGTGAGGAGGAGTTAGGATGTCGCTACGAGTCTATAATACTCTGACAAGATCAAAGGAAGAATTCGTGCCGCGAAAACAGGGACGGGTTGATATTTATCAGTGTGGCGTAACTCCTTATGATTACACGCACATAGGACACGCGCGCCAATATGTGTTCTGGGATACGGTAAGACGTTATCTCAAGTATCGGGGCTGGAAAGTCTTTTGTGTCCAGAATGTAACAGATGTGGACGATAAGATCATTGCAAGAGCCGGGGCCGAGGGAGTTAAACCTGAAGAAATCAGCGAAGAATACCACAGGGATTTCGTGGAAGTCATGGATATGCTTGGCGTAGAAAGGCCTGATGTAATGCCCAAAGTCACTCAGCATATTCCGGAAATCATTAGGCTTGTTGAGGGCCTTATTGAAAAGGGCTATGCTTACCAGGCAGACGGGGACGTATTCTTCGATGTAACGAGTTTCCCCGGTTACGGCAAGCTCTCCGGCAGATCGATAGATGACATGATGGCCGGTGCCCGCATAGAGATAAACCCTAAGAAACGTAATACTATGGATTTTGCGCTGTGGAAATCTGCAAAACCCGGTGAGCCGTCATGGGACAGCCCTTGGGGAGCAGGCAGGCCCGGATGGCACATAGAATGCTCTGCGCTGGCTTTGGAATACTTGGGAAGCGGCTTTGATATGCACGGAGGCGGTGACGAGCTTATTTTCCCACACCATGAGAACGAAATCGCACAATCAGAGGCTTTCACAGGTAAAGAGCCGTTTGCAAGGTACTTCGTGCATCATGCAATGCTGAACATAGATGATGTGAAAATGTCTAAGTCTTTGGGGAACTTCTTTTCAGTGCGAGATGTCCTCAAGGAGTATGAACCTGGCGTAATCAGGCATTTCTTTGCCTCGCGCCACTACAGAAGCCCTGCGAATTACGGAGTGGAGGAGCTGGAGGCTGCGGGTACGGCATACAGGCGTCTCGTATCGACTTTGGATGCAGGACGTAGAGCGCTGGCTGAGGCGGAAAAAGCTGGGGCGGAAAAGGCTGAGGCGAAGGAAGAGGGAGAAGGAGGGTCTTTTGCTTTTGCTTCTCTTATGGCTGATGCCGAGGAAGCCGAGGGGAAGTTCATCCAAGGGATGGACGATGATTTCAATACCGCTGTGGGGATTGCCGCGCTTCACGATCTGGCACGCTCAATCAATGAGTTTCTTCACACAAGAGGTGGGATGGGCAGGTGTAACAGGGAAGATCTTGAGGGTTTGCACAAGGCAGTGGAAACCTTCGAGACCATCGGCGGAATCCTGGGCTTATTCCAAGAGTCCGGCGCGAGTGGCGATTCAGGCCTTTCGGAGAGCCTTGTCAGCCTGTTGATTGAGGTCAGAAATGACTTGCGTCAAGAGAAGGAATGGGCGCTGGCAGATAAGATCCGTGATTCTTTGAAAGATATCGGCATAGTCTTGGAAGACACATCAATAGGCACAATATGGAAGAGGATATGATGGGCTGTCTGGATCCTGAAAGCGTGGATGCAATCCCGCCCGGTGTTCTCGCATATATCGGAGATGCAGTGTACGAACTATACGTGCGAGAGTGTCTCCTCAAGAGCGAGCTCATAGGTGAGCGCCAAGACGTTGATTTGGACGAGCTTCATAAGGAAGCAGTCTCGCGTGTTTGCGCTACTGCCCAAGCCCATGCCCTGGCTGATTTGGAGTCATTTCTAATGCCTGATGAAGCAGATGTGGCAAGGCGTGCGCGCAACATCAAAGTAGGTAGAGGGCCAAGGAGTATGCCGGTTCTTGATTACCGCCACTCCACCGGGTTTGAAGCGGTCATCGGCTACCTTTACCTGCTTGGCAGAGATGCAAGACTTGACGAACTAATGACAAAGGCACTAAGTCTGACAGAGGCCCGGCTGGCTGAGTCTAACCGTAATCCCAAAGAGAAAGAGTAGCACACATCAGTTTTCGCTCGTTGTCCGAGGTCTTGGCTGGCCCCGCACGGTAAGTACGTTTTCTGAGGCCGGTGATTGCAACGAGGGGTGTCAGAATTCGGCCACCGGCCTACGGGACGGATTTTGCCAAGGTAACCTGCTTGGGGTGCCGTCTCGAGTGCAACACCGGCAACCCCACACGGTACATGCAACATGCACTTTCTGGAACCGGCGATCACTTATGGTGGAGACCGTTGCTCTTTCCCATATTATGTTAACATAGCCCGCCCGAATCGCAAAAACCGGCCGACGTCTTCGGCGAGACTGGCGGTTACCGAAGAAGTCCAACGGCCTCATGGTGATCTACTTAGGCATAGGTAGTAAGCAGGTTGAATGAAGCCAAGCACTCTTAGGGTATCAGCCCACTTCAGCCTACTTGTTAATGCGCGTAGGTCAATGGATTAGTGTGACATTACCGGTCTAAGTGGACAGGGGAGGTCCCGGAGAGCAGCGAGTTGGGACAAGAGGAGGTACGGCATGAAAGTAAGACTGATAAGTTATACTCCTGATCCTGAGAGGACTGTTGCAATCGCAGCCAGACGTTGCTATTCAGACCTTGATTCTTGCGAGTTGGCATGCGGGCTGTCCCCGGAGGAGGCAACGAAGCTCATCAATACTATTCTGGAGGCAGGACACCTTTCTCCTACTGAACACGCTTCTTTCACTTTTGCCATTGAAGGGGTAAGCAGGTCATTAAGTCACCAACTTGTCCGCCACAGGATCGCTTCGTATTCCCAGCAATCCCAGAGGTATGTGTCAGAGAGCGGTTTCGAATATGTGGTCCCTCCCTCAATAGCCGGTAATCCCAAGGCTTTGGACATTTATGAGAAGCGAATTGAGGAAATCAGGGAGACATACTCGAGGCTGGCAGAGATGGTGCCAAAGGAAGATGCGCGGTACATTCTGCCTAATGCATGCGAGACTAAACTGGTAATGACGATGAATTGCCGCAGTCTCTACAACTTCTTTGAGAGGCGTTTATGCCGGCGGGCTCAATGGGAGATACGAGAGCTTGCTGAGGCGATGCTGGATTGTGTAAGGGAAGTTGCGCCGAGTCTCTTCTCATGGGTAGGCAGCCCCTGTGAAATGCGTGGGTACTGCCCGGAGGGGAGAATGTCCTGTGGAAAAATCAAGTCTGTTAACAGGTAGTGTATCCAGTCTGGCCTCGGTGCTGGGGTTGATTAAGTGTCCAAGTACGAGTTCATTAGTTTTCGCTTGTTGTCCGAGGTCTTGGGCGGCCCCGCGCGGTACGTGCGAATTCTAGAACCGGCGATCACTTATGGTGGAGACCGTTGTTCTCTCCCACATTATGTTAACGCAGCTCTCTTGAATCGCAAAAACTGGTCGCCGTCTTCGGCGAAACTGGCAGCTACTGGAGAAGTTCAACGGTCTCATGGTGATCTACTTAGGGTCTTCTGTCGAGTTGCTGCAGAGCACCCAGTCTGGCTTCGATGTTGGGGTCGACCAAGTGAAGTGTCCAGGGTTTTCTCATAAAGATATAGACTCGGTTAGCAGCGTTCGCCGGGATAGGGTGGATAGGGCACACAAAGGCCGAGGCTACCGGTAACCTACTTCTGTGGAAAGCTGTGGAGGCAATTGCGTTATGGATTACGAGACCACAATTGAAGGACGTAATGCGGTAATGGAGGCTTTGCGGGCCCGGAGGCCCCTGGCCAAGATTATGCTGGCGAAAGGAACTGAGCCTGCATTTTCCCGGGCTATCAAAGGATCCGCTCGCTCGGCAGGCGTTCCCGTAGTTGAAGTGAACCGTAGCAAGCTTGACGCTATGAGCGTCACGGCAAACCATCAAGGAATTATTGCGCTGGGGTCACCGGTTCACTGTTACGCGAGTGCAGGTGAGATTCTTGGGAAAACGCCTGAAGAGCACGGTCCGCCTTTGTTTGTCATTCTTGACGGGATTCAGGATCCCCATAATCTAGGCGCCATTATCCGGACGTGCGATGCTGTAGGCGCCACGGGTGTGGTGATACCGAAACGGAGAGCATGTGGGATCACAAGCGCGGTGGCAAAGGCATCCGCAGGTGCTATTGAATATGTCCCGTGTGCGAGGGTGTCGAATCTTGCCCGAGAGGTGGACAACCTAAAGAAGGAAGGGTTCTGGATTGTGGGCACGTCAGCAGAGGCTGACAAGACAATGTATGAAATCGACCTCAAAGGGCCTCTGGGTATTGTCATCGGTTCGGAAGGCCAAGGGATATCCAGCCTTCTTATGAAGAAATGTGATTTCCTAGTGAGAATTCCCACGAGGGGTCAGGTATCGTCACTTAATGCCTCAGTTGCAGCAGCAGTCGTATTGTTTGAAGCATTCCGACAGAGGCAGTAGGCTTGCCGGTTTTCTTGACTTGTCCACGAATGCAAGTATATAATGGGGGCGTGAGTCGAGCTACATCAAATCAGGGAGGCGTTATTCGTGAGTGCTAGGCCTGAACGGGAAACGTCTTTTATTTGTGATTATGATGATATGCTCGACGAGGAGATTGTCGAAGCTGCGAGG
>JAAZEW010000218.1 GCA_012512055.1 Bacillota bacterium | reverse complement strand
TTCATGTCAACACTGGCAACGGAGCGTGATTACATGGACAGTAGGGTGATACGAGTATCCCGCAAGCGTCAGATAACGATCCCGCTGAAGTTCTATGAAGCCCTGAATCTCGGAGACCAAGTTGAATGCTCTCTGGGGGATGGGGCAATCATCATTCGCCCGGCGCGCCGCACCGATGATGAGTTCTCCGTCGAAATACTGAAGGATCTGGTATCAAAGGGACTTTCCGGTGATGAACTGGTTAGGGAATTCGAAGCAGAGCGGTACAGAGTCAAGAAAGCAGTCGATCGGTTGCGGGAGGAAGCGGACAGAATCGCTGATGGTGTACAGCCGGCCGCTCGCTTTGATGATTTCTTCGACTCAGAGGACTGACAATGTATGATCTCCTTGAATAGTAAAGTGGGTTGGGGTACTCAGACGGGAAACTTGGCGCGGATGTTTTTATTGGTCAGTCACGCCAAGAGTCTAGGGGGACGGCATTTTATTTGAGTATGATCTGTACTTCTTTTCCCAGGGAACGGGCAACCTTAGTCATAAAGTCAAGAGATGGATTGTACTTTCCGCTTTCCAGGCGGCTGATATTTGACTTTTGAGTCCCGACGCGGAGCGCCAATTCTTCTTGGGTGATACTTTGACTTGTTCTTGCTTCGATGATTTGAGAACTCAAATCATAACGTGGCTTTAGCCTTTCGTACTCTGTTTGGAATTCCTTGTCTTGCATCAGGAGCTCTTTCACTTCGGAAGACTTTACTCCTGCTTTACTCATCTTCACACCTTCTTCCATAATCTTCCTTATAACGCACTGCCCGTTCAAGATCTCTTCGAGGCGTCCTCTTAGTTTTCTTGGTGAAACCATGGAGCGAGACTCAGTGTATGATATGCTCTACCGCTATGTTATCATATACGATAACATAAATCGAAGCGCCTTACTGGATTCGGTATCCTACCATAACATGTGTCGCGCGAGAGCAACAATCCTTCTTTCGAATGATTTGTGTTGGGCAGACTCTTCAATGCTCGTTTCCCATTTGGAAATCGAACAGCCTGCTGAATCCAGCGCATGAATTTGCCATCTCATGCTGGGATTCCCTCTCCCATGGTGACTCTGTAACCACGTAAAGCAAAGAGAGGGCTGTTTTCCGTGTCTTCTCCAGAGAACATGACCGGGTCATGTTTGCTGTCACGACAAGGAAATTAGGCGGAATAGTCGAAATAAACAATAGGATTTCCCAAAACGTCTCACACGGGGTGGACTTGGTATGTTGGAAACGTGTGTCTCCCTTGTTGACTGTGAGCGAGTTCTTATCGAGAAGTTCCAAAGGGTCAAGTTCATCGGTGAAATCGAACTTTCCTCTGAAGACATCCGAAAACTAACCAACTTTATTACTACTGAACTTGATCGTGATCCCAGGCGTGGGCTTAGGTTACTTAGGCAGAGAGCCCCTGGGACTATTGCTGCATTCCTCGTGTGGCAAGGCATAACGGGATACGAGGAAGGCGACTATTGGACATCGGCGCTCAGCGCCATAGGCTTAGAAGAGCCTAGATGGCAGCAGGAGCTTGGCGAAGCCTTCATCAGCTTCCTCCGGCGTATGGACCTACCCGATCTTCCTATTAAGGATGCCTTGCGGTTTGTCACTCCCATCCTGCTTCATGGGGGCATCCCCCAAAAATGTCTCGACCAATTCTTTGATCATGTCATTATGGATATGGTGGAATTTAACCTTGTCACAGATGATGAGATCAGAGACTACCTTT
>JAAZEW010000022.1 GCA_012512055.1 Bacillota bacterium | reverse complement strand
TGTCAGAATGATAGAATAGAACCAAAACGAGCCATCATGTAATGGCTTGAAGTGTGGAGGTGCTGTAGATGGAGGATAGGGGTGTCCTCACCAAGATTCTAGCCGTGGCTGGGACAGTTCTCGTGTGGCTTCCTATTTTCTTTACGGTCTTAACAGGCATAATCGGATCAATAGCCAGCCGTGTGGTGCGATTCGACTACCTGATGCCGGCTGAGTTGTTTCCTGTTGTCCTGGTCGGTGGGGTGTTGTTGTTACGGGCTGCGTACAGAGCGCGTTCGCAGATGAAGCCCATCGGTTGGGGTTTGGTTGCTGCATTGGGGTTTCTTTTTGGCGGTCAGGCTATTGCCATAGTCACAGGGCTTGCCTCAGGCGCAAGGGAGGCAGCGGGTTGGCCTTTTGCCTTGGCCCTCGGTTCAATCATTCTATATACGTTAGCGGTTATCGGGACAGGTATAGGCGGGGTTTCGCTGGTGAGAGACATATACTCCGGCAAGTGATTATGTGTCAGGGGAGATCTCCCAAAACATGTAATCACAGAACATTAAGAAGTAAAAGGCTTGTACATCGTGTTGTTACTCAGTATCTGTCAAATCAAGCAAGTGTTGGAGCTGCCACTTGCGTTCCTCAACGGAGTTGGCTTCGGCGTCGGCGGGGTCTGCTGCGTAGGCCACAGCTTTTCATGTCCGATAGCATAAAAAGTGAGACATTTGGTGATAAGAATTTGATCAAAAGGGAATTGTGGTAAAATGAGTAATAATGAGTAATAAGGATGTTTTTGAGAATAGCTTATTGGGCTAGGAGTGGCAATATGAAGGAGCGGTTCCATGGCCTCCCGCGCGGTTATCGAGACGATATTACTAAAGCGGTAGGAATTCTCAAAGCAGAAGGATGCAAAGAAGGATACTTATTCGGGTCGTTAGCAGAAGGCCGCGTTGACGAATGCTCGGACATAGATTTGGCAATAAGAGGCTGTCCACCTGGAAAGTTCTTTGAACTTCTCGGCAAGCTCCTTCTTGAGTTAAGCCATTCTGTAGACTTAGTTGATTTAGACAAGAAGAGCGACTTTGCTCAGTTTATAGAGCGGGAGGGAACCCTCATATTATTCCGATGAGTAAGATGAACTTATGAAAAAGCGGGATATTCAGTTTTCACAAAATCTCTCAGGATTACCTTGTTGTCCTTGATTTCCATAGGATCCTCCCCAAGTCGAAAGTCCCGCGGTTCCCGATTGGCTGCAGGAGTGTCCATGAGACTCAAGTAATTGTAGCTCCAAAGAGACTTCAAATAAGCACTACCGCACCAACCATCCGTAATCCTGTCGGCAATCCACAATATAGTCAACGTATACAGTCTGATCCCTGACTTGATATAGAATCAGATACCATTTTTCTACGAACATCTTGTGATATTTATTCAGCGGGACAAATTCAGCCTCCAGAAATGGAAAACGCTCCGCCATTTGGTGAAGGGAGCGAATGGCATCCATCAATTCGTTTTTCACTCTCCGGGAGGCGGAGGGGCTTTTTTCTGCCAGAAACCGAACATGACTCGCTAGCAACTGACGGGCACGGTCAGAGACAATCACTCTATACTGAGGCGTCTTTTCCATGTTCCACCTCATCAATAATGCTTTCCAGGTAACTGTCTAGTTGATCCGGTGTGACCCCGGCTCGGCCGGCCAGACGATCTTCCTCAACTGCCAATAGTTCTTCCCGCAATCTCAACATCTTTTCACGTCGGGTAAATGCCTCTATGTCCATCACCACGAGATCGCCTCTGCCGTTTTTTGTAAGATATACAGGCTCGCCTGAGGACTTGCACAGGGCCGCAATCTCATTGTAGTTCTGTCGAATGCTTGCGGATGGTCTGATATGCATGGCATCAACTCCTTATAGTAATATTTTAACTATATTATACTTATTTCATGCTATATTATCAACCGGCAGTATTGTCTAAGAGTCTGCATAAGGATAATGGTTCCTTAAGAGCGACATTTCTTCTTCCTCCACCAAGAACTAAGCTGCTTTTAGGGAGTTGCGTGGATTGAGACCTCAGAAATTGGCTTTCCTTTGGAGTGTTGGCTTTGGCATCAGTGTGGTCCAGAACGTGGATGGGGGATTTTCCAGTGCAGATCGCGGCGTGAATAGCGTGACCTGCAGCAACGTAAATGGCTCTAATCGCGCTATATTTATTGACATATTCGCACAAAATGGATATAAGATAAAGGTACTAAGAGTCTTATTGTGAAAGGAGTCTTGCCATGATTATTACTGCTACAGAGTTGAAGACGAATATCGGCAAGTACCTTAGGCTTGCCCAAACACAGGATATAATTGTCACCAAAAACAACAAGCCAATTGTAAAGCTGACGAGTATACGAGAAAATAAGCTCGACATCCTCGACAGCCTTGTTGGCATCATCGAAGACGACGGCTATACGATTGAAGACGCAAGAAGGGACAGGTTAGCGAGGCAGTGAAGGTGCTGATTGATACGAATATCGTTCTTGACGTTTTATTGAGGCGCGCCGACTTTTTTGATGCGTCATATAATGTGCTGAAATTATCCACACTTGATAAAACGGCAATCTTTGTAACCGCCAATGCCATTACTGATATTTATTACATCCTACGTAGAGCAAATAAGGATACCGAAAAATCAAAGGAGGCCATCATCCAGCTTCTGGAGCTTGTCAGTATTGCTGATGTCATAGCCTCCGATATCATGAATGCATTGCCAAGCAAGGTAACAGATTTCGAAGACGCTCTTGCTGGGGTAATAGCTAAGAGAATCAAGGCTGACTACATCATTACCCGCAATACAAAAGATTTCAATAATTCTCCGGTACCGGCAATTGACCCGAAGGATTTTCTCCATCAGTTTGCAGGTAGTGAATAACTCCTAATGAAAACAGCGCTGTTACTTACGGTATTCTTTTCTTGTCCTTTTAAGGGTTCGCCTCAATTCGGACTTCAACTAAACTCCTAACTCCCCATCTCCTACCCATGATATCAAGGCTATCATCTCGACACGCTCTAAGCCAGCCTGTCAGCCGAATAGAAATCACATGTCAGCGCTAAGCAAAAGAAAACCAACATGAGTACAGTAGACATACTTTGTCTTCTCCTCGTTATGCCGGCAACCTAATATGCCCGTCTGACGTAAACTCGCTTTTTCCCTTCAGGTAACAGTTGAAGAATCCAAGGCAGATCTTGTTTATCGTTCTGAGGCTGTATCGAGGGTCTGTTGTTGATTTCTGTCCATTGAAGATGCGGGTCAGAAGCGGGCTTGCGAGTGCCAGATCAGTCAAAGAAAAATGCCCTACACCACTGATATGGACATTGAATACAATTGTGTCGGTATCGAAAAGCAAGGCATGGTTTTCAGCATACTGTGGCCATTCTGCCAGATGGCTCCATGAGCTGTCGGAATACACATTGAGCACTGGCACGGGATAAACTTCATTGACGAAGACGAACTCGCCGCCCTTGACGCCTTTGATGTCGCACATGAATGGAGATTCAAGCGCAACAACCGCGCTGACGTCATCCCTCATTCTGCCTATACCAAGCGCTGCTGAACCACCGATAGAATGCCCTATAACACCGATTTTCGCTGTGTTTACAAGCGCGTATACTCTATCCGCTTCGTTGGTTTCAGCTTCCTGAAGGATATGATCTATCACGAAACTTATGTCACCTGTGCGTATCTTCATCCACTTTTGATAGTATTCATAGCTTTGCTGTCTGTCGGACTCTGCGTCCTCGACGAAGAGTTCATGCACGTAGCCATCATCTATCCATGTGGTATGCCCGTCCTCGTCAGTAGTGAATAAACAATGGTATGTGTGGTCGATTGAGCATACAACATAGCCGTTGCTTGCAAGCTCGTGGTAGAGAGATTCATTGCTTGATTTACTGCTTATACCGCCATGTGAAAAAACGATCAGGGGATATGTGTCCTGTGTGTTTTCCGGATACCACATCCTAACATTCAGCTTCCTGTATTCTCCTGTATCTGTAAAAGTCTCAATTCGATTTGTATCCGTGTACGTATAGGCTGAGGTTGCAACCGGGTATTCTCCTGATGTCTCCACCATATTGTACTGGGGAAAGATGATTGACGGTAGGGTGGCTGCAAACACTAGCACTGTCATCCCTATTGCTTTCAAACTAACATGAACCGCTTTGTATGGCCTTTTCTCTTCCTTTCTGAGAATCAAGTCAACTACTCCGATTACGGCCAATATAAGCAGCAAGGCAGCAAGAGCGTAGTAACGAAGGCTCCATTCTATTGCTTGCACAGCAACTAATAGAAGAAAAATCGTAAACGCCGCGATTCTGATAAGGCTTCTTGCTTTTTGCTGATTAGATTTGGTAATAATGCGGAAAATCGTAAATGCGGTTTCAACAATAACTGCTGCTTGGAATATGAAAATGCCCACTCTCCCGTAGCCCTTCTTTCCTCTGGAACCTTGTCGGTCAAGCACCAATACTATAATACATAAATCTAAAGGCGGTGATAAACATGGAGAAATATCCACAAGAAAAATTTCTTTACACAGTTCAGCCAGACGATACACTACTGTCTTTGGTCCAGAAATTCCATACTACGGTTTATGCTGTCGAGGTCATGAATCCAGGGGTAGACCTTAATCAGCTTCAGGCGGGACAAGTCATCTATATGTGCCCTGGATATATTGAGTATTCTCCGGATTGTCATCCTGTTCATGGGGGGATCAGCAGACGAGAATTGGAATTATCTAATCACCTGCGCATGCTATGGGAACAACACATTGCCTGGACCAGGATGTTCATCATAAGTGCAATTGATAATCTGCGAGATC
>JAAZEW010000217.1 GCA_012512055.1 Bacillota bacterium | reverse complement strand
TTCGCTCGTTTTCCGATTGTCTTGGGTGGCCGGTGATTGCAACGAGGGGTGTCAAAATTCGGCCACTGGCCTACGGGCCGGATTTTGTCAAGGCGACCTGCTTGGGGAGCCGTCCCCGAGTGCAACATCGGCCACCCTGCACGGCACGTACACTTTCTGGAACCGGCGATTACTTGTGGTGATCTACTTAGTTGGATCTTAGGGTTTCTTCTTCGTAATTGACTACTGAGCCCGGCATCGTTGCATCTATGCAATAGGTATTTTGGCAGCCGCGGGACATCCCCATCTCTTACACCTGGTGTATCTGTTTTTTGGGATTCCAATCTCGGACAGGCGGATGCTCCAGACGAGGTATTGAACCTATAAAATGCAATAGAACGGCATCATTAGGCAATAAAAGTATGTTTCTGACATTGACAAATTACAACAGCGCAGCTAAACTAGAAACACCAGGTGCGCCACTAGCTCAGATGGTAGAGCAGCTGACTCTTAATCAGCGGGTCCGGGGTTCGAGTCCCCGGTGGCGTACCATTTTCATGCCCAAATTCCCATAGCTCTGTAGATAATTCCGGCCATACGAATAATGGATAATGGCTGTCAATAAGCAACGCTCAGCGAACTTCAGTGCACTGCCCTATTAGGGAAAGGTCTCTCATTACGCAACGAAGCCAGGCCCAGACGAAAGCGGCATACGTGATGCCCACATTAAAGCAGCGAAGAGTATTATCAGGTCTTGCGCCACGCTGCGCGAAGGAGTCTCCGTATCGCATGCCGGGAGACAAACATATGATGTTACGGGATCAGCGTTGCAGCACGGTCCGGCTGTGTCAAAGGAGGCTATCCTTGAGGAATGAAAGAGCACAGGAGTCTCAAAGACATGATCCATAGATCCCGGCCGGCCGGCACATGGCTGCTCGTCGCTTTTGCGCTGGCCGTGGCGGCAAGCCGGAGTTATCTCCTCTTCCACACTTTAGTGGAAGGCTTCTCCATTGGCACCGCAATCGCAGTGCACATACTCGCCACAAGGACATTTAAGCATTCAAAGAACGCGTTTCTTCTCTACCTCGGAACCGCTTACCTCTTCGTGGCCATCATCGACATCGCCCATACGATGACTTATTACGGAATGAACGTCTTCCCCGGGTACGGTCCGAACACCCCAACTCAGCTATGGATTGCCGGGCGATTCGTGGAGGCGGTGTCCCTGTTTCTCGCCCCGATGCTCGCATTGCGCCCAATCCCCCGCTCGGCGCTGCTCGGCGTCTACGCGACTACGACAATCGTCTTGCTCGTGTCGATAATGTGGTTGAAGGTGTTCCCGGTGTGCTTTATTGAAGGCCAGGGGTTAACTGCGTTTAAGGTTGCCGGCGAGTACGTGATATCCATCCTAATGGTGGGCGCAATTCTTCAGCTCCGCTCCAGAAGGGAGCAATTAGGCGGTTCCCTGTATCGGGTCATGGTGGCTTCCATGGCAGTCAACATTGTGGCAGAACTAAGCTTCACCCTATACACGAACGTATACGGAATCATGAACTTCGTCGGCCATATGGCAAGGCTCATTGCTTTTTACCTCATCTACCGGGGCGTAGTTCTTCCGGGTATTGACGCCACCTACAACGCGGTTACTACGGAGTTGAAAACCGACGCAGTCTCCGACTACCTTACCGGGCTGTACAACCGCCGGGGGTTTGTCGAAATTGCCACCCAAGCGATGGGTGAGGCTGGGGACGAACCGTCTGCGGTAGGGGTCCTGCTTATGGATCTGGATCAGTTCAAGACGGTTAACGACCTCTATGGTCACCTGACAGGAGACCGAGTATTAAGAGATTTCGCAGGCTTGCTCCGTTCGTCCGTAGGAGAGACTGACCTCGCTTGCCGGCTCGGTGGAGACGAATTCGTGGCCTTTCTTGGCAACGGCAGCGGGGAGCGGATGCGCGTTGTGGCGGAACGGATCCGGGAGGCGGTGGACAAGTGGGCCGCATCTGATGAAGTAGTGCGCAGCCTGGGAGTCAGTATCGGAAGCGCCCTGTGGGAACCAGGTTCCCCCGGTGACATTGAGGAGCTACTTAAAGTGGCGGACGAGAGGATGTACCAAGAGAAGCAGGCTAAGAAGGCGAGGGCTTGACTCAAGATGCGCGAAAGGGGGAGGTTGCCGATTTGAGCGGCCATCTTTGGTCTCTTTCCATGGGCTTCCTGTTCCTCTTTCGGCTGTCTTCCGGACTTAGTCGTTGTCGATAACGCCCTTCCTAATTATGAAATGATGTCATATTCATCAATGCCCCCTATTGTGCCAAGCCTTCGGCAGCGTGCGTCAAACGCATAGAATACTAGACATCCAACGACGTACAGTGTGACTGCAGATACCGCCAAGATCACGATCTCCTGCTTAATCGGTAGTAATGACTTGGTTCCAAGGAGCACGGAGCGCAAACATGATGCTGCGACCAAGAAGCATGGACACGCGGTTGGCAGGTGTAACCCAATTTGGCTCCAACACGCCGAGGATCATATCTTCCTCGATGGAATAGGCCATTCCCCAGAATGCGACTGTAATGTACGAGGACATGAAAGCTCCCACCATCACAAAGGAGAAGTAGTCGGAAGTTCCCGTAGAACCCTGGAAACCCACGGCACGGCCGCCTACAGAGAAGGCTTTGCTCATGAAGTACGGTGGATTTGCCAGAAGCGCTCTGGCTATGGCAAGCCGTTGTCTCATCCCGGCTGAGTACCGCTCAACCAACTCATTTGCTTTTGCCCCCAGATCCATCTTGCCCAGTAACAAATCTATTCTCGATTCAGTCTCAGATGGCTCCACATTGTAGAGTGCTGCAAAGTACTCCAGATTTTCGCGGCCGGTCAGTTTCCAGTAGAGACTGCGTTCCCCGGAAAAGATTGTTCCCAAGGATATCATGACATATGGGTTTACTTATTTGCTAACGGGGGGAGTCGCCGTACGAAGACGAAAGAAGGTCATAGTGCGTAATTGAGGAGATATGCATTGATGTCATGTTGGAAATACAGTATGGTATGCGTAAGAGGAGGCGCAAGTGTGGATTGAGACTGCCTTGGACCAACTGCTGAGGTATCACAAAGCTCTGAGCTATTGGTAGTAAGAAAGGAGGCCGGAGCTGTGAGTGTGCGTGAGGAACTCATGAAAGCTATTGAGGCCATGGACGAGGAGAGCCTGGAAGCTGCCTTCGACTACGTGCGACTTCTGCAGGAGCCTGAAGCGGTTGAACCTTCAGCAGAGGAACGTGCAGTTATGGCCAGAGGCAGGGAGGAGTCTGCTCGCGGGGAGTGCGCAAAGTGGCGCGGACCGAAGCATAATGGTGATGTTTGATGCCATCATATGAGGTGATACTGACCAAGAGCGCACTCAAGACCTATTATAGGGAGCCTATCGTCAGTAATAGACTTTAGATATGAATTAAGGGCGCGCACATTCTCGTACAGAACGCACATGCTCACGGGCACAATATCCGAACCGGAGCGTATGAACGTATAGGAGGGAAACTACAAGGCCACAGGAAGGAGCGGGTAGCCATATGACAGACTCAGACCAACTCAAAGACAGAGCCAGAACCCTACTGGCGAATTTCAAGGGCGACCGGTATGCATTTGGAGTAGATGTCCTGGCCGAAACAGGCAAGTTTGCATCTGAGTTCGGGAAGTCTTCTCTGGTGATTGCCAATAGAAGCGGTTGGCTTGCCCCTGTGCTCGACAGGGTGATGGATTCACTTCGCCTGCATGGGGTAAAACCAGTGGGAGAGGGTGTGGTTCGCGGGTCAGCGCCTAACTCTCCTCGTGAGGACGTATACCGGATGACTACCGGTATATTGCAGTCCAAACCTGACTGCCTGATTGCAGTTGGCGGAGGCAGCACTATAGATGCGGTAAAGGCTGCCAATGTCCTTGCATCGTTAGGGAAATGGGGGCCGGAAATTGACTCGTATTTTGGTACAGGGTTGGTCACGGAAGCTATGGCAAAGTACGGAGCCACTTTGCTTCCTATGATTGCAGTGGAGACAGCGGCCAGCTCAGCAGCGCATCTGACCAAGTACTCGAATGTCACGGATCCTGTTGCCGGCCAAAAGAAACTCATTGTAGATGATGCAATAGTCCCCGAACGAGCGGTATTTGACTACCTTGTCACAAAATCCATACCTGCTCCTACGAGTTTGGACGGAGCCTTTGACGGGTTAGGCCACTGCTTAGAAGTCTTCTACGGAATACCGGAAGCAAAATACAGCCTAGCATCACAGATAGCTGAGGCCGGCATAGAGTTGATTGTGGCCAATGTTGAACGGGTCGCAAGTCATCCGTCTGATGAGAGCGCCCGCGTGGCCCTGGGTCTCGCAACCGATATCGGAGGCTACGCGATAATGGTGGGAGGAACCAACGGAGCTCACTTGACCAGCTTCTCTCTGGTGGATATTGCAAGCCACGGCAGAGCAGTAGCTATCATGAACCCCTATTACACGGTGTTTTTTGCCCCTGCGATCCAGCGACAGCTTCGGATTGTGGGCGACATATATAAGCGGTACGGGTTCATCGATTGCGATCTCACTTCGCTTTCCGGGCGTGAACTCGGCATTGCAGTGGCTAAAGGAATGATTAACCTCAGCCGGAAGGTAGGTTTCCCCACAACGTTAGCTGAACTTCCGGGGTTCAGTGATGAACACATTGAACGCGCGATTTCCGCTGCGAAGAATCCTCAGCTTGAGATGAAACTCAAAAACATGCCCGTTCCACTGGACGCATCAATGGTGGAAGAGTACATGAGGCCTATCCTATCAGCCGCAACAACCGGCGAGTTTGGGCTTATAACAAATTAGTTCACGGTGGCTTGTTGAAAGGATTCCGCTCAATAGTCAGGAATTGGGGTATTCTCTGTAGGGAGCTCCCTTGGGTTGGTTATCTATGGACTTAAGTAAGTAAAGAGAGCCGATGTTTCTTTTGCCGGGAAATTTCCCGGCAAATTTTTTGATTTTGAGGAGGAATTTGGATCATTAAGTAGAATAGCTGATTTACAGAAGGCTAGGAAGTCATGTGGTCAGGCCACATGACATCTGATTTCGCGCCGACTAGACATAGTAGTATTGGTTGTTTAGCGGATATTCACATGACTCGCCTTCCGCAGGTTTCGTCAGGATTAGGGGCATGTCCGCCTGAAGTACTTAAGAAATGTCTGTTATACCTTCAACAAGACTGTGCATAGGAGTGGAGTCAGATTGCTACGAAATGAGAGTCTTGACAGTATCTTCAAACCATCCTCAGTTGCAGTTGTAGGAGCGTCTACAAACCCCGAAAAGACAGGACATATCATTC
>JAAZEW010000216.1 GCA_012512055.1 Bacillota bacterium | reverse complement strand
GCTTGGCTTGCGGAAAATGCCAGGGATGAAGGTGTTAAGCAGGCTGCCCGAAGCGTCCTGGAGCAGCAAGCCGCAGTTGAGCCCGGTGACTTTCCTGAGGTAAGCATTGAGAGGCCGCCTGCTCACTGAGTAGATCACCATAAGTAATCGTCGGTTCCAGAAAGTGTACGTACCGTGTGGGGCTACCTAAGACCTCGGAAAACGAGCGATAACTGATGAACTCATAGTTAGAATCTGTTTTGAGAGTGCCCGTAGTGTTATAATGATCCCTGACAGCGCAGAAATGATAGGCGCATGTCAGGGGGTTTGCTGATTTGGATGAGAGGTCAACCCGTGTACTGGAATTTCATAAGATTAAGGAGCGCTTGAGGGCCCACGCTGCAACGAGCTTAGGAAAGGAACTTGCAGACAGTGTCGGGCCTGTGACTTGTGCCAACGAGGTCAGACGCAGACAGAGGGAGACTACTGAAGGCAGGGCAATCCTGTCTGCAGGTAGGGATGTATCTCTCGGAGGCGTCCGCGATATCCGTAGTATCCTGGAGCGGGCTGCAATCGGGGGAATTCTTTCGCCCGAGGAACTCCTTGACGTGTCGTCCACCCTAACCGCGGCCATGCGGCTTAGAAAATTCATCATAGGACTCGGCCCTGATTTTGAGATCCTCAGAGGGTATGCTGAAGGGATTGTCCCTCAACCGGGTCTTGTCAGGGAAATTGAGCGGTGTATTGATGAGTACGGAAATGTGGTGGATGATGCCAGTTCTGAACTGGCAAGGATACGATCGCAAATACGCACCGTAAACAGTAGAATTCGTGACAGGCTTGATTCCATTATAAAGTCAGAGCAATCTGTTCGCCATCTCCAGGAACCCATTATCACTTTGCGTTCAGGCAGGTTTGTCGTTCCTGTAAAGCAGGAGTCAAGAACAGCAGTGCCCGGGATAGTCCATGACAGATCTGCCAGCGGCTTGACTCTCTTTATTGAACCCATGCCCATAGTAGAGTTGAATAATGAGTTGACTTCCCTTGCCGGCAAAGAGACTCAGGAAGTCGAGAGAATTCTGGGAGAACTGTCTGCTTTGGTCAGCGGCCTGGGCCTTGAAATCCACAACACTTTGAGCGCGCTTGGCGCCATCGATTTCGCGCAAGCCAAAGGTATGCTCAGCATTGACATGAAGGCTCTGGAACCTGACGTGGACAGCACAGGACACCTTAGGATTCGCAAGGGAAGGCACCCGCTCCTTTCAGGTGATGTTGTCCCGATCGATGTAGAACTTGGGAAGGATTTCAGGACCTTAGTAGTGACCGGCCCGAATACAGGGGGCAAGACTGTCACTTTGAAGACTATCGGACTTTTCGCACTTATGACTTTGGCAGGTTTTCACCTTCCGGCTTCACCCGGGACTCAAATGCCTGTATTTTCTCAGGTTTTCGCTGATATCGGTGATGAACAGAGCATTGAACAGAGCTTGTCTACGTTCTCGTCTCATATGACTCATATAGTAAGAATCATGGAGCAGGCAGACTCAAATTCCTTGGTCCTTTTGGATGAACTCGGCGCAGGCACTGATCCTGTGGAAGGGGCAGCCCTTGGTGTGGCGATTTTAGAGTATTTGCATGAACGGGGTGCTTCCACTGTGGTC
>JAAZEW010000215.1 GCA_012512055.1 Bacillota bacterium | reverse complement strand
TGTCTCATCAAATCTGATATCATAACAGGCAAACCATCATCAGAGAAGGCGACACAACCTGCTTGAGCCAGTTCTGCCATTTCGCTGAGCTCTTCGCCTTCCAAATTCTTGGTAATACTGCCTATTGGAAGTACGTTTATCAATCCTGCCTGTTCACTCTTGCGCAAGACATGCCTTGCGACAATCCCGTCATCGATAACAGGATCCGTATTGGACATGCAGCATACAGTAGTGAAGCCTCCCGCTGCAGCAGCCTTTAATCCGGTTATGATGTCCTCCTTATACTCATATCCGGGATCTCTTAGGTGAACGTGGATATCGATGAAACCCGGGCAGACTATCTTTCCTTCGGCGTCTACTACATCCTCGTCTCCGTCTACAGATATATCCCTTCCAATAGCAGCTATTTTGCTGTCTATGATGAGCACATCTGCAATCGCGTCAACACTGTTTTTCGGGTCTATGACCCGTCCGCCCCTAACAAGCAATTTCATCTCTCCCACCTCCCAGCATCATGTAAAGAATGGCCATGCGCACAGCAACTCCGTTTGCAACCTGTTCGTTTACAACGCATCTTGAGCTTTCAGCCAGTTGTGTGGATATCTCGATGCCTCTGTTCATAGGCCCGGGATGAAGGACGATTGCGTCGTCAGCAGCCAGAGCCAGGTGCTCAGGCTTAACCATATAGAGCTCCCTGTATTCATCGATAGACGGGAAAAGCGCACCCTGCTGGCGCTCCTTCTGAATACGCAAGACATTGATGACATCAGCGCCTCGAAGGCCTAACTCAAGATCGGCATAGGCTTTGACGCCCAGCTTCTCAATGTCCGCGGGAATGAGTGTTGACGGGCCGATTACTCTAAGCTCGCATCCGAACCTGCTTAGGCCGAAGATATTTGAACGCGCTACCCGACTGTGGACGATATCGCCGACTATGGCTACTTTCAAGCCTTCCAGCCTTCCTTTACGCTCGAGAATGCTGTACATGTCGAGAAGCGCCTGAGTAGGATGCTCATTTATTCCGTCTCCTGCGTTGATAACGCGCATAGAAGTGTTTCTTGCCACATAGTGAGGGGCTCCGCTTGATGAATGGCGCATTACCAGAACATCAGGACCCATCATTTCAATGGTTTTGATTGTGTCTTTCAGGCTTTCGCCTTTTTGCACACTGCTTGTGGAGACTGTCAGGTTGGGGGTATCTGCGCTGAGGTACCTTCCGGCAAGTTCAAATGAGGTTCTCGTGCGGGTGCTGTTTTCATAGAAAACGGTTATGATAGTCTTCCCCTTGAGGGTTGGGACTTTCTTCATATCACGGGTGATGATGTCTTTCATAGGGACAGCGGTCTCAAGTACTGCTACAATCTCTTCTTTTTCTACATCGCGAAGTCCGAGTAAGTCCTTTCTCTTATCGAATCTCATGAGTCACGCCCCTTCTCCCCGCAACTGTCCCATCTTACGCAAAGCTAAAGGGGTATGGCTCTGCAACGCTTATAGAAAACCACTCTGTGACAGGCGCTGCCCGATCCGATTCCCATATCCCTTGCCAGCCTCACGGGACTAGCTTAAAGGGTTCATTACAGTATTTGCTACCTTATAACTTCTTCAATAACTACTTTGTTCTCTCCATCTATCTCCTTTACAAGAACAGAGACTATTTCTTGTCGTGACGTAGGCACGTTTTTGCCCACAAAGTCCGGTTTAATCGGCAGTTCTCTATGGCCTCTGTCAATAAGGACGGCCAACTGAATCCGTTTTGGCCTACCGAGGTCCATTAATGCATCCAGCGCAGCGCGGGCAGTTCTGCCGGTGAAGATTACATCATCCACCAAGACTATGACTTTTCCCGTGACATCAAACTTCACCTCTGTGCGGTGCACTATCGGTGCAGGCCCCAGCGTGGTGAGATCGTCCCTGTAGAGGGTTATGTCCAGGACTCCAACCGGAGGCTTGATCCCTTCGATATTCTCGATTTGTGATGCAAGCTGATTGGCAAGCGGCCCTCCTCTTCGTCTTATTCCGACCAACGCTACCCCGCCGACTCCCTTATTTGCCTCGTTTATCTCGTGGGCAATCCGTGTAAGAGCACGCCTCATAGAGGCCTCGTCCATGATTAGCGCTTTCTCTCGAAACTTCACCTATGCACCTCCCTTCTGTACACATGAAAGCCTGCCACAGCCCTGAGGCTAGGCAGGCTCATGCACAATGATCCCGGGTTGTCCCTGTCATCGGTACTTGTTAGCCTCATAGGGCTCTTTTGTACATCTTACGGAATTGTATGCGACACTGAGATCAAAGTCAAGGCTTTTTTAAGAGTTTTTAGGGATTTTTCACAGGGCAACTTGGCGATTCTACCGTGAGCTTTTCAGACCATCCGTGTCG
>JAAZEW010000214.1 GCA_012512055.1 Bacillota bacterium | reverse complement strand
CCATGTAAAATGCAGCACAGAAAAGGGTGATGGCAAGGCCTGCAGGAGCCCAGAGCCACCAGTACCTGGCAAAGTCGAAGAGGTACCCGGCGACATCAGCGGTATGAATCATCATACCCCAGCTCATGTCTATATTCAGGACACCGAAGAACGACAGAGTCGCTTCGCTCAAAATAGCTGATGTAACACTGAACATCATATACAGAAAGGAGAGAGGCAGGACATTAGGAATGATATGTGAGACGATTATGTGAAAATCACTTCCTCCGGCAACGCGCGCTGCGTCAATATAAGGCCTTACAGATACGGACAACGCCTGTGCCTTCAGTATGATCGTTATGCCTCCGAATCCTCCCAGCACTCCCAGGATTATTGCAAACGGGAGAAATGACAGCTTGACCATAGCACCTACGACAACCAGCAACGGTATGAACGGGAACAATAAAATGATGTCAGCTATACGCATGAAGAGAGTATCTACGAATCCGCCGTAGTAAGCCGCCGCTGTACCCACTGCAGTCCCTATTACCACTGTAATGAGAGCTGACAAGACACCTAGCAGGAATTCCCGGCCTGTGCTGTGCATAAGCTGGGCCAGAATATCCCTGCCTATTGGGTCAGTGCCCAAAAGGTGCGTAGCGCTTGGAGGTGATGGGTGCATCATCATTGGATCGAACCCTACCACAGGGTCATACACCATTGGATCCCATACGGTATTGATCATCACAGGCCACATTGCGCCGAATATCCCAAATGCTATGATTAAGATAATACCCAGCATTCCTATGCGGCTTTCTCTGAATATCTCCCAGCTTTGCCCAAGACTCCGCCGGGTAAGCTTCCATCTGATTTTCCAAATAGGCTCAGCAAGAGAGGTGGGCCCTGTCTCGTGAGTCGGTACAAGTTCATTCATTTTGATTCATCCACCTTATTTCGGCCGGGCTGAGTCTAGACGCCCGACTGTCCTGTATACGTAATCCTAGGATCGAGCACAGCATAGAGTATGTCCGCGACAAAGTGTGCTATCAAAAGGAATATCCCGGTGAACGCCAAGGCGCCTGTAGCAAGGGGATAATCGTTGGATAGCGCTGCCGCAAACAGTGTCTGACCCAGCCCAGGCCATGAAAACATGGTCTCAGTAACCATTCCCCCGCTCATCGAGCTTGCCAAGGAAAGCACAAGGCTGGTCACGGTCGGCAGCAGGGCGGTGCGTGCTGCGTAGCGATCCCTTACAATCCGATCCGGCAGGCCTTTGGCACGTGCCGCCATCACGTAGTCTTCTTGGACCGTTTCAAGCATCGAGTCTCGCATAAGGAGCATGGTGCCTGCGAAGTTTATCAGCGTAAGTGTGAATACACGCAAAAGCATGTGACGAGCTATGCCCCATATATATACGAGCATGCCTTTCCTTACTGCGACGAAAAGCATTGCTGCGATAAGGGCGCAAGATAACGCACATGCCTGCGCTCGAGAGCGTCGTGAGGGTTTTAAGCCTCGAAGCAGGTAATATAGAATAAGGAATATGCCAATTCCGATTATCGCTGCGCCGTATACCATGTTCCCGAAGACTTGATTTGCGGTAAATGGCGCTGTACTCCAGAGCCTCGGATCAATGAACTGGTTTAGAGGAAGCCACTTCAAATTGTACGCGAAGATCCATATCACAACCAAGGCAAGAAGAGGGTAGAAGGCGGTCCAGAAAGTTATGCCTACTACAGTTGCGGCGTGGTCAATCACCCTGCCGCGGCGCCACGCGATTATCTTGCCCAGGACAAAGCCGATATAAAAGGAGAATATGTTTGCTGTAAGGAATAGGACAAACGTTCTTGGCAGTCTCTCCATGAGGATATCCCATACCGGTTTGGGATACTGGGAGAATGATACTCCTAATTCCCCTCTGAAGAAGTTCGCCATATAAGAGACATATTGCATGAACAAACTTCGATCCAGGCCTAACTGCCTCTTAAGCTCTTCCCTGGCAGCTTGAGGAATTTTCGGGTTTGACAAGTACATCATTGTGATGTCGCCCGGCATAGCCTGCATTAGAAAATAGACGAGAGTGACATATATTAGAAGCGTAAGGATTACCTGACCCAATCGGCCAACGACATATCGGCGCATAACTATCCCCCAGACTTTCAGCAACTGAAATTGACAAGGCACAAGCCGCGGGCCCGGGCCTGGCCCGGCCGGACCCGCGATTCATACGCCTATTACGGCTCGCCTATTAAGGCTGCCTTGAATTACTTCAGCAGTTTAACAGTTGATGTGAGAGCTCCATAGCGCTGCAGACCGCTGAGTATCTGTGTGTAAGGATACTCCAATCGATCGCTCCTGTACGCTTCAATAAGCGGGGTGTCAAAGAGCACGATATACGGTAGTTCGTCAGCGAGCATTTCCTGCAACTTAAATGCCTGCTCGCGAGCTTTGTCCATATCGCTTTCCGCCATGAATTCGTCTGCAAGTTTATCGAATTCAGGGTTGGCGTAGCCCTGGGGGTTGAAACCGCCAAGACCGGTCTGGTCGCTGTGGAAGAACCATCTCATGTGGTCAGGATATGCAGTTAGGCTCCAGCCCATCAGAGCTGCATCAAAGTCTTGCTCCTCAAATAGTTTGTCGCTTATGACGTTAAACTCTGTTGGAGCAGCCTCCATGGGTATGCCGGCATCTTTCACCCACTGAGCGATGTTAAGGCCGAAAGTGTAGCGAAGAGGATCGTAACCTGCGGTCATGATCATGAAATCAAAGGAGGGCATCTTCTTGCCGTCAGGCATGATGATTCCCTTACCGCGCTTTAGGACTTTGTCTTTTTCTAAGT
Source organism: Bacillota bacterium (assembly GCA_012512055.1). Next base: position 2,093 of record JAAZEW010000214.1, on the reverse strand, counting down.
CTAGCTGGGGCTCAACTTCCCAAGTGAAGCCGGCTTTCTTCAGAAGTTTAACAGCTTCGGCTATCTTCTGGGTACGAGTGAGGCCCTTACCGAGTTGAGGTGTGTCCGGATTATACCAGAAGCTGTTTCCGGGAGGCACAACCGAGTACTGAGGGAAAGCTATGCCCTGGAGCACTTTTTCGCAGATGTACTCCCTGTCGATAAGAATAGATATAGCCTGACGGAACTCTTTGATATTGAACGGGTACTTTCTCAAGTTGAACATCATGAACCTGAAGCCGTTCACGTTGTTTTCTATAACTGAGACTCCTTGAGCCTGAGCGAGTTGCTCTTGGAATCCTCTCTGAAGGCCTAAGGAGTTCAGGATGAAGTCGACTTGTCCGCCGATCAGGGACATGACTGCTGCGGCTTGGTTTCCAAGTATGCGGTAGAGGGTCCCTTCAGCATTGGGGCCTTCTGTAACCTTAAGCAGGACTTTGCCTGTTGGTTTGCCGCTCTGCCATTTGAACCCGGTCTTGGGGTTCTCTATAGTCACATTTCCGTCTTCGTAGAAGGTTGTAACCTCGCCTTTCATGCTGTAAGCGGGATTTGCGACGTTCTGGACAAACGCTCCCTTTTCCCACTTTCCGTGCATGTATGGCCCGGCTACCGGTTCACCTGAGGGCTCGTGGGCAAAAAGCTCTTTAACAGGATCAGCAGCTTTTTTTGCCTTTGCGAAAACCGGTTCCCAGTAGCTTTTGTTAAGCAAGTATCCCTGTAATAAACCGTACTGCCACTGAGCGAGGCCGGGCTTACCTTTCAGAATGAACTTAACGGTGTAGTCATCGATTTTCTCAACTCGCTCAAGAACCTCCGGATCCACAATGCTTGGCCAGTTTCCGCCGAGTTTATTGGGATCCATATCCAGGATGGCATTGTAGCTGAACACTACGTCATCAGCGGTAAGCGGGGTATTATTGCTCCACTTAATATCCTTGCGGATCTTGATGACGGAGGTGTAGTAAGTGTTGCCTCCGAGTTTTTCCTGCTTTAGCTCTGAAGGCACATCTTGGGCCACAGATGGCATAAATATCAGATAAGGCTGTGCAAGCCCATATAACGAAGTATAGTACTGACTTGAGGACACAAAGTCATTCCAGACTGTTGACTGTGGTCCGGTTGCCGAAAACAGGTTGAATGTTGTCGGGTTCTCGAAGATGGACATCTCATAAAGCCCGCCGGAGCCCGCAAAACTCGGCACTGCAACGGCCGTAATTAGTATCATGATAATGAGTGTTGCCAGTAGTCCTTTCCAGGATTTCATCTAAATGTTACCTCCTTAGCACGTAGCTGATCTCATACCGGTACCGGCCTCATGGCCTCATGTAGGATCACCAATATGGGTATGCAAGTACAAGTATAAGCGCTTGATGTTTCGTTCAATTCGAACTGTATGAACTGTGTGATTTGATGGGACATACACTGGATTCAATAAAGCCTACACTACAACCTTAAGAGACTTGAGATAGACGACCGAAGCATCCCTCCTTCTGACTGCTCTCTGACTTGGACATATCTTGCTACAATCTGGATTTTGGCGCATTTAGCAGCAATAATATAGTCCTGGGAGCTTCATAAGATCTTATAATAAGATATCATAATTCACGACTGACGTCGAATATCCTTTTTTTATATCGGATGAACATGTATTTTGTCGTACTGACTGGCACGGATCCTTTGTCCGGTTCTTCCTTTGCCCACCAGAACTTGACTCAGACTTGCCCGGGATCTTCCTTGACAAACAGAGGTTCATATCTTAGAATACGATTTGCAGAGTTGCGTAATCAGATATCAACTTTCAAGTTGAGTGCGGCGTTAGCTCAGTTGGTTAGAGTGCAGCGTTGACATCGCTGAGGTCGCTGGTTCGATTCCAGCACGCCGCACCATTTGTATTCTTCGGGTTTTATTCTACGGGCGGATCCGCACGCCGAAAGAGGATTTTAGTTCAGTTGCTTACATAAATTGGGATGCAATCTTGAAATTGGGCAGGCTGTCACACAAAGGTTCAGATACCCTTCCTCATCTGTATACCGCGAATGAGCCAAGCATATAAT
>JAAZEW010000213.1 GCA_012512055.1 Bacillota bacterium | reverse complement strand
TGATGTAAGACAATGACGTCATTTGCGTCCCTGATACGTATAGCAAAAGAACCCCGGCAGCCTGCATGCCAAGGGGGTACTCCATGCAACCCGAACCTTCCAGACTGAGGGAACCGAAGTGGTCAATCAATGCCTTCTTTGCTGACACTGCCTGGGAAGACCCGCCTCGGGCGCCGAATTCCGCAGGCTGCGCCTTGTCATCTACGAAAGTCGTAGTAAGCCCCGAGAGTGACCTGAGCCCTTGAACAAGGCGCGGGTTCTCCGCAATACTGGGTGTGACTACACATTCCCTGGCGCCGAGACTGCCCACTTCAGCAAGGATAACTTCCTCAGCGCGCTCCCCTCCGGCCTCGGTAATCGCGAACTCGCCTGTAGACACATCGAGCAAGGCAAGGCCGACTGCTTTGCCTTGAGCTGCTAAAGCTATAAGGTAATTGTTCCTCTTTTCCTCGAGGAACTCAGGCTCAAGGATTGTCCCGGGAGTAATCACACGGACGACTTCACGCCTTACGACTTTCCGTCCTGGACGAGGAGGCTCCATCTGCTCGCATATGGCGACTTTGTGCCCGGCTTCGATAAGCCGGCCTATGTACGTGTGCGCAGCATGGTGAGGGACCCCGCACATGGGCATCCTCTCGCCTCGACCGGCCTCTCTGGAAGTCAGAGTTATCTCCAAGATTTTCGCAGCTGACTTGGCGTCTTCATTGAACATTTCGTAGAAGTCGCCTAGGCGAAACATTAGAATTGCATCGGGATGCTGAGCTTTCATGGCAGTGTACTGCCGCATCATAGGAGTGGTCAAACTAAAACCACCTCACCGATTTGCGTCCAAGCACGAGTCTCCGTGATCTTGACCTTCACCAGACTCCCCTTTGAAACCTCAGGATGTAGCGGGAAAATTACCAGCTTGTTTGTGCGAGTGCGTCCTGATAGCATGGACGGGTTTGTTTTGCTCATCCCTTCAACCAAGACCTCTTGAACTTCGCCTTGAAGAGTCCGGTTGATCTGTTCGGTGATCTCAGTTTGTACACTTATCAGTTGCTGAATTCGCCGGCTCTTTATCTCTTCAGGCACCTGGTTCGGCATGGAGGCTGCAACTGTGCCCCGTCGCGGAGAATACACAAACGTAAATGCAGAGTCGAACCGGATTTCCTTCACTGCCCTCAGGGTATCAGCGAAATCATCGTCGTCTTCACCGGGAAAGCCCACTATCAGATCTGTGGTAATGGAACACCCTGGAACAGCCTGACGTATCCTGCGAACCAAGTCCATGTAGCGCTCTATGGTGTAGCCTCGGTTCATGCGCGCCAGCACTCTGTTTGAGCCTGACTGGAGCGGCAAATGAAAATGCTCACACACAGTCTCTGATGAGGCTATTTCATTGATGAGTCTATCAGTGAAATCCCTGGGATGGCTGGTCAGATAGCGTATCCTGGATATGCCTGGTGTCTTATCCAGAGCATGAAGGAGGTCTGCAAAATCACGACCGTCCCTGCGATCCCGCCCGTAGGCGTTCACATTTTGACCGAGGAGGACAACTTCGCCAAATCCCTCCTGCCCCAGCCTCTTGACTTCATCTATAATATCCTCGAACCTGCGGCTCCTTTCCCTTCCGCGCACGTATGGGACAATACAGTAGGAGCAGAAGTTGTTGCACCCGTAGATAATGGAAACCCAGGCTGAAACGCCTGGGACACGACGTATGGGAAGCCCTTCTATGATACCTCCGTCGCTTTCGGGGTCTCCTTCCCATACGCGGTAAGCCTTGTGGCCTGCTTCCACCTGATCTAGGAGCTCGGGCAGTTCGTGGATGTTCATAGTGCCGAAAACAAGATCCACATGGGGAAGGCGCTTTGCTATTCGCT
>JAAZEW010000212.1 GCA_012512055.1 Bacillota bacterium | reverse complement strand
CATGATTTTGGGCCCATAGCTCAGCGGTAGAGCGACCGGCTCATAACCGGTTGGTCCCTGGTTCGAATCCGGGTGGGCCCACCAAGAGTGTAAGCAGGCTTTTAAAGTCTGCTTATTTTTTTATTTAGCTGCCGGTTTCGCCGAAGACGGCGACCGGTTTTTGCGATTCAAGCGAGCTGCGTTAACATAATGTGGGAGAGAACAACGGTCTCATGGTGATCTACTTAGTAAATAGTGGTTTCTTGAGAAAAGGAAGGCATTTGAGTTTTAGAAGGAACTGAACATTCTATGTAGAAATACATACAGTATCATAGTTATGGAGCCGAGTACCGTGGTCGAAGGCCCGACGGACCTAAGACTGGAGGAGAAAGGGGCCTGTAAGGATGGTTACGAGGTGTGAAATCTGTGGGAGAGTCATCCCCAAGGCCAGACTGGACATTCTGCCCACAACAAAGCGGTGTGTGGAATGCGCCAAGAAAAACGGCACTGATATTCAAGGGAAAAGAACAGAAGTGGGGATGGATATCGAGACATATAAAGACCTTTTGGGCGCGACAAGAAGCTAAGACTCAAATGTGCAAATCCGAATACGTTTGAGTCCTACCATAGCCGAAAGGGAAAAGGATATTAATGACAGAAATACAGTCCTTGCTTAAGCTCCAAGAAATGGACATGGAGTGCCTGGCCCTTGAAACTGCGCTGAAAGAGTTGCCTGTCCAGAAAGAGATTGACGGATCTCTGGAGAGGCTTTCAGTGTTGCGCGAAAGATTGAGTTGTGCAGGCCTCGAGCTGAATCGCGTGCACAAAGAGCAGAAACACGAGGAATGGCAGATCAAGGATATAACTGCAACTGTCAGTTCAATTTCAGAGAAATTGTATGGTGGCGAAATAACAAACCCAAGGGAAATTGAGAATATTCGATGCAGGCTTGATTCGCTTGAGGCAACTAAGAGCAAATTAGAGGATGATGTAATCGCACTGATGGAGAAGGCGGAGGCCCTTGAATCAGAGATTTCCGAGGTCAATCTGGAGATTAAACAAAGGGAAACGGAGCTGGCCGAGCTTATCGGTAAGCGCGATTTGGAAACTGCAGCTATTTCCGGCAAACTTTCAGACACGATAGAAGGCAGAGAAAGACTGCGGGTTCAAATATCTGATTCCCTTGTTAAGAAATACGAGCAGCTACTAAGAGACAGAGGCGGTCCTGTAGTAGTGCCTATCAGAGGCAAAATCTGTGGAGGGTGCCATGTGGCGCTCCCAAGTTCCCTTATCATACTTGCCAAACCTAACAACACGGTTGTCAGGTGCGAAAACTGCGGCAGGATCCTGTGCTGGCAAGAGTAGATCCTTCCCTGAGTATGGCTGGAGAGTTGGTTGTGACTGATAACTTGCTAAATAAATCTTGTTTTGGAGTGACGATATACACAGACGGGGCGTCCCGCGGTAATCCTGGGCATGCGGGAATCGGCGCCGTCATTTTAGATGCGGACGGTTCTTGCCTTATGGAATTAAGTGAAGGGATTGGGATCGCCACAAATAACGAAGCTGAATACATTGCGCTAATAAAGGCGCTTGAAGCTGCAAAGGAGCTTGGAGCAAGAAGGGTTAGCGTTCGTGCTGACAGCGAACTTGTAGTGCTACAGATGAAAGGAGCATACGCTGTTAGATCACCCAGGCTGCGGCCTCTTTTCATGAAAGCGCGCCGCCTGAAGGATGCGTTTGCGAGATTTGACATAAAGCATATTCCGCGCGAGAAGAATGCTCATGCTGATGCGCTTGCTAATCTTGGTATCGATTCCGGGACGGACAAGCCTGATTGAGCGGACCGGGGAGAGATTTGACACCCGGAGAGAACAGGTGATAAAATAATTCTTAGAATTTCAAACAAGCAGATCGGGTAGTCGCGGGCCTATCCACTGCGTATTATCGCAAGGGATGGCGCTCGAGGAAAGTCCGAACTCCATAGGGCTGGGTGCTGGATAACTTCCAGTGGGGGTGACCCTAAGGAAAGTGCCACAGAAATTAAACCGCTCTCCAGTCTGATTCAAACCGTAAAGGGTCGGATTAGCGGAGAGTAAGGGTGAAACGGTGCGGTAAGAGCGCACCGGCAACCAGGTGACTGGTTGGCCAGGTAAACCCCACCCGGAGCAAGACCGAATAGGAGGGACATGAGGTGGCCCGCCTCCCCCTCGGGT
>JAAZEW010000211.1 GCA_012512055.1 Bacillota bacterium | reverse complement strand
GCTCATGGATGTCAAGAAGTTGCGGGAAGTAGCCGGTTGTACGGGGGTTCGCTGAACATGGATAGACAATGCTGCGAAGTCGAGAAAAAGAACGATTTCAAAGGAATGACATCAAAGCATGAACTCATCCGTAGCGCTGCTTTGGCAGGGAGAAACCTCACTGAACCTGAGGCTTACCGGGTAATTGAGGAATACGGCATGCCGGTCCCTCCTTTTAGACTTGTCACGAGTCCTTCTGAAGCTGCCAGGGCCGGCAAGTCAATAGGATACCCGGTTGTCATGAAGATAGTGTCCCCTAATATCCTTCACAAGAGCGATATTGGGGGAGTGAGGCTTGGAATCCTTACAGAAGAAGATGCCATAAAGGCATACGAAGACATTATGTGTAGTGTCACAAGCAAACAACCTGATGCACGGATAGATGGAATCCTCGTAGCGAAAGCTGCAAGTAAGCCGGCAGATGGCAACAGAGAAGACAGCCTTGATGTCCTTGAGGTAATCATAGGAGCGGTGCAAGATCCTGAGTTTGGGCATGCGGTCATGTTCGGACTAGGGGGAATCTTTGTAGAAATCGCAAAGGATGTTGTTTTTCGCATCACGCCTGTAACCCATAAAGACGCTTTCGAGATGATGTCTGAGATTAAGGCAGGTCATATGCTGGAAGGCGTGCGCGGGAGAGCGCCCAGGGATAAGGACGTCTTGGCTGATATCATAGTTGCTCTATCCCGCTTGATCTCTGAGAATCCTCACATATCCTCAGTGGATCTGAATCCTGTATTGTCTTTTGACAAGGGCGCATGCGTGGTGGATGCAAAAATAACTTGCTAGGGCGGATGCCTTGTGGGAACGATATATCAGGCGTCAGACAAAGGTAAGCGCTTAGGTAAATGTATGCAGGAGTCTTGTTGAAGCAGGTAGAATATTATAGGTTAGGGTCAGACTACGTGATTATCATGCTGTCTGGCCTACAAACCTCTGTGCAGTGCCATAAATGGAAGAAAGACGTCCATCACCATACAGTTGAGGATTGTAAGATGCCGAAGTGATAGGCGCAGCTGGCTTGCGCGGAAGATAATCTGGAGGTACGCCATGTTTGAACAGGTTCAAAGTCAAAAATTCTACCTGCAAATCGTAAGTCAAATCCGTGACCTTATAGCTGAGGGTAGGCTCGGGAAAGGCGACAAGCTTCCGCCTGAGAGGACTTTGGCGCAGCAGTTTGGGGCAAGCCGCGCAGTCATCAGGGAGGCCTTGAGCGCTCTGGAAGTCCTTGGGATAATCGAGTGTCGGCGAGGCCAGGGAGATTTCATCAAAGTGGATGCAACGGAAGCATCAATAAACAGTGAACTGATGAGGGAACTACTACAAGAACACAGCCCACGCGAGATATTTGAAGCCAGGGTTGAGTTGGAGCCGAGCCTAGCAGGTTTAGCGGCAGAAAATGCTACGGAGAAAGATATTTACAGGCTTGAGAGACAGTTGAAAAAGCTCAACGCTCTCGGAAGAGAGGCAG
>JAAZEW010000210.1 GCA_012512055.1 Bacillota bacterium | reverse complement strand
CTTATTGGCTTCTTCCAGCACGTTCCCGTGAACTACGGCAAGCCTGGACCTGGGATTGTCCCCTGCTGCCGCCAGAGTCAGTTCGACAAGTCTATCCAAAGCGGCACGATGAGTCCTAACCCTGTCCACAACCTCAACAACACCTTGTCTAATGGATATCAGCGGTTTTACAGACAGCAATGAAGCTATGAGCGCCTGTCCTGCACGAACCCTACCGCTTTTCAGAAGATAACGGATTGAGTCAATCACTGCATAGCTCACAATACGAGGCCTCAGTTCTGTCAGCAAACGAAGGATTTCTTCTTTGGTTTTGCCGCTTAATACGGCCTCTGCAGCCTCCATCGCCAAGAACCCGATTCCCATTGAAGCAGACTTGGAATCAAACACTTCAATATCGGCGCCGGGGAAACGCGCCTTGGCTATGTTCGCCACCTGGCAGGTCCCGCTACCCTCAGAAGTTATGTGAATGGATATTATTGTCCTGACCCGCTCAAGCAACTTCTCATAGACATTGATAAAGTCTGAAGGAGCGGGTTGGGACGTAGACGGCATGACACGCCCATCCAGTTTCTCGTAAAACTCTTCGCGGGTGATGTCAACCCCGTCTCTATACGCCTCATCCTCAAACTGTATCTGAATGGGGACTACCGTAACACCGTATTTCTTGACGAGTTCCTGTGGAAGACTTGCAGCACTGTCTGTTACGATGGCTATCTCTTGTTTCATTTGCGCACCGCACCCGGCCTCTTGTTTTGACCTAAGACGAGTACGGTTTCCCCTCCCCGCTGTTTAGTCTTGGAAGAAACACGTCTCACTTCATGTATAGCGATAATTGTCTACAAGTAGAATAACACATTATTCCACGAACATCCCATAATCCCTGCTTTCGTCAGGAATATCAGCGTTCAATTCAACGGAGAGTCACACTTGCCGATTCGAGGCTCGTAGTAGCGCCGGTTCGCATTCCGGATCTCTTTATTGAACAGACCAGGAAGGAGGCAACCAAGCATCACTACGTCTGCCTGCTTAAGCAACTTACTTCTTGCAAGCCTCTCCCGCCCTAAGGCCTCCTCCATAGATTCTCCGGAACCTTTGACGCTCTCTTTCAACTTCGAAAGGTCCACGTCATCGTAGTCGTAGTAGCCTTCAAACTGCTCAATTACGCCTGAATCGGGGTCAGGCCGAGGAAGGTAGAGAAGATCCGCAACTCGCCTAATCTCATCCAATTCGTCTTCGTCCATTCCCAGCCGGCAGGCAAGCACATCCCAATCCTCCGGAAACGCCTCGGCAAGGTCAAGAGTTTCAAGCAACGTCCGGCAGGCCATGGCTATGCGTATTCCCGACTCAATGGTCGTCGTGCATACCCCGGCTGATCCATCGCCCTCTGCCCGGGCCGTCCACCAGTTGACCCCCTTATTCCACCATAAAATCCTCTACTCTTGCGACAGCGACGCCGATGCAAGCGTCTGCGCCACCGTAATAGACGTAAACCATTCCATCTGCAACTATCTGTCCGCAACTGAAGACAACATTGGGAACCCAACCCTCTTTCTCCCAATCCAGCTCAGGTTCGAGTATGGGCTCAGCCTGCCGGTACACCAACCGTGTAGGATCATCTCCGTCGAAAAGTGCCCAGCCCAGACGATAAATGTTATCAGGATCAACGCCGTGATAGATCAGCGCCCAGCCTTCAGGCACTCTAAAGGGCGGACCTGCAATGCCTATCCGTTCAGACTCCCATGAATCGGGCACTATCTCCATGACCACTCGGTGGTCAGTCCAATTGACCAGGTCATCTGAGAAGGCCATCCATATGTTAGGGTGGCGCCTATGGTACATGGCATACCTGCCGCCAACCTTCTCCGGAAAAAGGGAGGCATCCTTGTTAGGCTCATCCAGGACTACTCCGTAGCGCGACCAATTAGTTAGGTTAGGCGAGCTTGCCATAGATATTCTGAAGTCTCCGTCGCACCTGGCGCCGAAGGCTGTGTACATCATATAGAACTTGCCGTCAACTTCCACTATTCTTGGGTCTTCGACACCCCGCTGCTCCCGTGGGCCCTCCCCGGAGAATACGGGCTTGTCATCTCTTGCGAAATCCACGCCATTGAGGCTCACAGCATGCCCCATGGTGGAAACATACGCCCCATACCTTTCATGGCTGGGCAGATCGCAAGCACGGTATATAAGGTGAAAGATACCGTCTTTTCGAACAGCCGCGCAGTTGAATACCGCCGACCTCTCCCAGCTATGCTCAGGCACGGGCCTCAAAATTGGCTTGTCGGTGAGTCTCTGAAGCTTAACCATAGGTGCACCTCCGTAGTTGGCATGTCTTACGTGTTATTTCGCGCATTTGCACAAATCTGTCGTATTAGCCTTGCGCAGATTATGTCCGGCATGTCAAGTAGCGGTTCTTTCTTCCTTGTTTCGTCACAGATTCTCTTGATCCGCCAAGCCTATTCAGGTCTGTCTGAGTATCTCAATTAGGTCGCCTTCCGAAGGACCCAGCGCGAAGGATAGCATGTCGTCTGTAATCTCTATTCCAGCCTTTCTCTTCCACGACCGGGCTGAGCCACCTTCTGTGTCAGCAGGGACAGGAATACTGACAACCTGTTCTTGCGGCTCATGGTTTACAACAACAAACACATTCCTGCCGGGGCCGGTGAATCTTCGCACCTCAATAGCCGGGTTCCGTCCTTTCCATGCTACATCCAGCCCCGCTGTCTTGGCTACAAGAGAGTAGATTTCATAATACTCGTCTTGCTCAAAAACATACGGAGTCGTGGCAAGATACAGTTCAAACGGAAATCCGATGAATATGGCATGTCCTTCGCCATACCGGTTCACGATAACCTCCCGGCAATCACACGTGCCGCCTATTGCTGAGGCAAAGTTGAGGCGTTTCCTCCGGGACAGACCTAACGGCTCCGGCAATGGTCCTGAGAGAGGCTGCTTAAGCCGGGGAACCTTCACAGCCCAGTTGTTCCCCGGAGGCACGCCGGCATGAAGGATAGTCATGCCGAAAACCTCTTCCATCCCGTCAATGGCAATTCCGTCGTAGGAGCAATATAGTGTCCCTCCTGATTCTACGAACTCCCGTAGGAGGGTGAAATCGGAGATATTCAGGGCCCCGCGACGTGTGGCGCAGGGGACAAAGAGAGCCTTGTAACCGGATATGTCGCCTGTTGCCAGCTTGTCACAGGTTACGAAGTCCACATCAAGTCCTGCAGATTTTGCCAGGATAAAGGATGCAAAAAGCGTTGCTGCATTCCTTGTAGGAGTATTTTCAGGATCAAGGTTATCATAGTACTTCCGCGGAACGACTATTGCAGCCTCTGCCTTAGCAGGGGAAAGCTCATGTATACGCGCATCCCGGACTGTCCTTGCGAACTCTGAAAGAACAAGCCCTTTCTCTTTGACCTTACCGTCTTTTGCTGTTATCCCAAACCCTACTTCATACGGTGTGGACTCATACGG
>JAAZEW010000021.1 GCA_012512055.1 Bacillota bacterium | reverse complement strand
TGCACATCTGGAGTGTTTGCCCTTATCTCCGAACACCTCAACCAGGAACTCTGAAGCTCCGTTAATAACCATGGGGTGCCTTACGAAACCCTTTGTGCTGTTAACATAGCCGTGTACATTTACAATTCTCTTGACCTTATCCAAGTCGCCAACTGCGCTCTTCAAGATAGCCAAAAGATTAATAGCGGCAATCCTTGCAGCTTCGTATGCCTGTTCTTCAGTGACATCCTCGCCAACTTTACCCTTATACCTCAGTTCACCGTCAACCGTGCAAACCTGGCCTGAAATGAAAACCAAATTGCCCGTCCTTACGTAAGGTACATAGGCAGCCAATGGCTTGCCAGGTTCCGGCAACTTAACGCCAAGCTCTCTGAGTCTCTCTTCCACTTTCACTATTGACTCCTCCTTCTTATCCCGGTTCATCGGACTTCTTCTGTGTATGTATTGTGCCATTATACTCTTTATAGCTCTCATCCAAAATCCCTTCCAAAAGTATGTCCTGCCGTAAAGATGCCTGAGAAAAGAGTTGACACCATATATGCTTATATGGCAATATAGCCATAGAGGTGATGTCTTTGCCGGAAGAGTGTATCCAAAGACAAGTTCAGGTTTTTAAGGCTTTAGGCCATGAGACCCGTGCCAGGATAATCGCGATATTGGCTGATGAAGGTGAAAAACACGTTACAGAGCTGGTGGAAAGGTTAGGCTTTGATCAATCTACCATCTCAAGGCATCTTGGGGTATTGAAAGCATCCGGAATTGTCGATTCCAGAAAAGAAGGGCTTAACGTAGTCTACCGTCTGGCAATGCCGTGCGTCAGGCAATTCATGAAGTGTCTGGAGGCAACTTGTAGCCATAACGGGACAGGCGCCGAGTGTATCCTGAGGCACGAGACAAACAGGGTAATGGTGTAGAAGACACATCAAATGCGACAGCCTTCTCGGCAACAGGCTCCCGCTAACGTTGGATCACGAGAGGTGCGATTGTATGAAAGAACTAAAGATATTCGCAGGGATTGTAGGCGTATTTCTCTTAATGTCCTTCGCTCCGTTGGGAAACCCGGAGGTGCAGGCAGCGATCCTTGAAAGCTTTCACATGCTTCAAGAGTACGCCAGAGAACACGTACTGTTTTGCCTAATCCCTGCGTTCTTTATTGCCGGAGCTATGGAGAATTTCATATCCAGGCAGTCAGTTATGAAATACCTGGGGTCAAAGGCCAAACGATGGCTCGCGTATGCCGTAGCCTCAGTATCCGGCGCGATCTTGGCAGTGTGCTCATGTACAGTGCTCCCTCTCTTTATGGGCATCTATAAACGAGGCGCAGGACTCGGACCTGCTTCAGCCTTTCTGTATTCAGGGCCTGCCGTAAACATCTTGGCAATTACTCTGACAGCCCGCGTCTTAGGATGGCAAATGGGGCTCGCAAGGGCCATAGGCGCTGTGGCATTTTCAGTAATCATCGGCCTTGTCATGGCGTTCCTGTTCAGGGAAGAAGAAGACACGAGGCAGAGGAGCCTTACCACTCACGACGCCACGGAGGATGAAGATACGCGAACCTTAGCCCGGACAACAGCATATTTCGCAGTCCTTGCAGGAATCTTAGTCTTTGCCGCATGGGGGAAGCCTTCTGACCACGTTGGCTTCTGGTCTGATGTCTTCAGAATAAAATGGTATATCGTCGCTGCGCTTCTTATTACCTTAGGGTACATGATAAGAACATGGTTCTCGAAGGACGAAGCCGTCACGTGGACAGGCTCAACCTGGGAATTCGCAAAACGCACCCTCCCCCTTCTTTTTGGCGGAGTCGCAGTCGCCGGCCTTCTGATGGGCCGTCCCGGGACAGGCGCAGGTCTCATTCCGTCCCAATACATCGCGTCCCTGGTAGGAGGCAACTCTTTCCTTGCGAATCTAGCTGCCTCTGTCATTGGCGCTTTTATGTACTTTGCCACCTTGACGGAGATTCCGATCATACAGGGGCTGATGGGCGCAGGGATGGGCCAGGGACCGGCGCTTGCTTTGCTTCTTGCAGGACCGGCTTTGAGTTTGCCGAGTATGCTTGTGATCAACAGTGTGCTGGGGACTAAGAAAACGGCAACTTACATTTTGCTGGTAGTTGTCATGGCGACTGTAACCGGTATGATTTTCGGGACGCTGGTTTGTTAACCTGAGACGCTAAAACACCGGACCGCTGAAATTCACAAACGGAGTGCGCACACTCACCCGGCAGACGTACGCTCGCTTGCTGAGAAAGGGGATTATCACGATGAAAGCTGAAGTCCTAGGTAGAGGATGCCCAAGATGCCATAAACTAGCTGGTTCAATTAGAGAAGTCGCAAGCCAACTTAGTCTCAAAGTCGACATCGTCCATGTCACGGATCTCAACGAAATCGTAGAGCGGGGTGTCATGTTGACTCCTGCAGTATTTCTGGACGGGGACAAGAAATGTGAAGGCAGGGTTCCGACTGAGTCGGAAATCAGGTCTTGGCTTACTGGCGGCGTCTAACCGGAGAAGCGCAAAACTGCTGAGAGCTACCTATCAAAGGCAAAACGTGTCTTCCAGAGCATCGCTCTCCGCCCT
>JAAZEW010000209.1 GCA_012512055.1 Bacillota bacterium | reverse complement strand
TATTATAGTTGAGTTTGAATATTACAGGCTTGCGTCCCCCGGTAGACTCGGCGATTTTATCTTCGGTGACTATACCCTGTTCCAGGAGATCCGAGATTATCCTGGTTACTGTGGCTGAGCTCATGCGGGTAAGCTGTGCTATCTCGGCCTTGGAGCATCCACCTTTTCGATACATGGTGCGGAGGACTGAGACGACGTTAAACGATCTTATTAGCCTTGTACTGGAGAGTGAACGTTGTGATTTTCGCATGAGGACATCCTTTCATCTTATGTTCAGACTGAAAAGAACCTATCTACATAATAACCGGATTAGTTGGTGATGTCAAGGAAAGAAAATCTGATTATTTGAAAAAGCCCTGAGGTCATGATCCGGAATGATTGCACGGATAAGAGATCACTTGTGTATGTGCGTTGGCTCGCGTTTTCTGCCTTCCGATATGAATATTAAGCCCGATATCACTCCGGGAAGGCCCAGCAAACAGACCATCTGTAACCCAAGTGTGGTGAACAGCCGATCCGAAAGATATCCGAAGAACCATAGAGCAATAACGCCTTCAAGCACCAGAAGGATCCCACCGGCAAAGTTCCACTTCCGTGCGGCAAGAGCAGTAGCTAAGAAGATCAGTCCCGGGACCAATGCGTGCATCAAGGTTCCAGGAATACCGATGCCTTCGCCGATGCCTGACGCCAGGCCGAAAAATGTCCACCAGCCTCCCCATAACAGCGACAGAACAGACGCGATCTGCAATTTACGTGATTTCATCAGGCACTACCTCCTCATGAGTCCCTTTTGGCAAGTGTCATTCCATTTTGTGGGCAGGGAGAATATCAATACATCACAGTGTATGAATATGCAGCTTCTTGCCAAATACGCCTGCCGGCGCGGATTTTGCCACTTCCGCCCTGTGGCGCTATGGCTTTACTATTATGATAGTGCTTTCGCCATATGATAGCATACTCCTCGTGACCGCAAGATCTTTGCAGAGGGCATCCGAGTTGGAGACAAAACAGCATCCGGCCTACAAGTGCGGGCCGGATGCCTGCTACCGGGAGTTGTCTTTGTATGCTGTCTGATTGGTCCATCTGGCTCACAAGTCAGTTGGCGTCGGAATTGCTGCCATCTTGCCGTATGTCAGACTTGTCCACATCAGCGAACCAGTGCATGGGATACATGTCGTGTATCGATATGTATTTCTCAGGAGTATCGGTATTCTCGGAAAGCGGTGCTTTCAGCTCCTTGCATCCTACATCCTCTGGACATTATCCTCATGTGTCTTGCCAGAGCCTTTCTTTACAAAGGTCTTACAGCACGTTTCCTCGCATCTGCCTGCCGGAGTGGGGGATGCGACAGATGCCTGCGGAGCGTCAAAGCTGTCAGGTTTTGCTTGCGCAAGAGTATCTGAGGTCACCATTATCTGTGATGCGCCGCAAACGTTATCGTGCTTCCAGTAATGGCAGTTGCTGACACTACATCTGATTCTACCATCCATTGTACTTCACTTCCTTTCCACGTTACCGGCGGGACGAATGCCCGTCCTCGGCTATGTCGATATCCTATTGATTTCGGTAACTATTATGTCCATGGACCGTCAAATTTCTTCGCTTTGGCGGTACGGACTTTCGCAGAATCCCGGATAGAATTGCCGGGCCGGATCTGCGCTATTCGTTCATAGTGACCGCTCCGCACAACACGCGTCAGGACGGTGTCCCATATATTACCTTAATGATGAAGACCAGGTTAAGCAGGATATTCGAGGTTGCAGAGCGAACTAGCTACTACACAAAGCCACCATGATAGCATGATGGTTGGCAGCAATCATAGCAATTGCCGCCGGACTTCATTTTCGGATTCAACCTGGCGCCTTCCACCGGCAAGTATCCGGCAAGTTCGGAGACTTCGAGCCAATGCGGAAGGCGGATTGCTTTATGGGAGCGAAAGGATGATTATCCCATCATGGGTTTCATAAATCAGGGACACAAGAAAACCACAACTGCCGTTATCGTCCTGGCCTTCATTGTCTTGTCCATAGGCAGTGCCTCGGCGGCGGCAGCGGTGGCGCCGTCGTCGTCGTCGTCGGCAGCAGCAGAGACCTTTGACAGGATTGATCCCAGCTTGAAGGTGGTAGTCCGCGGAGAGCAAGGCCCCATGTTATTCATCGGTGGAAGCATGGGGATTTCCGGAGAGGTCTTCTTCGGCGACATTCCTTCTGCGCCGGATCCCTATGCTTCCGAGCCCGGTGGCGATGGTCCCGGCGATGAGGAACCCGGTGACACCGAAGACACCGACAGCTACCTGCCACCAAGGCCTCGAGGCGTAACGCTTCCCGGTATCTCTCAAAACCTCAGCTTAATAGTGGATGCCAGATTCGGGGAGGCTGTTCAGGCTTATACAAGGCTTTCCATGGGTGGTGTTTGGGGTGTAAGCAGATCAAGTGATGCGAGCCCCTGGATGCCGTCAATGGTGAGGCCGCTCCTTGTTGACGAGGCCTGGGTCAGATACGCCACAGAGGACTTTCAGGTGCGCGCAGGTAAAC
>JAAZEW010000208.1 GCA_012512055.1 Bacillota bacterium | reverse complement strand
CTAAGTATGAGTTCATTAGTTTTCGCTCGTTTTTCGATTGTCTTGGGTTGGCGGTGATTGCTGCGAGGGGTGTCAAAATTCGGCCACTGGCTTACGGGCCGGATTTTGTCAAGGCGACCCGCTTGGGGCGCCGTCCCCGAGTGCAACACCGGCAACCCTGCACGGTACGTACACTTTCTGGAACCGGTGATTACTTATGGTGATCTACTTAGAAGTCTGAAGTGGAATCAAGGTGGCGCCGGCTCTGCCTTGAGCGGACGGGATAGATTGAGCTTGAGACAGAGCGGCGCTTTTGCGCCGCTCTGTTGCGTGCGCCGGGCATGAATGAGGAATACCCGAACCCAAGCAAGGTTGATGGTTATGGATCTATGTATAAAGGGGGAGGACAGTGGAAAAGGGGAATATTCCTGATGTTGTTATTAGGCGCCTCCCTGTATATCTTCGGGTTCTTGAGAACCTGTGTGAGGACTCTTACGGGAATATTATTTCCTCCTTTAAGCTGGGTGAGAAGTCAGGCGTCAGTCCTGCCCAGGTCAGGAAGGACCTCGGTATTGTCGGCGCCTTCGGTAAGCAGGGGCTTGGCTATGATATAGGGAGCTTGCGCAGCAGGCTCAAACATATTCTGAATCTGGACAAGGAGATAAAGGTCGGAATTATCGGTGTAGGCAATTTGGGCCATGCGATTGCCAGGTATATAATTCAAAGGTATGACGCTGAAGAAGATTACCATCTTAAGCTGGTGGCTTTGTTTGATTCCAATCCCGGGGTAATCGGTGAACTGATCAACGGAATACCGATAGACCATATTCACCGCTTTCACGACAAGGCCCTGGAGCTTGGATTCAGGATGGTTGTCATAGCCGTTCCCGCTGAGGCAGCTCAGACAGTGATGGATCAGTGCGCCGTCGCAGGAATCGAGGCAGTTCTCAACTTTGCGCCGGTACACCTGAAAGCGCCTGAAGGAATCAGAGTTCATAATACAGATCTCAGCGTAGATCTGATGCACCTGGCTTATTACCTCTAAGGTTCGGGAGGATTATTTGAAGTCGCATCGAATATATATCGTGGTTATTTTAGGCGTACTAACAATTGCATCATGATACATTTTTCGGCTTTACGGGCACAGGACATGTCAGGTCATGGGCAAGGAGGAGTGAAATGCATAAGATTCTCAAGAAAGAAACGCTGGCGCCCAAAATCAAGCTAGTTGAAGTAGACGCTCCTGAGATATGCGCTCATGCGCATCCAGGGCAGTTTGTCGTGTTAAGGATGCATGAAAGGGGAGAACGAATCCCCTTAACAATAGCAGACAGCGATCCTACGACCGGCATTTTGACCATGGTGTTTCAGGAAGTTGGGAAAAGCACGACTGAGTTGGGCACGCTCAGGAAAGATGATTTTATTTTGGATATTGTGGGCCCCCTTGGAACTCCCAGAGAGATCGAGAAGCTGAACTGTGTCCTTTGTGTAGCAGGAGGAGTAGGGGTTGCTCCAATATACCCTGAGGCAAAGGCTTACCACAAACTCGGGACTCGAGTCATATCTCTTATAGGCGCGCAGACAAAAGACATGTTGATATTCAAAGAGAGAATGGAGCAGGCAAGTGATGAGGTTCACTACAGCACAGACGATGGAAGCTTCGGGCACAAAGGTTTTGTTACCGAAGTCCTTCATGACTTGCTGGAGAAGGGGCTTCGTCCCGATGAGGTAATAGTCATAGGGCCTCTTCTGATGATGCGCGAAGCGTCAAGAGTCACTCGGGAGTTCGGAGTAAAGACCATTGTCAGCTTGAACGCGATTATGGTGGACGGCACAGGGATGTGTGGTTCATGCCGTGTGACAATCGACGGCGAGACTAAGTTCTCTTGTGTTGAAGGTCCTGCGTTTGACGGTCATAAGGTGAATTTTGATGAATTGATAGCAAGACAGAAGCGCTTTCTGGCAGAGGAAAAGCTCGCCATGGAACATTATCTGGCCGGCGCGGGGGGATGCAAATGTCATCAAAAGTAAGAAGACAAAGACACGAAATGCCGAAACAAGCTCCGGATATTCGCATTAGGAACTTTGACGAGGTAGCGTTAGGCTACACGCCGGATTTGGCAGTGGCTGAAGCTACTCGTTGTATTGGATGTCCAAAGAAGCCTTGCGTCGCCGGGTGTCCTGTCGGTGTAGATATTCCTGAGTTCATTGCCCTGATCGCAGAAGGCGACTTCCTTGGGGCGGGAAAGAAGATTAAGGAAAAAAACAGTTTACCTGCTATGTGTGGCCGCGTATGTCCTCAGGAAAGCCAGTGCGAGGCAGTATGCACTCTGGGCAAGAAAGGTGAACCTGTGGCAATAGGAGCCCTTGAGCGTTTTTGCGCTGATTACGAAAGAGTTCACGGGGATCCCCTGGCTGAAGCGGTGCATTCTGACTTGTCTTCGGGAAAAGTCGCAGTTGTCGGTTCAGGCCCTGCGGGCTTGACGTGTGCAGCCGAGCTTAACAAGCTTGGCTACAAGGTTGTCCTGTTTGAATCATTGCATGCTACAGGTGGTGTGCTCAGGTACGGTATCCCTGAGTTTCGTCTGCCGAAAGCCATTGTTGATGAGGAGGTGGAATATGTTAGGAGTCAAGGCGTAGAAATACGCCTTAACGTGCTTGTAGGTACAACAGTTGCAGTGGATGAGCTTTTCCAACAAGGATTTGACGCCATATTCCTGGGTACAGGCGCCGGCCTGCCCTATTTCCTGGGAGTGCCCGGGGAAAACCTAAACGGCGTGTACTCAGCTAATGAATTCCTAACCAGAGCAAACCTGATGAAAGCCTACCGATTTCCGGAATATGATACTCCGATTTGGGTCGGTAAGCGTGTTGTAGTTGTAGGCGGAGGCAATGTGGCTATGGATTCCGCCCGAACCGCGCTGAGATTGCGTGCGGAAAAAGTCACAGTCGTCTACAGGCGTTCAAGAGCGGAAATGCCTGCACGAGTAGAAGAAGTGGAAAACGCGGAGGAGGAAGGAATCGAATTCATGCTCCTCTCAAACCCGGTGCGTATCCTGGAAGATGACCAAGGCTGGGTAAAGGGGATGGAGTGCATCCGGATGGAGTTGGGCGAGGCAGATGACAGCGGAAGGCGGAGGCCGATTCCTGTTCCCGGTTCAGAATTCATCCTCGATGTTGACACAGTAATATCCGCTGTCGGCACCAATCCCAACCCCCTCTTAATAAGGACCGTTTCCGGGCTTGCTCTGGGTCGGCGCGGCAACGTCATCGCTGATGAAGAGACAGGCAAGACGAACATACCTGGAATATTCGCAGGTGGCGATATTGTTACAGGCTCCGCCACTGTGATTGCAGCAATGGGCGCAGGCAAGCTGGCTGCCCATGGGATTGACGAGTATATCCGCACAAAAAACGGAAGGGGTATGTAGATATGTCAAAAGGGACTTACGGTAGAATTCCTCCTGACATCGAGATTGCACAGAGCGCAAAGCTCAAGCCTATCCTGGAAATCGCGAAAAGCATAGGACTTACTGAGGATGATCTTGAATTCTACGGTAAGTATATGGCAAAGGTTAGCTTGGAGACTATCGAAAGGCTGAAAGCACGTCCTTACGGGAAACTGATTTACACCACTGCGATAACGGCTACGCCTGCCGGTGAAGGCAAGACGTGTACGGCTGTAGGACTGGCTCAAGCTCTGGGGAAAATGGAGAAGAGTGTTATGGTTGCCCTCAGAGAGCCGTCACTTGGACCCACTTTTGGCATTAAGGGCGGAGCTGCAGGAGGCGGATACTCACAGGTGCTTCCTATGGAGGACATTAACCTCCATTTCACCGGGGACATCCACGCGGTAGGCGCGGCTCATAACCTCCTTGCAGCCATGGTGGAGAACCATATTCACCAAGGGAACGATCTCGGTATCGATCCCAGGAGAATTGCATGGCGTCGCGTTATGGATATAAGCGACAGGCAGTTGCGTAACATAGTAGTCGGCCTGGGAGGAAAGGCAAACGGCACTCCCATGGAGAGCGGATTTGACATTACCGTGGCATCGGAGATAATGGCCTGTTTCGGGTTATCTCCGTCGATAAGCACTTTGAAAGAGCGTTTTGCCAAGCTTATCGTGGGATACACGTACGATGGGAAGCCTGTCACTGCTGCTGATTTGGGAGCAGTTGGGGCTATGGCGGTCATTATGAAGGAAGCGATAAAACCGAATTTAGTCCAGACCCTGGAGGGGCAGCCTGCTTTCGTGCACTGCGGGCCTTTCGCGAATATTGCATATGGCAATAACAGCATTGTGGCTACGCAAACGGCTCTCAGGTTGGCCGACTATGCCATTACAGAAGGCGGGTTCGCTGCTGATCTCGGTGCTGAGAAGTTCTTCGACATAATATGCCGTATGAGCGACCTGAGGCCTGACGTAGTTGTGATCGTTGCGTCTGCCCGTGCCCTTAACCACCACGGCGGAGCGCCGAAGGACAAACTTGCTGAGACGAACCTGGCTGTTTTAGAGAAGGGCTGCGAGAACCTGGATAAACACATAGAGAACGTAAGGGAGAAGTTCGGCCTTCCAGTCGTTGTAGCCATTAACAGATTCCCCACTGATGATGAGGAAGAGCTGGAATTCTTGAAGAAGCATTGTGATGATTTAGGAGTTCGCGCTGCTATATCTGAAGTGGTGGGCCGTGGCGGTGAAGGCGGCCTCGAGCTGGCCAGGGAAGTCTTGGATTGCCTGGAGCAAGAGAAGCCTGACTTCAGGTTCTTGTACGAACTGGATACTCCGGTGAAGGATAAAATCGAGAAGCTGGCCAAGGAGATTTATGGAGCCAAGGGGGTCATTTACTCAGGTTCTTCAGAGCGCGACATCAGGACCATCGAAAGGCAGGGCTTAGGAGGCTTGCCGATTTGCACCGCAAAGACACAGCTTTCGCTGACTGACGATCCTGCTTTAAGAGGGGCGCCCACTGATTGGGAACTCAACGTGCGCGAGGTGCGGATATCTGCAGGGGCAGGGTTCATTGTTCCCCTTTGCGGACAAATGATGACTATGCCGGGCCTTCCCAAGCATCCTGCTGCAGAGAATGTCGACATTGACGATGAGGGTAATATTGTCGGCCTATTCTAGCGGTGATTTTGTTGTTGATTTTCCCGGCGGCGCTTATGCCGCCGGGACGTTTTGCGACTAATGGGAAGGTTCAACCGGAATGCCTGAGCAACCTCGGGGGCGCGTAAGTCGGACGCCCCTTTACGTTTTGCAGTTGTTTACAGTAGTATGGGGTCAGTTCTGCATAACCGGGTCAATTGTGGTATTATCTTATATGGATTATGAAAATTAACTTTGAAAAGGTATTCGGTTATTAGGGAGACTGTAAGATTGTCGGAAGGGGGAGTATTTGAGAACATGGCAATTAGGACTTTCAAGGGAGGAGTCCATCCCAGCTATAACAAAGATGCGACTTACGCCAAGCCGATTAGGCCGATGCCTTCGCCTGGGAAGGTGGTGATCCCCCTTCATCAGCATACCGGCGCTCCGTGCGAGCCTATTGTGAAGGTTGGGGATGAAGTCAAGGTAGGGCAAAAGATCGGGGACAGCAAGGCGCATCTTACATCTCCTATTCATGCCAGTGTGTCGGGCAAGGTAAAGGCTGTCGCAAAGCACCCGCAGTCAAGCGGTGTGGACGGGCTTTCTATCGTGATTGAGTCTGATGGCCTTGACACCCCGGATGAGACAATAAAGCCTCGGGATAACGCTGATAATCTGACTCCCGACGAGCTTATTGGAATCATTCGCGAGGCAGGTATCGTAGGCCTCGGAGGGGCTGCATTCCCTACGTATTTCAAGCTTACTCCGCCGGCAGGCAAGACCTTCGATACCCTGCTGCTTAACGGTGCAGAGTGCGAGCCCTATCTTTCCGCTGACCACAGGCTCATGGTGGAGCGCCCGGCTGACGTAGTTGCCGGCGCCAGGCTGCTTATGAAAACCATAGGGGTGGAACGCGCGGTCATAGGCATTGAGAATAACAAGCCTGACGCCATTTCGGCTTTGAGGGAAGTTGCCGAAGGGGACGACAGGATTGGGATTGTGCCTCTCGGAGTCAAGTACCCGCAAGGCGCTGAGAAACAGTTGATTTCGGCAATTCTCGGGCGCGAAGTGCCTTCAGGAGGACTACCGGTGGATGTGGGCGTAGTCGTAAACAACGTAGGCACTGCGGTTGCAGTTAAAGAGGCGGTCCTTGACGGCATGCCGCTCACAAGGCGTGTCGTTACCATAGCCGGAAGCTGTGTGAAAGAGCCAGGGAATCTCATGGTTCCCATAGGCACTCTGGTGAATGACATTATTGAGGCGTGCGGTGGGCTCCGGATCCCTCCGAAAAAGGCGATAATCGGTGGGCCTATGATGGGTATAGCGCAGTATACTACAGAGATTCCCGTGACAAAAGGCACGTCAGGAATACTGCTTCTTTCGGATAAGGAAGTTGTTTTAGATGATGTACTCCCATGCATAAGATGTGGCAAGTGCGTAGAAACGTGCCCAATGAATCTCATGCCTATTTGGATAGCAGGTTATGCGGAAGCCTCACGGTTTGATGATTCCGAGAGGCTGGGCGCACTTGACTGCATAGAGTGCGGATGTTGTAGCTTTATTTGCCCGTCACGGCGCCGATTGGTGCAAGGCATTCGGCTGGCAAAAGCTGAGATTAGGGCAAGGCGCAATGTCAAGCGTGGATAATGCTTAAATTGGACTGGGAAAGCCTTGACAAGTGGGAGTTCGGAGGGATTAGGAAATGGAAGGCGAAGGATTCATAGTATCTTCATCACCGCACCAACATACGACTGTCTCAACTCCGATGATAATGAGTGACGTTATTCTGGCGCTTATGCCTGCATGTTTTGCAGGCGTATGGTTTTTCGGATTGCAGGCGCTCAGTATGATGGCAGTATGTGTGGGGTCAGCGGTTATTACCGAGGCGGCGCTCGGGAAGATTTGCGGCAAACCTGTGACAGTGAGAGACTACAGCGCAGCGGTTACCGGCTTGTTGCTTGCTCTTGTGGTTCCCCCTGATTTGCCGCTATGGGCCGGGGCTATCGGGTCAATATTTTCCATAGCGATAGCCAAGTTTACCTTCGGAGGGCTGGGTCAGAATATATTCAACCCTGCGCTTATCGGCAGGGCGTTCCTCTTGGCTTCTTGGCCTGTGTTTATGACCAGATGGCGGTGGCCGGTTCATGAGGCAACTTGGATACCGAGGTTTGACGCCATGACCACTGCGACTCCTCTGGTTCTCATGAAGTACATGAAGATTAAGGCGCCTTACATTGACTTATTCTGGGGGCGGGTTGCGGGCTGTATCGGTGAAACCTCGGCTCTTGCTATTCTGATAGGGGCTGCGTACCTTATATATCGAGGGCATATAAACCTTAGAATTCCGCTCAGCTTCATAGGCACAGTCGCCGTGCTGACAGCGCTTTTTGGACAAGACCCGCTGTTTCACATTCTCGCAGGAGGCCTGCTTTTGGGCGCGTTTTTCATGGCTACGGACTATGTTACCAGTCCGGTGACTCCAAGAGGCCAGATAGCCTACGGGGTTGGATGCGGTTTGCTTGTGCCCTTGATACGGCTCTACGGCGGATATCCTGAAGGGGTTTGCTACGCGATTCTCATAATGAACGCTGCCACGGCTTTGGTAGAGAGATACACAATACCACGGAAGTTCGGAGAGGTGAAGAGGGTTGCGTGAAGTACTGCGGTTAGGTGTTGTGCTTCTTATAATATGCGCAGTTGCCGGCGCTGTCTTGGCAGTCGTTGACGGGATCACCCGTGACCGTATTGCGGCACAGGCAACCATTCGCCTGCAGCAGGCTCTGAGAGACGTGCTCCCGGAAGCTGAGGAGTTCCGCGACGAGACAGAGACTCTTTCCCTTGCGAAAGCTGAGGCCTCTGCCGCAGGAAACGTGCGCTTTGCCATTGCCAACAAGATGTATACAGGTTACTCCCGGGGAGAGCGTACAGGCTTTGCATTTATGTGTTTTCCGCAAGGATACGGCGGCGTCATTGAGACTGTGGTAGGTGTGTCTTCCAGTGGGAACGTCCGAGGCGTTTCTGTGATCCGGCATTCTGAGACACCCGGGCTTGGCGCAAGTGTTGCGACAAGAGAGTTTCAAATGGGATTCGTCGGGATTCCAGCGGGAACTGAGGTAAAAGTGAAGAAAGACGGAGGCGGGGTCGATGCGATTGCAGGCGCCACCGTCTCTTCGAGGGCAGTTGCAAATGCAGTGAATGAAGCTCTTCAAGTGTTTGAGGTTGTAAGTGGCAAGGGGGCACTGGAAAATGAGCTTTAGGTCTGAATTCAGCAAAGGGATTATCGATGAGAATCCTACTTTTCGGATGCTTCTCGGCATGTGTCCGACTCTCGCGACGAGCCTGGCTATCTCTAATGGGATAGGCATGGGGCTTGCTGCTACGTTTGTGCTGGTGGGCTCAAACGTGATTATTTCGGCTCTCAGGAAAGTTACGCCTGAGAAGATTCGGATACCCATTTTTGTTGTGGTTATTGCGACCTTCGTAACAACAGTTGACTTGATTATGGCAGCATTCTTACCGGGCCTTCATGAAGTGCTCGGGATATTCATTCCGCTCATAGTAGTCAACTGCATCATCTTCGCAAGAGCGGAGGCTTTTGCTTTCCAGCATGGGATAATGGATTCGTTAGCTGACGGCCTGGGTATGGGGCTTGGATGGACCTTGGCTCTGTGCGGACTGAGTGCGATAAGAGAGTTGCTCGGCACAGGGACTATCTTGGCTATTCCTGATTTCGGGTTCGCGGGGATCCGCATTTTTGACCAGAGCTTGGCTGCAGTCATGGTAATCCTTCCACCCGGTGGGTTTATCACCCTGGGGCTCTTAATAGGCTTGCTGAACTGGGTGGCGAGTAGGAGCAAAAAGAGGGCACAGGAGGGATAGCATATGGGGAAGTTGCTTGTTATATTCTTCGGCGGGGTGCTCCTGAATAACTTCATCTTGTCAAGATTCCTCGGGATATGTCCGTTTATCGGGATATCCCAGCGAGTTGAGACTGCTGCCGGAATGAGCGCAGCCGTGATTTTCGTCATGGGCCTTGCCTCGGTAGTTACATGGTTCTTTCGTCATATGATCCTTGTCCCACTGGGGCTTGAATACCTTCAAACGATAGGTTTTATCCTTATTATCGCAGCTTTAGTCCAACTGGTGGAGATGGTGATACAGAAGACGAGCCCGCCGCTGTATCAAGCTTTGGGTATCTATCTTCCGTTGATTACGACGAACTGTGCAGTTCTCGGAGTAACGATCTTGAACGTGTCGGAGAGCTATAACCTGCTGGAGGCTGCTGTCAACGGCGTGGCAGGAGCATCAGGATTCGCGCTTGCGATATTGCTGTTTGCTGCCATTCGCGAGCGAATGGAACTCAGCGAGATCCCGGAATCTCTAAAGGGCTTTCCCATAGCACTCATAACTGCCGGACTCATGTCCATGGCGTTTCTGGGTTTCGCCGGTTTCAGGTTACAAGCCTTATTCGGAGTGATGTAGGCGGCGATGAGAGGTGATATTAGATGGAAGTTGCACCTGCAGTATTAGTTCTGGGGTTGACCGGGGCGGTCTTCGGACTCGTTCTTGCTGTCGCAGCAAGGAAATTCCATGTGGAACAGGATCCGAGGCAGGATGAAATAGCCGGGCTCCTGCCGGGGGCTAATTGTGGCGCATGCGGATTTCCCGGGTGTTCAGGTTTGGCTGCCTCTATAGTAGCAGGGGATGCTCCTGTCAATGCATGTCCTGTCTCCGGCAGCGACACTGCGTCTCGGATTGCTGCCATTATGGGAGTTGAGCCTGTTACAGAGACCGGGAAGAAGGTTGCCAGGGTTTTTTGCCAGGGCACTGATGAGAAATGCAAGCCCAGGTATGTTTATGACGGACTTCGCCAATGTAAGGCTCAGAATATGGTTGCAGGCGGCGCAAAGTCATGCGTGTACGGATGTCTCGGCTTGGGATCCTGTGTTGACGTATGCAAGTTCGACGCTATTCATATGGGGCCTTCCGGGCTGCCAATTGTAGATGAGGAAAAATGCACGTCATGTGGCATGTGCGTTGACGCATGCCCCAGGGGAATAATCCGGCTTATGCCCATGTCACAGCAGGTTACGGTGCTTTGTTGCTCAAAGGCCAGAGGCGCTGAAGTCAGGAAGACATGTAAGATTGGATGTATAGGGTGCGGAATATGTGCCAAAGCGTGTCCGAAAGGTGCTATTACCCTTCAGGATAATCTTGCCGCAATCAACGGTGATGAGTGTGACGCCTGCGGCATCTGTGTTGAGAAATGCCCGACAAAGTGCATTGTAATGAGGGATAATGCTACTCTCGTAGATGAAGCTAGAAGCGCAAGCTAAGTAGATCGCCGGTTCCGGAAAGTGTACGTACTGTGCAGGGTTGCGGTGTTGCACTAAGGGGACGGCTCCCCAAGCGGGTTGCCTTGACAAAACAGTAATGAGAGTTGCCGGTGTTTGGCAGGCATGTAGTATTTCATCTG
Organism: Bacillota bacterium; assembly: GCA_012512055.1. The sequence goes on along the minus strand of JAAZEW010000208.1, from coordinate 16,791 downwards.
CCGCACCGGCAACTTTCCGTCCATTATCTGCCCCGGAGGAGTGGCATGGATCTTTTTGGCTTACTTAAAGATTTCTTTCAGGCTTTCTTGAGCCTTCTTTGGCCATAGCCTGTTTCCCTTTCTTGACCAATTTCCTTACCATGGCTCCTCCGACCTTGCCTGCTTCTCTCACTGTAAGCTCGTCCGGGTCACTCAAATCATCACTTAAACCAAGCTGCTCCGCAGTTTCGTACTTTAGCCTGTCCATTTCCCGCGCTGCCTTTTGACGTTCCTTACTCCTTTTCTTCTTTGCCACAAGACCCACTTCCCTTCGGGAATGTTTATGATTAGCATTACCAACATGCGTCAACCTAAACATCGTCCTCCTTTCGTATGACATAACTTCAGGTCAACCCGAAATGGCTGCTTGTCACTGCTTATGAGAAGTGATACACTGAACTCGTAAAGTGTCGAGGGGGCGATTCCTGCTTGAAATGGGAGTATGGACGGCGTCGTCGGGAGATTTCAAGACTACGCAGACGTGTATTCTTAGGAGTGCTCCTGGTAGCGGCTGTTCTCATAGCCGGATATGTTGTAATAACGTCAAATGAATCATATGGTTTCTCGTGGGGAATCAGAAAGCTGCCTATAAAGTCTGGAAATGCTTTAAAGGGACAAGATGCCAAAGAGAGTTCTCGCAGTGAGTTTTTGATGGATACCTTTGTTACCATTCGGGCGGCAGGGCCAAACTCGGAGGAGGCAATTCAGGCTGCATTTGATGAAATGCGGAGAATTGAATCCCTCATGAGCAGGCATATTTCGACAAGCGACGTCTCTTGCATAAACAGAGGAGCAGGAGGCTCACCTGTCAAAGTCACAAGCGAGACATTCCATGTTATAGAAGAGGCAGTTCGGTGCGGTAGCATTACAAAGGGCGCTTTTGATATTACTATCGGCCCGCTCATGGATTTGTGGGGGTTCGGCACGTCGAATCCTACTATTCCTTCAGCCCCTGAAATAGAACAAGCCTGCTCTCTCGTAGGATGGGAACTTGTGGAACTCAACTCAGAGAACATGACTGTCAGACTGCCCGTACAAGGCATGTCAATCGATCTCGGCGGGATCGCCAAAGGATATGCAGCAGAGGAAGGAGCGCGGGTTCTTAAGGAATACGGAATTTCCCACGCACTGATTGACGCAGGCGGGAACATTGTGACAGTTGGTTCACGTCCTGACGGGGAACCGTGGAGGATCGGCATTCGTAATCCCAGGGGCGAAGGAGCGGAAGATACAATCGGCCCAACGTTACATGTAGTCAATGGGGCAGTAGCTACTTCCGGCGACTATGAAAGATTCTTTATTCATGACGGCAAAAGGTACCACCACATTCTGCATCCCGGAACAGGAATGCCGGTTCAGACAGTATCCGGTGTGACGGTGATGGCGAAGGACTCATTACACGCTGATATGCTGTCCACAGCCGTGTTTGCATTAGGGCCGGATGAAGGGATGGAGCTCATCGAGACTCTGGACGGAGTCTCAGCCATGATAGTAGATGCTAACGGAAACACTTTGTTTTCTAATGGGTTTCCGGGAATAGACTAAGTAGATCGTTAAGTAATCGCCGGCCCCGGAAAACGTACGTACCGTGCGGGGCCACCCAAGACAATCGGGAAACCGGCGAAAAACAATGAACCCATACTTAGACACAGGCCCACAGGTTATTTGTTCCATGGGACAGTCGGCTGGAGGCAATTGTTGTGAATTTCGATAGTACAAGCCGGAGGGTCCCCGGGTTTGTGCTGGCTTCTGCTTCGCCTGCTCGAGCTGCCTTACTGAGACAGATCGGCCTTAGATTTGAAGTATTGCCCAGCAGAATCAGGGAAGATGATATTGATTCCGAAGGCCCTGTAGACAAGGTAGTGTCTCTTTCTCAGGCAAAGGCTCATCATGTAGCCGAATCCTTGACTGATAAAGTGATAATAGCGGCTGATACCGTTGTTGTTCTTGAAGAGGAGATCTTGGGAAAACCGGAGAACGAAGACGAAGCTTTTGAAATGTTGAGTCTCTTGTCAGGCTGTTGGCATCATGTTGTAACCGGTGTGACTGTGCTGGATACATATACAGGTGCGGGCTGCACATCCCATGAAGTCACCGGAGTGCGGATGAAAGAACTCTCCCCCCGAGCGATTGAGGCGTACGTCGAGAGCGGCGAGCCGTTGGGTAAAGCAGGGGCTTACGCTATACAGGGGAGGGGGGGAGTGTTTATAGAAAGCATAGAGGGCTGCTATTTCAATGTAGTCGGCCTTCCTTTGGCAAAACTGGTAAATATATTCTGTGATATTGGGATTAATATCTACGACGAGCTATTCAGGAGGTGACGAGGCTTGCCCGGAAAGCCCAAGGAGAAGGTATCGTCCACCATCAAACAGATGCCTGTCAACGAAAGACCGAGAGAGCGCCTTCTCCGCGTAGGCCCCTCTGCCCTTTCCTCAGCGGAGCTCATATCAATCATCGTGCGGACCGGGATCCCCGGGGAATCCGCGTTGTCCCTTGCCACTTCCGTCTTGCAGCGATTCGGCGGTGTCCGTGGCATGGCTTCTGTTTCCACTCAGGATCTGGCCACTCAGAAGGGAATTGGGCCTGCAAAAGCAGTCCAGATCAAGGCTGCAATAGAACTGGGCAAAAGAGCCTTTATGCTTGAGCCTGAGGATCTCGTTCAGATAAACCGGCCCCGGGATGTGGCGCAATTGATAATCGGAGACATGCGCTATCTGGACAGGGAACATTTCAGAGTGGTAATCCTTAACGCAAAGAACAGGGTGGAAGACGTGGTTACGATTTCCATTGGCTGCCTGGACAGTTCTCTTGCCCATCCCAGGGAGGTTTTTAAGGAATGCGTGAGAAGGAATTGCGCTCGCGTGATTCTTGTTCATAATCACCCCAGCGGCGATCCTACTCCCAGCGATGCTGATATTGCTATCACGCGCCGGCTGGCCAGTTGCGGAATGATCCTCGGCATTGAAGTCCTTGACCACATAATTGTCGGAGACAACAGATTCGAGAGCCTGAAAGAACTGGGTTTGATGGACGGAGGGCCGGTCGGACGTCAGATGGCAGCTTCAATGGACTGGGAGTCCCCGGCGCCTGGCAGCCTTGAGCTTGATGCATAAGAAAGGAGAATAAGTAGCATGTTTCTTGACCCGATTCTTGCGCTGTTTTCCAAGGATCTTGCCGTTGATCTGGGGACCGCGAATTCCCTGGTTTACATAAAGGGAGTAGGTGTAGTGCTTAGAGAGCCTTCCGTTGTTGCCATTCGCAAAGACTCAGGGGTCTTGCTTCAGGCCGGAGAAGAGGCTAATCGAATGGTAGGGAAGACTCCCGGCAATATTACCGTGATTCGTCCGCTTAGGGACGGCGTAATAGCCGACTTTGATATGACGGAGATTATGTTGCGTCACTTTGTTGTCAAAGCCCACAACGGTCGAGGGCTTGTGCGGCCCAGGGTCATCATGGGTGCGCCTTCAGGCGTTACCGAAGTTGAGAAGAGAGCAGTGGTGGATGCTGCATTACAGGCAGGGGCAAGAGAGGCGTATGTTATTGAAGAGCCGCTTGCTGCAGCCATCGGTGCAGGGCTACCGGTGTTCCTGCCGTCAGGCAACATGATTGTGGATATCGGTGGAGGAACAACGGAAATCGCTGTAATATCATTAGGCGGAATAGTTGTGTCAAGATCGATTCGTGTTGCAGGCGATGAGATGGATGAAGCCATAATGCAGTATGTGAAAAAGACCTATAACGTTGTTATCGGATCGAAGACCGCTGAGAACGTGAAAAAGAGTATAGGCGCAGCTCTGTGCAGCGACCCACGGCAATTCATGGATGTCAAAGGAAGAGACATGGTTACAGGCTTGCCGAAGGCTGTACAAGTCTCATCCGGTGAAATTGAGCAAGCGCTTAAAGACCCGCTTGCTGAGATAATCGAAGCAGTAAAGCAGACTCTGGAGAAGACTCCTCCTGAACTCGCAGCCGACATAATTGACAAAGGCATAGTGTTGTCAGGAGGCGCATCTCTCATCGAGGGCCTTGACTTCGTGCTTCAAGAGGTGACGGGAATACCTGTAATCCGGGCTGATGATCCCCTTACCTGTGTTGTGCGTGGAGCAGGTATGGCGCTTGAGGACTTTCGGAAATTCAGGCGGCTGCTTACCAGTTCTTCAAGGGTGGGTTGAGGAGAACAGCCGAGTAGGGGTGGCTTGTTCGTGCAACATGAATCCAAACGAAAGACTTACACGGTGCTCCTGGCCCTGGCAGCGCTGGCCTTGATGGCTACCATTTATATGACTTCAGGCGAGCGAGATCGGCTGACACCGGCGGAACATGTCGTTCGTGAAATTCTGGCGCCTGTGCAGACAGGCCTGTTCCGTGCAGTAAGTTGGTTGAACACTGTTGGCAGGGATCTGGCGGGCCTGAGGTTTTCTGTACGCGAAAACCACCTCCTAAAGAAGGAATTAGCCGCTCTTGCTGCTGAGAATGTGTACCTTGAAGAGCAGAGGCTTGAAAATATCAGACTCAGGAAGCTTTTGAACTTTGAGGAGAGGATACCCCATAGGACTTTAGCGGCTGAAATTATTGCCAGAGATCCGGGCAATTGGCTGAATACGGTGATTGTAAATAAGGGGACAGGGCATGGTGTCCAAAAAGATATGGCTGTCGTATCTTGTGAAGGCCTTCTGGGACGGGTAGTTACGGCCTCTCGAAATACTGCGAACGTGCTTCTGATTATTGACCCTAGATCCGCTGTCGGCGGGGTTGTACAGGGCAATCGCTCCCTGGTTCTTGTTGAGGGCGACCCTGGGACTCCAGGCATGTGTCTTGTGAAATGCCTGGCAATGGAGTCTGAACTCATGGTGGGGGATAAGGTTTTGTCTTCCGGGCTGGGGGGAATTTATCCTAAAGGCCTAATAATCGGCGAGATTGTGGAGCTCATTCCAGGGAAGTACGGGGTGGGATCTGCTGCGCGTCTCAAGCCTGCTGCGGACTTTGCGCGGCTCGAAGAAGCCCTTATCATCGTAGAGCCATCCTCATTGTCTGACCTACCGGCTTCTGACGAGGAGGGCTATCAGCGATGAGATACTGGGCTTTGGCCATTCTGTCCGCATTGATGGTGGCTTTTGAGACTACAGTCAGTCCCTACATTTCCATCGGCGGCATCGGGCCTGACATTATCGGAAGCCTTGTAGCACTTGTGAGTATGCTAAACGGCAGGGAAACCGGGCTCTTTGTGGCGGCTGCGGCAGGTCTGATGGAAGACATGTCATCCGGGCAGTTCTTAGGATTTTTCACCCTTGTTCGCCTGGCAATTGCATATTTGGCAGGCGCCGCTTACCGGAAGGTGTTTCAGGAGTGGTTGCTCGTTCCTATGATACTCGTATTTGTCTCCGGATTTGTCGGTGGATGCCTCCAAGTCTTCTTGCTGGCTTCTTATGGTGTGCCTTTTGAATCATACCGGGTAGCGCTAACCGCAGTGGTTTCTCAAGCAGCATATTCAGCTCTCCTGTCACCTCTCGTGATGCGCATTACCCGTAGTGTAGATGCATATGTCAGCCGGTTTTTGGAGCGTCGTAGGTCATTACAGCCCTAAGTATGAGTTCATTAGTTTTCCCTCGTTTTCCAGGTCTCGGGTGGCCCCGCACGGTACGTACGTTTTCTGAGGCCGGTGACTGCAACGAGGGGTGTCAAGATCCGGCCACCGGCCAGCGGGCCGGATTTTGTCAAGGCAACCCCACACGGTACGTACATGTTCCGGAGCCGGCGATTACTTATGGCGATCTGCTTAGTCTGTTACGTAAACGTGTCAAATCCGCCTTCTGTATATAAGCATTGGAGGGGAATATGGTATCTTTGTCACCTGCTCAGGTAAGACTCAAGTACTTTGGATACCTGGTCATGGCAGTGATTCTGGTTCTGGCTTCTCGTCTTTGGTACTTGCAGGTAGTACAGGGCAGTGCATACGAAGCTTTATCCCTGGGGAATCGAGTACGAGTAATTCCTGTTGCGGCCCCGAGGGGGAAAATACTGGATAGGAACGATATTGCGCTTGCTTCGAACAGGCTTGCGTTTTGTGTGTCCGTCGTCCCTCAGGATCTGTCAAATAGGCAGGCGACTATAGCCTGGCTCAGCCAGGTCTTGGAATTGACTCCCGAAGGCATAGAGCAGAAGCTTTCCACTCCGGGGCGCCCGTTTGAACCCATCAGGATCAAGGCTGACGTAGATCCGGGCGTCGTTGTCACCATAGGTGAGCGGCGAACAGAGTTTCCCGGTGTTATCATTGAAGAGGTACCTGTGAGAAACTATGTTCTGGGTGATACTGCAGGTCATATCCTAGGATATACAAGGGAAATTGACGCAGAGGAACTGAAAGCACATAAGAGTGAAGGTTACAAGCTCGGGGATCAGATAGGTAAGGTAGGGGTTGAGAAGGCCTTCGAGGAGTATCTCAGAGGAACGGACGGCGGAGAGCAAGTAGAGGTCAACAGCTTGTCACAACCCATCAGAGTCCTGGGCAGCGTGGCGCCGGTATCAGGTTACGATGTCGTCCTGACTATTGACAGTGAGATCCAAGTCGCAGCGGAAAAAGCTCTTGAGGCTCAACTTGATGAGCTTGCCAAGTCTGAGAAGACAAGCAAAGCGCAGGCCGGGGTCGTTATTGCTATGGATCCGCGTACAGGGGAAATCCTTGCGATGGCAAGCAAGCCCTCATATGACCCTAACATGTTTGTAGGCGAGCTTTCGCCAAAGGACTTAGAGTCTCTTATGTCTTCTCCCAGCCCGCAACCTAATAGGGCAATAAGCCACACATATGCGCCGGGCTCAACTTTCAAGGTTATGACCGTCTTGGCGGCTCTGGAACAAGGTAAGGTAGACCTTGGGACCAGGTTTTTCTGTACAGGCAGGGATTCCGCTTCCGGCAAAGCATGTTGGACCGTAGAGCGTGGTAGGAGCCATGGCGCGCTCAATATAATAGACGGAATAAGTGAATCGTGCAACATCGTATTCTATGAGCTTGGGAGACGCGTAGGAATTGACGACTTGGCGCAGACTGCGAGAATGTTCGGTCTTGGGCAACCTACGGGAATAATCTTGCATCCCAAGGATCAGGCAGGCCTCGTGCCTGACAGGGAGTGGAAGATGAGGAACTTCAAAGGGTATGACCGGACATGGTATCCCACGGAGACTCTGGATGTTGCCATCGGACAAGGAGCGTTGCTCGTTACACCGCTACAGCTTGCAAATGTGTATTCAGCCATTGCCCAACGAGGCATTCTACGCCAACCTATGATAGTGAAAACCGTACTTGATCCTGACGGAAGAGCGGTCAAGGAGTTTCAACCTGCCGTAGTGAGCAGCATCCCGATATCGAGCAAGTCCTGGGACATCCTGGAGAAAGGGCTTGAGAGTGTTGTCTCCCGAGGCACTGCGCGAGGCGCATTCATAGGATTTCCCCTGCGAGTGGCAGGAAAGACAGGGACTGCTCAAAACCCCCAAGGCCCGAGCCATGCTTGGTTTGCATGTTATGCACCTATTGAAGAACCTGAGATAGTAGTGCTGGTAATGATAGAGCACGGGTCCGGCGGTGCTGCATATGCCGCGCCGGTGGCAAGGCAAGTACTTGAGGAGTATTTCGGAATTTCTTATGAAGAGGCGGAGTAGGCAGGAATTCTGATAACCCTCGGTGAATTCATGATAGATGAAACAAGCTGATTTTTTAATTTCGGAGGAGTACTTAAAACGGTATGAAGACTGAAGACGTCATTTTCAAAGGGACAGGCCATGGGATCTGGATAATTCTGCCTTATGATGAGGATTTTGTCAGGCTTAAGGGTAAGCTCGCTGCCAAGCTTGAGAGCACTGACGGGTTTTTTGTCGGAGCTAACCGGGGGATTCTCGACATAGGAGAGCTTGCTCTTGCCGAGGATGACGTCAGGGAATTGGTGAGCATAATCGAATCCTTTGGGATATCCGTTTCTCGAGTAGCCGGAGGAGTGGGGAATAGCATTTCCGCAGTCGTGGGTGAGAAGGGTAAGGCCGGGCAAACGCGGCAAGGCGAACCTCGAGGAAGATACAGCGGCCGGAGAAACGCGGCTCGGGATCATAGGCGCTCTGCCATTCCCAGTGAGCAGGCAATGCTGGTGGGTAGGACCTTACGTTCAGGCCAGCGCGTTACCCACTCAGGCAACGTAGTACTGCTGGGAGATGTGAATCCCGGCGCTGAGGTGGTGGCAGGGGGAAATATTATCATAGTTGGCTCTCTGCGTGGAGTTGCCCATGCAGGCACACCTGACAATAGGCGAGCTGTGGTTGTGGCCCTAAGATTCATGCCTACTCAACTAAGAATAGCTGACTTGATTGCCCGTTCACCTGACGATGAACATAAGACGCCCAGTAGCCCTGAGGTTGCAAGGATCAAAGATGAACGCATTGTAATCGAGGCCTATTCCGGATGGAAACCTGAACTTGAGGAGGAACCTACATGAATGGGAAGGTGATGGTGGTCACCTCCGGTAAGGGCGGTGTCGGCAAAACGACAGCGGTTGCCAACATTGGTTGCGCCCTTGCCGTCCGCGGTAGAAAGGTGGCCCTGGTTGATGCAGATATCGGACTACGTAATCTCGACATAGTGTTAGGTCTTGAAAACAGGATAGTATTTGACATTGTCCATGCAATGGAAGGAAGATGCAGGCTTAGACAGGCGCTTATCAGAGATAAGAGGGTTCAGACACTCTTCCTGCTGCCGGCAGCTCAATCCAAAGATAAGGAGGCTATTCGGCCGGATCAGATGAAGGAACTCACAAGTGAGCTTGCAAGCGAATTCGACTATGTCATACTTGACTGTCCTGCAGGAATAGAAAGGGGATTCAAGAACGCCATAGCAGGCGCAGACTCAGCGGTGATAATAACTACGCCTGAAGTATCGGCGGTCAGAGACGCAGACCGAATTGTAGGACTCTTAGAGGCTGAAGGTATAGAAAAACCTAAGCTCGTCATCAACAGGCTTCGTCCGGATATGGTGAAGCGCGGTGATATGCTGGATATCGAAGACGTAATAGATATTCTTGCCATAGATCTTATCGGTGTGGTACCGGACGATGAGACTGTGATTACATCCACCAACAGGGGTGAACCCGCAGTTTTAGACGGGGTATCCAGAGCGGGCGAAGCATTTAGGCGGATTGCAGCGCGCATTGAAGGAGAGGATGTGCCATTTCTTTCAATGGAAGCCCCGAGTTTCTGGGGGAGAATCAAACGATTCCTCGGCGCAGCGAGATGATTTCAGGAGGCGACGTGCGGTGTTTGAGTTTGTGTCTTGGATCCTGGGTAAGAAGCCCAAGCCGAGAAGTAAGGACCTTGCTAAGGAGCGTTTGAAGCTCGTATTGACCCATGACAGAGTCGATATCTCCCCTCAGATGTTTGAGAAATTGAGGCGGGATTTGGCAATCGCATGTGCTAAGTACGTGGAGATAGATGAGGCGGGTATGAACGTCAGGTTTGATTCAAAAGATAGAACTTTGGCCCTTGTTGCCAGTGTGCCGGTGATTGGGTCCAAGCGAAAACCCTATTCTTCAAAGCATAGAGGTAAGATCGATTGATCCTTGACAAGCGTCTTCTCAGGAATCTGGATTTCGTGCTCATAACTGCAGTGTTGGTCATGTGCGGTATCGGGCTTACCGTCGTATATAGCGCGACGCAAGGCGGAGTCGGCCATGGGCAGCCTGATGGCCCTTTTGCTTATTTCAAGCGTCAACTGGTAGCCTTTTTGGCTGGGATTGCATGTGTAGTAGTAATTCTCACAATGGACTATAATTTGGCAAGACGTGCTCATCCCCTCCTTTACTGGGGAAACATTGCTATTCTTGTTCTCGTGCTCATTCTCGGGAGACGTGTTTCAGGCGCCGAAAGATGGCTTAAGATTGGGCCTCTTGTGTTGCAGCCTTCAGAACTGGCGAAAATCGCTGTCATTTTGACGCTGTCCAACTTCCTTGCAGATGCTGACACAGATTCCAGGCGTGACCTGATAGTCGCGATGATCCATGTAGCTCTGCCTACAGGATTGGTTCTTCTTCAGAATGACCTTGGGACTGCTATAGTGTTTGCAGGTATCACAATTGCCATGCTTTTTGTGGCAGGTATGCGACTCGCGGACTTAGTAGCCATATTGGCGATGGCGGCTTTGGCCTCACCTTTAGTGTTCTTTCTGGGTTTAAAAGACTACCAGCGTGCTCGTATCCTGACGTTTATCAACCCTTACGCTGATCCTACCGGTACAGGTTATAACGTGATTCAGTCTACCATTGCCATCGGTTCCGGAGGATTCTTCGGGAAAGGGCTCTTCAAAAGCACTCAAGTAAGACTGAATTTCCTTCCTGCCCACCACACGGACTTCATTTTTTCCGTAATCGGAGAGGAACTCGGTTTCTTAGGTGGCGTCGCAGTATTAGCTATTTACGCAGTGATTCTCTGGAGATGCCTTCAGGCAGCCTCATCAGCAAAAGATTCCTTCGGTCAATTGGTTGCAGCAGGGGTTGCTTCAATGATTCTTATCCATGTTCTGATTAACATCGGTATGACAATGAGCCTGATGCCTGTGACAGGTATTCCCCTTCCCTTCCTGAGCTACGGCGGCAGCTCTCTCATGGCAAACCTTATCGCCATAGGTTTTGTCCTCAATATCAATATGAGACGCCAGAAGATCCTTTTCTAGCAAGGGATTCCTCATGTTCCCGGCGTTTTGGGCCATCTCTCTCCAGTTTCCCCTTATTGCTGACGCAGAGCGCATAGGTGGCATAGACGGTCAATATATTGATAACGGTAGGTGCAACACTAATACTGCTTTGTCTCAGAGGGGGAAACCGCTGTGCCGGGAAGGTTCTTGTTAAGGGCATTAGTTGCCGTGCTTATCTACTGTTGTATAATAGCCATGTTCTATTGGAGCCCTTGGCTGTCAGGCAAGGGCAAGCCGTATCTACATGCAGCGCTTACAGAAAGTATTGATTTCGTCAAGATTAAAGCTGTCATAGCCGATCTGTTCTCATATTCTTCCGTGCCCCAAACCGGCAACCCAAAGACTCAGGATTTGACCGGCGGGGCTGAACCTGTCAACGAAGAAATGGGAAAGGCCGGATGGCCTGCGCGCTAAGTATGGGCGGGTAGGGACAGGTTGTGAGGATTCTTAAGACGCGCGGAGTAGATATCCACATCAACCCATTTTTCGTGTTGATGCTGCTTGTGTATGCTTCGGTAGGCCTCCTCCCCGAGACTCTGTTCGCCTTCTGGATAGTAATTCTTCACGAATTGGCACACGTAGTAGTTGCAGGAGGACTGGGATGGAGGGTCAAGAGGCTTGAACTCCTGCCTTTTGGCGGAGTTGTCGAGTTTGACAAGGTATTTTGCGAAACCCCGGGATCGGAAATAGCCATAGCTCTCGCAGGGCCCATACACAATCTCATTTTTGCCGGCCTTGTTTTTGCCCTTCTGCGCAGGGAAATCCTTCCTCCCGGTTTTGGGAAGTTCGTATTCGAGCTTAACCTTGCCATGGGATTGTTCAATCTTCTCCCCGCCATTCCCCTTGACGGTGGCCGTGTGACAAGAGCGGTCTTAAGCCATAGCATCGGCGCAGCCAGGGCGACGGCTGTTGCAGCAAACATAGGACGGATAGCAGGCCTTATCATGCTGACTCTCGGCGTTTACCTGGTTTTTGCAGGCGAAGGCAACGTTTTCCTTCCGTCCCTCGGAGGATTTCTCATGTTTGCTGCGTCAAGGGAATCTGAAAAAGTATCGTACATTCGCATCCAAGACAGCCTGCGAAAAAAGGAGAGATTGATAAGGGACGGCTCCATGAGCGCCGAGGTTATTGCCTCATACGAGCAAACCCCCTTGGTCGAAGTAGTAAGAAAGTTTTCACCGGGGAAGGTCAGTGTTGTGATGGTTCTCGATAACAGCTTGAACATACTGGGATTTGTTACTGAGGTTGCTGTCTTGGAAGGAATGGGCAGGCACGGACCGAGGGTTCCTATTCGCCGCATAGTAAGATGACGGGACTTCGCGTTTTCATAGCGAAGATTTCGGGAATTTGATACAATAGCAAATGAACCCAGTGAAGAGCAGAGATACTACAGTATTAGGGGACACATCGGGCAAAGAAGAAGGTATTGCTCATAATGGAGATAGATTCGCGGTCACTTGAAAAGATCCTCATGAATGTCGAGAAGCCTATACGTTACGTCGGGAGCGAATGGAACGCCGCGAGGAAGAGGCATAGCGATGTTGATGTAAAGGTGCTTCTTGCCTTTCCTGATACGTATGAGATTGGCATGTCCCATCTTGGCCTCAGGATTCTTTATTCAATTCTGAACATGCGAGACGATGTTGTCTGTGAAAGGACATTCATGCCGTGGATTGACATGTATAGCGCTATGAGGAGTTCCGGCATTCCTCTCTACTCCTTGGAATCCCATGTTCCCGCCGGGGATTTTGATATCCTCGGTTTCAGCCTTCAATATGAGCTTTCCTATACTAATGTTTTGGCTATGCTGGATCTTGCAGGGATACCGATAATTGCATCTTGTAGAGGCGAAGATGAACCGCTGATAATCGCAGGCGGGCCAAGTGTGTACAACCCGGAGCCGGTAGCTGATTTCATAGATGCTATTCTAGTAGGTGAAGGGGAAGATGCAATAGAAGAAATAGTGGATGTTTATAAGGATGCGAAGGCAAAAGGGATGTCCCGCGTGAAGCTGCTTCAAGGTTTGGCTGAAATACCCGGTGTTTACGTCCCTTCCTTCTACCGGGTGTCATACTTTCAAGATGGAAGAATCAAAGAAATCGAACCTACGAACTCATCTGCATCGTACCCTGTTAAGAAGAGGGTAGTAAGAGATCTGAATCAGGTTGAGTATCCTTCGAAGGTGGTAACGCCCCTGACAGAGATAGTCCACGACCGGGCTGTCCTTGAAGTATTCCGCGGTTGCGCAAGGGGATGCCGTTTTTGCCAGGCAGGGATGGTGTACAGGCCGGTTAGGGAAAGAGCTCCCGATAAGGTGTTGGAGCTTGCGGAAGCTATTTTGAAAAACACAGGCTATGATGAGATTTCCCTCATGTCGCTGTCAACCGCCGATTATTCCCATGTTCGTGATGTTTGCAGTAATCTCCTGGATAAACACGGAGACACGGGCATCTCCGTAAGTCTCCCATCCCTTCGCGTTGATTCATTTTCTGTAGATCTTGCGAAAGAAGTCCAAAAAGGGCGGAGGACAGGCCTGACATTTGCACCTGAGGCAGGCACGCAGAGGCTCAGGAATGTAATCAACAAAGGAGTTACGCATGATGACCTAATCCACGCTGCAACTTGCGCGTTTTCTGAAGGGTGGCATAGCCTGAAGCTGTACTTCATGATAGGCTTGCCTACTGAGACGGAAGACGACTTGAAGGGAATCGTCGACATGGCAAAAGAAACACTGGCGTGCGGTAGGCGTGAGCTCAGGCAGGCAGGCGTAAGGAAAGCGCCTGAAGTTACTGTGAGTGTCGCGTCATTTGTGCCGAAAGCACACACGCCTTTTCAATGGCAACCGCAATTGCCCAGGGAAGAGTTGGTACGGAGACAGGCATATCTGAAGAAGAACCTTCGAGGTAAGGGGCTGAAGCTTGCGTGGCATGATGCTAATACCAGCTTCTTAGAGGCTGTTCTGTCCCGAGGCTCAAGAAGGCTGGGGCCGGTGATTGAAGCCGCTTACCGCAGAGGATGCAAGTTTGACGCATGGGACAGCGAATTCGATTTTGGTAAGTGGATGCAGGGGTTTAAGTTAGCTGATATCTCGCCTGAGTTTTACGGTAACACTAAGTGGGAATACAGCGATATACTACCATGGGACCACATAAGCTGCGGGGTGTCTCGGGAGTTCTTGATACAAGAAGCGGAACGGGCGTTGTCCGGCATATTGACACCTGATTGCCGCTTCGGGCGGTGTTCAGGCTGTGGAGTCTGCGGAAATCTCAAAGTCTCGCCAAGAGTCATGTCCGGGGCCTGGAAGGAGGTATCAGAATGAAAGCCATGGGAGAACCCGTACATGACTGTACCGTGCCGGCCTCGACTTTTAGAATCCGGATCACCAAAACCGGCGCGGCTAAGTACATGTCTCATCTGGATTTTCTAAGAACCATAGAGAGATCGGTGAGACGAGCCGAATTGCCTGTTGCTTTATCAGGCGGATTCAATCCCCGTCCGCGGATGTCATTTTCCCCTGCCTTGCCTGTAGGAGTGTCCAGTAATTCAGAGTTTGCCGATATTATGCTAAGAGAAGCTGTGGACGCAAATGAGGCGTCTCTAAGGCTGAATGAGTCTCTGCCTCAAGGGATGAGGGTCACATCTTCCAGTATGCTCCCTCCGAACATTCCTGCCCTGTCCGCCATTATCCAGGCTGCATCCTACAGACTGGAATTGCATGGCAAGGCAGAAGTGAGGCTGGACTGCGTTTTGACTGCCATCGAGACAATTTTAGAGAGAGACTCCATTATCATTGAGCGCGTGACGCCTAAAGGTACTCGTAGAGTTGATCTTCGTCCGCTGATTTACGAAATGCGTGTAGACACCCATGACTCCCTTGTGTCAGTTTATGCTACCGTTGCCTCAGGCTCCGAAGGGAATGTAAGGCCATTTGATTTGGCTAGGGTTATCGTGGAATCAGGGGGGATTGAAGACTCCGGCGTTTTCGTGGATATTACCCGAGAGGGGCTTTATGCGCTCCGCGACGGCAAACTATGCCTCCCCTGGTATGCGAATTCATAGTCACAGGGTTCGGTATTCTCCCCACTGGGGACTTATTTGAGGAGTGAGGACGAATGTCCAAGGAGATTATTGTGAGTACCGGGCCGGGTGAAACCCGAGCCGCGGTTATAGAAAACGGTAGACTCGTAGAAGTGTACATCGAGAGAACTGCTCATCAAAGACACGTCGGCAACATATATAAAGGTAGAGTTGAGAATGTTTTACCTGGTATGCAGGCTGCGTTTGTCAATATCGGGCTTGAACGAAATGCCTTCCTTTACGTGGACGATGCGCTTAAGGCCAGGGAAGGGCATTTTGACGACGTAGATATAGAGGATTTAAAGGCCCTCTCAATTAGGGACATTCTCAAGGAAAACCAGGATATCATTGTCCAGGCAACTAAGGAACCCATAGGCACAAAAGGCGCACGAGTAGTGACACAGGTGACTCTCCCCGGCAGGAATGTGGTGCTTATGCCTACCGTAGATTATGTAGGAGTGAGCAGGCGTATTACTGATGACGAGGAGAGGACCAGGCTGAAGAAGGCTGCGGGTAAGGCTAAACCTCGGGGATATGGGGTCATTGTCCGCACTGCGGCTGAAGGTAAGGACGAAAGTGAAATCAGCTCTGAGATAAAATTCCTGACGAAGCTGTGGCGTCGGGTGAAGCAGAAGGCCAGGAGGTCATCTGCCCCCAGTCTTCTG
The DNA here is from genome assembly GCA_012512055.1 of Bacillota bacterium. The sequence continues at coordinate 1,287 of JAAZEW010000208.1, read as the reverse complement.
CACCGTGACTATGATTTGATTTATAGGATCATGAGGGATCTTCTGTCTGATGACGTTGACGCTTTCATCATTGATGATGAGCACGAGTTTGGGAAGGCCGAAGATATCATAAAGATAATGTCACCCAGGTTGCGGAGTAGATTGGAACTGTATGACGGTGAAACCCCGATTTTGGAGGCCTATGAAATTGAGGACGAGATTGAGAAGGCCCTGCGTTCTAAGGTATGGCTATCATGCGGGGGATACATCGTTTTTGATGAGACTGAGGCCTTGACAAGTATTGATGTGAACACCGGACGTTACACAGGGACTGTCAACCTTCAAGATACGGTCCTTAAGACTAATCTCGAAGCAGCCAGCGCCATAGCTCATCATTTGAGGCTTAGAAATATCGGCGGGATAATTGTCATTGACTTCATAGACATGGATTCTGAAGATGCCCGGGAGCAAGTTGCAAAACAACTTGAAGAAGAGTTGAAGAAGGATAAGACCAAGGCAACGGTCCTTGGTTTCACTCATCTTGGCCTTCTCGAGATGACACGTAAGAAAACAAGGCCCGGGCTTCAGGAAGCCCTCACACGATCATGTCCATATTGTGACGGAAGAGGGTTAATACTATCAGAAGAGACACTTGCTTTCAGAGCGGAGCGGGTATTGAAGCAGATTGCCGGTAAGACTGACCAGGAGGCGATGTTGGTCACTTTGCATCCTAACGTGGCATCCCTCCTCATTGGGCAGGGCGGAGGAAACCTTTCCAGACTTGAGCAGGAAACAGGGAAAATCATCTATGTAAGGGGCAACCCCAATGTCCATATGGAGGATATGGGTGAAATCGTCACCGGAAAGCAGGAAGCAATAAGAAAAATGGCGGTACCTGTCAGTGTAGGGGATGTAATAGAGGTGGAAATTAAAGAACAACATGCTTCAAATCCGGCAAATGGGATTACCCGGATAGACGGATACATCTTGGACATTGACGGAGCAGGGGGAATAGTCGGAAAAAGAATCCTGGTGGAAATCAGAAAAGTTTTCAGAACTTATGCCAAGGGAAAACCTGTAGAGACAAAAGAAGACGAGAATGTGACGCCGGCCGTAGATTCTAAGAGCCCAACCAACATGGTGATCGCCGGTGACGGACATGTTTGACATAATATATCCGTGTGTGGTAAACTCCTTCGTGCGGGCATTTATCGCTCCGCCGCACGAAACGGGCAAAGAGAAACATGCAGACAGTGTATGTGCCTTGGTTTCGGCGAGACAGAGCGAGAGGAGAACGAGAATTTATGT
>JAAZEW010000207.1 GCA_012512055.1 Bacillota bacterium | reverse complement strand
CCGAGCTTCTCATATCAAGCCTATTATACCATCTCTCAACTTCTAAGTATGAGTTCAGCAGTTTTCGCTCGTTTTCCGAGATCTTGGGTGGCCCCGCACGGTGCGTACGTTTTCTGAGGCCGGTGATTGCAACGAGGGGTGTCAAAATTCGGCCGCCGGCCTACGGGCCGGATTCTGTCAAGGCAACCTGCTTGGGGAGCCGCCCCCGACTGCAACACAGACAACCCCGCACGTTATGTGCACTTTCTGGAACCGACGATCACTTATGGTGGAGACCGTTGGACTTCTCCGGTAACCGCCGGTTTCGACGAAGACGTCGGCCAGTTTTTGCGATTCGGGGGGGCTGTGTTAACATAATATGGGGGAGAACAACGATCTCATGGTGATCTACTTAGGCATTCTGCGTAGCAGGATTTCTCAATTCTTCGGCATATACTCTCAATTGGAGGTGACATGTGATGGAAGATGCGGGCTGTGACATAGGCAAGAATGCGGTATCATACTTTGCCGAAGGGTTTAGCTGTGCTGAGTCAGTAGCCAAAGCGCTCTCTGAGGCACTGGGGCTGGATACGCAGAATGCTGTGAGGACTGCAACTCCGTTCAGCGGCGGTATAGCAGGCCAAGGATATCTGTGTGGTGCAGTCAGCGGTGCTCTGATTGGTCTCGGGCTCAGCAAGGGGCGCGTGACTTCAAAAGACGACAGAACCCCCTGTAATAAGGCAGCTAGGAAATTTGTTGATGAGTTTCTCTGCGAGTTTTCCAGTCTTTCATGCAAAGATATTATTGGTGTGGACCTTTTGACCGCTGAAGGCCACAAAGAACACAAGGAACATCTACGCGACGAGAAATGCCGCCCTATTGTGAAGTTTGCTGCAGAGAGGATGTATGGCCTAATCAAATCCCCGGGCTGAACTCTATGTTGTGTGTACATAAAAATGGAGCGGATGACGGGATTCGAACCCGCGCTCCTCGGCTTGGGAAGCCGATGCTCTACCACTGAGCCACATCCGCCCGTCAAGGTATTCAGAGGCAAATGGTGGTCGCTGCTGGACTCGAACCAGCGACCTCTACGATGTGAGCGTAGCGCTCTAACCGGCTGAGCTAAGCGACCAACGTGACCTTATTGACCTTAACATAACGTATAATCATTATAGTATTTCAAGCCTCAAAAGGCAAGTGCGGGGATGGCAAAATCAAAAACATGGCGCTCCCAGCGGAATTCGAATCCGCGCCGCCGCCTTGAAAGGGCGGTGTCCTAGGCCACTAGACGATGGGAGCGCAAATTTGGTTCATTATTGGGTTGCTTGACACTAGCAATCCTAGCACATACTCAGCACGGATGTCAAGGATCTTCCGCGAGGACAAGAGGCTGGAGAAAGGGTGAAAGCAGCGAGTTGGAGCATGAAGAACTGAGGAATTACTGTGTACAAATATTGAGGCGTTATGAACTTCCTGAAGGTATCATAGACCATTCTCGGAGAGTAGCGCGTGTAGCCGAGTTTATTGCAGATAAGCTGAAGGCATCAGGTTATTCTGTCGACACCGGCAATGTGGTGGCAGGAGCGCTGCTCCACGACATAGGGAAGTCCAAGATTCACAAGCGGCGGAGTGCGGTCAATCATGCGGAAGCATCAGCGGAAATCGTAATCCGAGAAGGCCTTGAGGAATTGGCGCCTATAGTGTCCAGGCACATCCTGGATGCAATCATCAGCGAAAACCATCCGCCGCTTACGTGGGAAGAGAAGACTGTGTTCTACGCTGATAAAATTGTAACCCACAAGCTTGTATCACTGGAAGAACGTTTCAATGATCTCCTGGAAAGACGCCTGGACATAAAGCACCTTTTGAATGCTGCATACAAACCCACGAAGGCTCTGGAGTCTGAGGTGCTGAGGTCAGCCGGTATTAGCTGGGAGGATCTGAAAGCTCGTCTTGCAGAGGAATAACATCTGCAGCACGCTGAACTACGACACGACGCTTCCAACGCCCTGCTTTGTAGTAGGCATAATTCAGTATCGATCCTGCGACCGGGCCTGCGACAATGGCTATCCACACGCCATTTATTCCGAATCCGGGCAATCGTGACAAGGTTGCAGCCAGTGGGACTCTTACGACCCATAGAGAAGTCAAGGTAATAAGCATGGCGGAGACGGTGTCTCCCGCCCCGCGCAATACTCCTGACAGGGCAAACATACAAGCATATGGCACATAGGACAGTGCAGCAAATCTCAAGTAATCCGTGCCGACTGCAATGACACCGGTATCCTTGGTGAATACAGAGATAAGCTTGCCGGGAAAGGCTAAGACTATCAAGGACAAGGTGGCGGTAATACCCACTGTAAGGATGAGGCTCCAGCGGACTGAGTCTTTGACCCTGTCTTCACGCCTCGCTCCGAGGTTCTGGCCCACGAGAGAAGTGACTGCAAGGCCTCCGCTCATTGCCGGCATGAACGCAAATTGATCCAGTCTGAGGCCGGCGCCGTATCCTGCCATCACCGTGCTTCCAAACTTGTTCACTATTGAGTTGACTGTCAGGGCACTGACGGAAACCGCTGTCTGCTGAACGCTTGCAGGGATCCCGATCTTCGCTATCAGCGAAAACACGGAAGAATCTATATGCCATGTGCCTCTCCTGAGGGTGAGCAAGCCAGATGTTTTTTGGAGATATACGAGCGCAAGCACGGCTGAGAGGGCTTGAGAAAGAACCGTAGCAAGAGCAACCCCTGCAATTTCCATTCTGGGGATAGGGCCTGCTCCGAATATGAAAATTGGATCCAGGACTATATTGGCGACAGTCGCGTAGGCTAAGAAACGCAGCGGAGTCCTGGAGTCGCCGAGCCCTCGCAATATGGAACCGGCTGCGTTATAGAGGAACATTACAACAAGGCCTGAGAGATATATCCCAAGGTATGTGGATGCACCTTCAAACACATCAGGAGGCACATTGATTAATCTAAGCAACGGCCTTCTTATGACAATTCCTGCAGCGGACATAACCATTCCAATAATGGTCAAAAGGATGATGGAATTCGTTACTATATGGCGAACCTGATCCTCTTGTTTTGCGCCCCAGTGTTGCGCTACTATGGTGGTTATCGCTACTGTGAGGCCTAAGACCAAGGCTATCAACGCATGAATCACCGGCCCGCCGGCTGATACTGCAGCGAGAGCCTGAGGGCCCAGGTACCTGCCTACCCAGAAACTATCAACTGTGCTGTACATAGCTTGAAGAAAATTGCCGAGGAGCATAGGCACGGAGAACCTTATGAGGTGGCTGGGTATACTGCCTTCCGTAAAATCGACCGTTCCATGCTGCATATTTCTACTCCCGGAAATCCTACCCGGCTTCTCGGGGTAGGGAATTTGGTAATGAGCCGAGGACTTAACGGTTATCACCAAGCCCTGCGACTCAGTGAAGCCCAGAGAGATATCAGGCACACCAGTACTTATGTTATCCGCCGTGGCAGCCTAGATCAATGATTATTTTAGTTTGGCAGGTTTCTCCATTAATGGTTTCACAATCCAGCAATACCCTCAATTACCTGGTAGAGCTTATGTTTCCTATGCAGGAATTCGATTGTAGTACGCGAAATCGATGAGACAAACCTTACAGTCTTGGAAGGGAGAGAATTAGGATTAGAAGCACAAAACGTACTATATCAACATTGCCGCTATTGGCTCTTCTGATAACTTTAAGCCTGCTGCTTTCCGGTTGCCGGTCCGGCAGTTTCGGAGAGGTTCACCGCCCGCCCGCAGCGCCGGATCCGCCGGTTGATGTGCATGCTGACGGAAAGGTGCTTGGGCACGTGGTGATGGAGACTTCCTACAGAGCATCAAGCATGTCAGTGTCAGGCAGCCCCGGAGTGGTAGTGCAAGGAACGACTTCAACCAAACCTCTTGCCGCTGCAGGCGGCCCTGAGTATCGCGATTCGGATATTCTTGCAAGCTTTCAGGAGAACACGCCTGGGGATGAAATCGCAAGACTGGTGGAAAACCAAGGATATCATGTAAAGCGAGTCATAGAAGGAACCGGCATCCACGTTATCGGGATTCCAGAAGGCCGAGACCCTGTTCGCGCAGCAGACGACTTTGGAAGAAATCCCTTGGTAAGACACGCTGAGCCTAATTGGGTAGGGCGAGTCACCGAGGGAAGTGAAGTACGGGTATCGCGGATTCCTAACGACCCGAATCTTTCCAGGCAATGGGCAATTGAAGCTATGGGCCTTCCATACGCGTGGGATAAGACAACGGGCAGCTCCCGTGTAACAGTGGCAGTCATTGACACCGGCGTTCAGGCGGACCACCCGGATCTTGCCGGAAACATCGCTTCAGGCCATGATTTCTACAATAATACGTCTCGGGTAACTGATCACAACGGACATGGGACACACGTTGCAGGGATAATCGGAGCTGTCACAAACAACAGCCTGGGTATTTCGGGAATAAATTGGGATGTATCAATAATGGCTCTTAAAGCTGCCGACGATTCAGGAGCAGGATACTTGAGCCTCTCTGAGATTATTGAAGCCCTGCACTATGCAGCGGACAATGGGGCTGACGTGGTTAACATGAGCTTCCAGATCGGAGGCGCGTCAAGCGGTGAAGACTTCTTTATGGAACAGGCGATTGAATACGCGTATAATAAGGGCGTGACGATGATAGCGGCTGCAGGAAACGAAGGACAAGGGTGGCTGGCATATCCTGCCAGGCACTCCAAGGTTATTGCAGTCAGCGCCATCGGCCCTGACCTTAACCGTGCAAGCTGGAGCAACTACGGCAGTAGCATTGATGTGGCTGCTCCGGGCGACAGCATTGTCAGCAGGTGGCTAATGAATACTTTTGCGTCTGCTTCAGGCACGTCTATGGCAGCGCCTCAAGTTGCAGGTGTTGCAGCTCTCCTCATCGCCCAAGGCGTGAGAGGCCCTGAGAACATAAGGCGTATCCTTCACAATACTGCCATGGATTTGGGCACGCCGGGATACGACGACGCTTACGGCTGGGGCCTCGTCAATGCTCATGCAGCGGTAAACGGTGCCTTGATTACTGACATGAAGGTCTTTGCCGGAGACGATGACGGGATGAGCGCAACCCCTCGCAGCGACATGGTAAGTCCTAAAGCAGGTGGTTTCTTTGAGATAACGAATGTCGAGAACGGTTCATGGTACATATATGGATGGATGGACATAAACGGCAACGGAATTGTTGACGAAGGAGACTATTTCGGACGCACATCAAGTAAGGTGACTTCGAGCGGCGGAGTTCTAACAGGGATTGAACTTCGCGTGAGTCCTAATGTCGGATCCGGGACAATAGGGACGTTAAGGCTCAATGAAGGTTAGTGAGTATGAGTTCATTAGTTTTCGCTCGTTTCCCGATTGTCTTGGGTGGCTCCACACGGTACGTGCATTTTCCGGAGCCGGCGATCACTTATGGTGGAGACCGTTGTTCTCTCCCATATTATGTTAACACAGCCCGCCCGAATCGCAAAAACCGGCCGACGTCTTTGGCGAAACCGGCGGTTACCGGAGAAGTCCAACGGTCTCATGGTGATCTACTTAGACTTCCGGACAAAGGAAGGTGGTTGTGATGTTTTGCACGCGATTGCTTGCCGGGAACAAGGTCGTCCTGTGTATGATATTGGCGCTTATTGCCTGTACCCTTGTTGCCGGGTGTTCTGTGAACGCTTTTCGGAATCTGAAGGTTAAGGTAGGCACGAGCCCGATAAGAATGGACGGGCGGAATTTCCAAGTGTTCACTGTGGCAGCTCTAAACACGGGAGAGGAAAGTGTGAAACTTCAGTTCTCCAGTGGAATGCAATTCGATTTCGTGGTGGTGTCAGGGGATACTGAAATATGGCGTTGGTCCCATGATAAGGTGGCTATCATGATGCTGACAGAGCGCGATATTGCCTCAGACGAGCTTGCTGTACACTCAGTCGTCTGGGATGGCAGCGACCTTGAAGGTGCGCAGGTAGCCCCGGGAGAGTACGAAGTATTCGGAGAGATTCTCACAAAGCCTAAAGTGAAAACGGACAACGTGAGTTTTTACTGGCCCGGTAACTAAAACCGGTTATTGCGCCGGTTGTTGCCGTCTGTTCATTTAAGAGCGTTCACCCTCATAAGCTATCTGTAGTGCGGGGGTGAACGCTATGTCTTCTCGCATTGTACGGCGAGCTGTTGTCTTTTTGGCAATCTTGGCCTTTGCCTCTTTCAACGTGCTTCTTATTGTCTCTACAGGTGCGTTTCAAGTGTCTCTTGAGGCGAATCCCGGTAAGTACCAAATCATCATTCCAAAGTGTGAATGCAGCTTGGCCTACCGAAGCCTGCACCTTACCCATCCCCATTTGCGCGGGCACGATGTAGCTGAACTTCAGGAGCGTCTTATTGCCTTAGGCTTTTTCTGCGGGAAGGTTGACGGCATATTTGGCGCATCGACTGATACAGCCGTGCGAGAATTCCAGAAGGCTGTCAACATGGAACCCACCGGCGTTGTTACGGATTCAGTCTGGCTTCGTATGGCTACAGGCCCGTCACGCACTCTTCCTGCAATTGCCGGGCTTCCACCGGGTGTAAGAAAGATTGTTGTCGACGTTAACAGGCTCGTGCTAACCCTTTATGTAGACGATGAAGTCATCAAGAAATACCCGATAGCGATCGGAAAGTGGCGCACCCCGACACCTATAGGCGAATTTGTTATCATCAGCAAAGACTATGCACCCGGTGGGGCGTTCGGCACCAGGTGGATGGGGCTTAATGTGCCCTGGGGAGGGTATGGCATTCATGGCACGAACAAACCGTGGTCAGTCGGTAGTGCAGCCAGCGCAGGGTGTATCAGGATGTTCAATGAAGACGTGGAAGAGCTTTTCGAACTCGTTACAGTTAAGACGCTAGTTGAAATAATCGGAGAAGAGCCCAGGGGAGATATTACGCGCACCCTCAGAATTGGGGATACAGGTCACGATGTCCAAGTACTCCAACTCTACCTTCGGCGAGGAGCCTTTGACGCCGGCCCGTTAGACGGAAGGTTCGGTGTTCGTGTTCAGGCTGCAGTCCGAGAGATGCAAAAGCTCTATGGCCTCCCGCCTACAGGCCGAGTTGGCATAAACGAACTCTACGTTCTGGGGCTGCGATAAGCGCGGCCTCCAAAATCACGCGGGTGCTTCGACTGTGCCCGGGCAGGGTTCCCGGCTGCGACTTGAAGGCCTCTCTCATGATGCACAGGAGGGATTTGCGTGTCTGGAAAGGTTCTTGGAATTGCCCTCGTAGTAACCGTAATCGCGCTGTTAGGTGTTATCATATGCGCTATGGTGGTATTCACTCGGCCGGGGCTCATGCCCCCCGGGCCATATCACCCTCGGGCATTGGTGTCGCGGTTAAGAGGGTACCGTGTCCACCCTTGGGTGAGGATCGATCCTGCCAAGCAATACACGTTGAAGGTATGGAGCACTCGCTGGCCTATGTTTCGGGACGGGTACGGATATGACGATCTCGTTGAAGAGGTAATTGAAGAATTTCAGGCCGGTTATCCAAATGTGGATGTGGAATACGTGCTTTTGCCGCTGGATGAAGTCGGAAAGGCAATAGCCGGGGCGGTTGAAAACGCAACCCCTCCTAACATATGCATAGCCCCGTTCGATCCATCCCTTGTTGAGAGTGGGCAAGTCGTGCCTATCAACATGTTCGTATGTGACGAACCAAGAGAGGATATCAAAGCTGCCCCGGCCACAGACTTCGAACTTTCTTCTTTGCAGTCTGTGTCCGTGGACAATCGCCTGTGGGCATGGCCTTCATGGATAGCGGTGAAGTCTTGGGCGGGAAATGCAGCGATCCTTCGAGAGGCAGGCATCAATGTCGAGCAAGTCATGCTTTATGGGTGGTCGTATCAAGACATCCTGACGATGGTAAAGACGCTAAGGGCGCGGGAAGCGGGGGTTCCGGAGGAATACGTAAAATATGGGCTTGTGCTGGATACAACAGCTACTTATGTCCTTGACACACTCATGGAGGCAACCGGAAGAGGGCTTGTGCTATCAGAGGACGGCAGCCTTATGTGGCAAGGAGAGGCCATAAAATCCAGCTTGTCTTTTCTTCAGGATATTAAGGCAAATAAAGGCTTTCCCGAACCTGTCCAGACAATGACTGACAGAATGCTTGAGCTCTTCTGGACGGGTAGGGCCGCTGTGATAGGGCCGGTAGGCCCCGGTTTTCTAAGGCATGTCCGTGAAAGGCAGGATAGGATAGCCTCAGGTAGTGTATCCTCCGGGGAAGAAACGATAGAGCCAGTACTTCTGCCTGTGCCTCATCCTACAGGAGGTATGAGCTCTCGATGTATTGATGTCCATGCAGCTATGGTATTTGCGTGCCCCGGCGCAGGAGGCGAAGACAGTGCATATCTGGCTGTCAGGCTTGCCGAAACCCTGGTCCGGAAAGAGGCCCTATGGCTTGCAGGCGAGTTGCCTGTAGTGCCTGCCAGAACTGAAGACCGCAAGTATGGATTTGATCCTGCCACTGTGCTTGACGGCGCCAGCAGGCGTTTTCTTTTAGGAGCTGCAGCAACGGGCAGGATGTATCGTAACCTGTCTTCTGAGATGAAGGAAAAAGAAAAGCTTCTGCGAGAACAAGTAATCAGTCCCATGATGGATCAGTTTTGGAGAGGGGCTCTTAGCCCTGATGAGTTTGTAACATCTTTATCCAGCTTTGAATAAACTAGGTGACTACATGCCGATAATGATGTACAGTAGAGAACAACTGGTATAGGATTCCAATTCCGGCTCGAAAGAAGGAGTTTTGCGTTTTTGGCAGAATAGTATGCCCAATAGACTCAGCGCTGATAAGTGCCGGAATTGATATCTGGCAAAAGCAGGGTTATTACACTGCAAGGAGGATGGGATCATGACGTCCAGCCCCTGTTATAGGCAGGAGCGAGCGTCGGTATTTGTCGAACGCAGAAGAGAAATCGCTCTTGTTTCATGTTGCGTGGTGCTCTTAGTGACTGG
>JAAZEW010000206.1 GCA_012512055.1 Bacillota bacterium | reverse complement strand
GACTGGAGCCATATCATCAGGCCGCTATAACGTTATCACAAAGTCTCCGCTTACAGGGTATATAGCGGCTTCCAATTCAGGCGGGTATTTCCCCGCAGAAATCAAATACGCAGGTTTTGCCGCTTTCATCTTCGAAGGCAAAGCAGATGAGCCGGTTTATATCTGGGTTAGCAACGGGATAGTAGAGATCCGTTGTGCGAAGCATGTCTGGGGTAAGGACACGTCAGAGACTACTGATATCCTCGTGGCTGAGACAGATCCTGACGCCAAAGTTGCGTGCATAGGGCCTGCCGGAGAGAATCAGGTATTGTTTGCATGCGTGATAAATGACAAGGGCAGAGCCGCCGGCCGTTCAGGGGTCGGCGCTGTCATGGGTTCAAAGAACCTAAAAGCTGTTGTAGTGCGCGGAACCGGCGACGTTAAGATCGCTGATATGAAAGCGTTCAGAGAGGCTATGGCAGCCTCGTTCAAGAAAATCAGGGAACACCCTGTAACGTCAGAGGGCCTACCTACGTACGGAACTCCTGTCTTAGTAAACGTAGTCAACCAGCATGGGGCGTTCCCCACACGGAATTTCCAGACCGGCGTTTTTGACAGGGCTGAGAAGATATCCGGCGAGACCCTGGCAGAGACACTTCTGGTAAGGAAACGCGCTTGTTTTGCCTGTCCGATTGCCTGTGGCAGGCCTACTGCAGTGACTACTGAGAAGTACGCAGGTAAAGGAGAAGGGCCTGAATATGAGATTATCTGGGCCTTTGGCGCAACGTGTGATATTGATGACCTGGAAGCAATCACAAAGGCCAACTACATTTGTAACGAGCTTGGAATTGATCCTATCACCATGGGGTCAACGCTTGCTTGTGCCATGGAACTGTATGAGAAAGGTTACATACCGAAGGACGCTGTTGATGTTCCGCTGAGGTTCGGTGACGCTGACCTCTTGATTGAGGCAGTCCGGAAGACTGCATACAAAGAGGGAATAGGCGAGCTGCTTGCAAAAGGGTCATACCGCCTTGCTGAAGAGTTTGGCCATCCTGAGCTTTCGATGAGCACGAAGAAGCAGGAATACCCGGCGTACGATCCTCGCGGGTCCAAGGGTATAGGCCTTAACTACGCGACTTCCAACAGAGGAGGGTGTCACGTAAGAGGCTACACCATTTCCCCTGAGATGCTGGGTGTCCCTGAAAAGCTCGATCCCTTGTCAAAGGAAAACAAAGCTTCCTGGGTCAAGGCTTTTCAAGATGTGACAGCTCTTGTCGACTCTTCGGGAATGTGCTTGTTTACCACGTTCGCTCTGGGTGCGCCTGATGTGGCAAACATGCTGGAGCCGGCGACAGGTGTACCGTTCTCGACAGAGAAGGCCCTCCTTGCAGGTGAGCGCATATGGAACCTGGAGAGGCTCTACAACATGAGGGAAGGGCTGACAAAGGACGACGACAACCTCGCGCCTCGGCTTGTTGAAGAGGAGATGCCGGAAGGGCCTGCTTCAGGCCAGGTGGTGGAACTTGCGGAGATGTTGGCCGAGTACTACGCTCTTCGAGGCTGGTCAGATAAGGGAGAACCGACTCCTGAGACCTTGGAAAGACTTGGCCTCGGCAAGTGTATGTGCAGGTGCCTGTGCGAGGAGGCATAACGTGCGCGTCAGATTCTTCTTCTTCATGAAAACAGCGACAGGCGTTGATGAGGCGGAGATATCCGCTGATTTAGCCCCTGACATAGAGGCTCTTGTCCGTGTGCTGGTATCCCGCTTCGGCCTGCCGCTGAAGAAGGAGTTGCTTACTGAATCCGGGGAACTTCGTAAGGATATCAATATCCTTGTGAACGGAAGGAATATTGAGTTCATATCCGGGGCTGCAACCAGACTCGATAACGACGACACTGTCAGTTTTCTCTCGGCTGTCGCCGGCGGGTAGATGTGTTTAGTGTAAGCTACAGGCTTCGGAGGGGGGAATTGCCCTTGGTTGATAAGGCGTTCAAAGAAAGCGCGGCAGACTCTGACTTTAGCAAGTACGTAATTCTAGGGAACGGCCCTGCGGGAATAAGCGCCCTCCTTGCCATAAGAGAGATAGACCCCGATGGCGGGGTAGTAATCGTATCTCCTGAGGTTGAGAGGTATTATTCGAAAATCCTCTTGACGTACTGGATAGGCGCGAGAATCCGGTTTGACGATATCTTCCTCGTAGACGAAGATTTCTACGAAAAGAATGGAGTCCGGTGCTTGTTTGGCGCAGGAGCTACACGCGTCGACACGGTCCAAAGAGAAGTTGAGCTCCGAGACGGGTGGAGGCTTCGATATGATTCGCTGTTGCTTGCTATGGGCGGCAGTCCCCAGGTTCCGGATATCCCGGGTGTTGATCTTCCCGGCGTGCACTACTTGAGGACTATTGAGGACGGGAAGAAGCTCCGGAAGGCGACTTCCACGTCTAAGCGGGCAGTGGTGATAGGAGGAGGCCTGGTCAGTATCAAAACGGTTGAGGCCTTACTTGCCCTCAATATCCAGGTCTTGCTTGTGGTGTCTTCGGGACGGCTGTTGTCTCAAATCACTTCTCCTCTGGATTCACAGATGACTCGTGCCATGTTCCAAGCGCCCGGCTTGGATATCAGGCTGAATTGTGACGTTGAGACCATTGAGGGAGACGGGCAAGTTGACAAGGTCCGTCTTTCCACAGGTGATGTCATAGGCTGTGACATGGTGGTCGTGGGGAAAGGTGTAAGCCCTAATCTGTCGTGTATAGAAGGCACGGAGGTTAAGACAGGGACGGGGATCATTGTAAACGACCGGATGGAGACGGGTGCGCCCCATGTTTACGCAGCCGGGGATGTCGCAGAATGCTATGACATAGCCCGGGGAAAACCTTGGGTAAACGCGCTTTGGTCAAGCGCTGTCTGGCAAGGGCGAATTGCAGGATACAATATGGCAGGGCGCAGAGTCTCCTATGCAGGTGACGTAGGGCTAAACTCAATTACATTCGGTGATAAGTGTTTAATAACCCTGGGAAAGACCCGTCCTGACAAAGGGGACGAGGTGTCATTCTTCAGAGATGAAAGCAGGGAAGAATACCGGCGCCTGATATTCACAGGCGGACGGCTGGTAGGAGCGGTCATTTCGGGCCCTTCCGCACAAGCGTCAGGTGTCTTAAGGAGCCTGATGGCACGTAATGAAGATACTGCTGCCATAAGAGATGCGCTACTTGGTGCCAGGCTGACCTATGGTGACGTTATGCAGGCCGGGACCAGGCTTTCACATTGCGGCTGATTGCAGGGGTAGAGTTGCATGCCGCCCAGATTCTGGGCGGCTGCACTTCATCATACAAGGTAAAACCATGTTTTGGACTTTATTCAGCCTCCACCCGCTCTATTTCAGGAATTTCCTCTTTGAGCGCTCTTTCTACACCATTTTTCAGAGTCATTCTTGAAAAAGGACACCCGACGCAGGCGCCGGTAAGTTTCACCTTCACTACGTTGCCGTCAAAGCCTACAAGTTCTACGTCACCACCATGCGCTTGCAGCGCAACTCTAACCTTGTCAAGGGCTTTCTCCACTCGCTCGCGCAAAATGCACGCCTCCTCTGTCTAACCCGAGATCCGGGTATCTGTCAGTTGTGATTATATACCGTAATTAGGTAGTAAGTCGAGGGCAACTCGGCGCTTTGAGTTCTTTGTCTATCTGATTTCAATCTGGAGGCTAAGCCGTACTCCGGTCCCTGTGTTCACTGCTGTGACAGTGTAGACTCCTGGACCCACAGGGACTCCTTGATTTGTCGTCTGATTCCAAACCTGCACGTGAAGCAGCCGCTGTCCCGGGCCTACCGTGATTCTTTCCAAAGCAAACGTGAAGAATCGTCCTTCGGACCAACGCCAAATCTCTCTGCCTGCCCGCGTAACTATAAAATCATATCTCTGGCTTGATCTATAAGTGATTGTCACAGGGGTTCCGGTAACATTGGTCTTGCTGAGGCTTAAGCGTACAGGCTCACCCCGTGAGAATACTGTCCTATTCACCATGAAAGTATGCCTTAGCCCGTCTTGGATCAGAGATACCTGATTCACTCCTGTGACTGGGACAGGCGGCGGCCCGGGAGGCACCGGAGGGCCTGGGGGCACAGGAGGGCCGGGCGGTACCGGCGGGGTAGGTGGCGTAGGAGGCGGTACAGGTATGACTATGGTCGGCCTCAAAGGAACAAACAAGACCTGTCCTACAGATATGAAATTTACATCAGGGACGCGGTTTACTGTCACCAGAACCTGAACCGTCGTCCCGAAGCGGCTTGCAAGCGCTGCCAGAGTATCTGCAGGCTGCACAATGTAAAGTCTAAAGCCTGCCGGCACCGTAATTGAAGGTGGTGTCGGGGCCGGCGTGGGGGGTGCAGGCGGAGTAGGCGCGGGAGGCGCAGGCGGCGCACCTGCTACCGGTATCTGCAGCACCTGTCCCACAAAAATGAGGTTCGGGTCAGAGATGTTATTGGCAGAGACTATTGACGCCACTGTAGAACCGAACCGTTGGGCGATCAATGTAAGGGTATCACCGGGTTGGACTATATATGTGACCATAATGACTCCCCCTTAATGAGACTTCCTCACAACATGTTATTCCAAGGCATGGTGGACGTTACTGCCGTATGTGACTCGGTAGGTTTCCGTAGGTTGCCACAGCGCTTGCCGCCGGTTTGGCGTAAGCCGGCGGCTTTGCCCTGATACCTTCGTCAAAGAGGCGAGGACCAATGTTGCCATACTTAGGAGGATTGATCCAACATTTTAGAGGTTTACATTTGTGGATTATGAAGGAATCAGATATCACGAAATAGAACTCAAGTCACAGGCACCTATGTTTCTTTAGAAAAGGGGCTTTGAATTTTGTGACTCCGGTGGGCCGCATAAAGCGCAGTCTCAGAAACCCGATTACCGGCTGCGTGTGCATTATGCTCCTCATTGCAGGCTTTTCTATCATAAGAGCTACAGGCAATCCTTTTCGCATTCCAGGTCAAAGCCAGGCAGGCCTTAAGGTTTTATCAGCGGAATCAGGGTTTCAGGATCAAACATGCCCAAGCCTCCAAGGAAGTGATGCACTGGACAGGCTCAGGTCTTTACGTGCACCTGCTTTGGAAAGGGAAATCCTAGACATCGCCCAGGCTTCTGTGGCTCGCGTGGTCAGGAACGAGAGGCCGGGGCCTGAGCCGATAGACTCCGCTGTGTCTGTGTCAAGCCCCCTCCGGAACATTCAAGCAGGCGTATTCGTTACCATAATAATTGACGACAAGGTCAGAGGATGTATGGGAAGGATTCACCCTGCCGAGCCCAATTTATGGGCAGAGATTGCCGGTGCAGCGGAGATGGCTGCTACTATGGATGTGCGCCATCCTCCGATTAGCGCAAAGGACTTGCCCAACCTTGATTTCTGCGTATCTGTTGTAGGACGGGTCAGGAGAGAGAGTCCTGATGCAGAGGTCAACCCGCGTCTTGAAGGGATATTGGTAAAGACAGGCGAACGCTCGGGAGTAATATTGCCGGGCGAGGCCAGGACTTGTGCATATCAAAGGAAGTGGGCTATGCGGGAGGCAGGCATAAAGCCCGGGGTTCCCTTTGAATTGTATGTCTTTGAAACGGAAAGGTTTGGAAAAACCTTACCCGTAAGGGGGTAAAATAACCATGAAAACGCAGTCTCATCGAAAGATACTTGTAACCGGTGCAATCATCGCCCTGTTTATCGGACTGATCCCTGTTATGCGCTCATTCCCGGTGGACAGTAAGGCAGCGGAAGGTTACTTATACATGTATTCAGACGACCGGGTCCTTTCGACTTCTGAGACGCCTCTGGTTCGCTTAAGAGGAATGGGTTCAACCAGGATTGACTTTACAATATGGAAGTTCGACCCGGCAGTGCATTACAAGAAGTATGGCTCACTATCCTCATGTGCAGAAGTAATCCCGCAAGATGCGACATTGATCCGGAGGTTCTCAGAATACCCCCGTCCAAAGAAGGCCGGAGGAGAATTCTCTATGAACGTGAGGATCTCATCCGAGGGTAAGGGGGGGTACTTAATCAAAGCCCGAGACAGCGAAGGGCGGGAATCCAGAGAGTGGTTTCTTGTAACAGACCTTGGGCTTGTGACGAAACAAGGCCGGGAGGAACTTTTGGTGTACGCCCACACTTTCAGCGAAGACGCTCCATCGGAAGGCGCAGGCATTATCGTATACGACGAAAACAGAAAGGTTATCGCAGAGGGAACTACAGATCATAACGGAGTGTTCGTGCTTGAGGCAGCCGGTGTCCCAAGGGGAGGACTCTCCGTACTAGGCACGAGAGAAGACGGTAAAGGCGCAAGTTTCGCACAGGTGAGTTCTTGGAGATACTGGGAAGACGCCCGCTATAAAGTGTATATCTACACTGACAGGCCAATATACAGGCCGAGTCAAAAGGTATCGCTAAAAGGCATTCTTCGTGAAGATGCCGGTGGGGTTTTTAAGGTTCTGGATGAAGAAGAAGTCACAATTGAGGTCAGAGACTCAAAGGATGCATGCATATATAAGACAGACACGAAGACTAACAAGTATGGCTCGTTCACTGGAGAGCTCATTTTAGGGGATGAACCTTCCCTGGGGTCTTACAGGATTCTTGTCAATGTCCGCGGAAGCACGCATTACGGTTGGTTCAAGGTGGCTGAATACAGGAAGCCGGAGTATGAAGTCAAAGTCACCGCTGACAAGGAAGTGTATGTGGCAGGGGATGAAATATCTGCCCAAATCACAGCTAATTACTATTTCGGCAAGCCTGTTGCCAATGCAAAAGTAAAGTACGCAGTCTATGCCCAACCGTATTACCGCCCCTATTATTCAACGGAAGATCTGGGTTATTTCTCGATTATGGATGAAGACTACGGATACTATGGGGAGCTTGTGGATTCAGGGGAAGGCGCAACTTCAGACACCGGAACCATGCAGTTCACTGTGAGAACCGAGAAGATCCAAAGGTCTCAGAGGCTGTTCATAGAAGCCGCTGTAACCGATGAGAGTTTAAGGGAGGTTACGGGGAGGTCGTCAGTGATTTTGTCTCGAGGCCTTTTCGACATAACGGTCCAGCCTGCCGAATACGTGGTATCCCCTGAAGAGCCGGCAAAGATCCTCGTGAAGGCGGAGACTTTGGACCGTGAGCCCTTCGCCGCGGATCTTACGTGGCAGACCATGAGGGTTAAGTGGGAAGAGAAGAAATCCACCAGATGGAAGGAGCAGTCAGGGACGCTGTCTACAGATACAGACGGCAAGGCGGAGTTCGAGTTTACTCCGAGAGAAGAAGGGTCCTATGTGGTGGAAGTGTCAGGGACTGATG
>JAAZEW010000347.1 GCA_012512055.1 Bacillota bacterium | reverse complement strand
CCGTACACCACTTCCCATACCGTGAACTTATA
Organism: Bacillota bacterium; assembly: GCA_012512055.1. The sequence goes on along the minus strand of JAAZEW010000347.1, from coordinate 3,631 downwards.
ATCGGATTCAGAAATTGCGGTAATGGTGACCCGCTCATTTTCCTCATAGGAGCCTCCTCCAGCAGCACTCCCCATTCCTTTACAACTCCCGTCCACCTCGACGTTCAAGGAATAATAGGTGATTGTATCCTCTGCGACATTTACGGTTATAGTATAGTCTTCCGTTGTTGAACCATCTTCCGATATAATCGTATAGACAACGGGGTTGCTGAAATCATTTTTGGTTGCTCCACTAACCTGTTCTACGCCTTCTATCTCCGCTTTTGCCCCAGCCGATAGGCTAAAAATAGGTTTAAGGTTTGTTATGCCTGTTCCCACCGGCACGGTAACAGAGATTGTCTTTGCGGCTTCATCAATGGTGCCAACTGCCGTTATCCCATCCACGGGTATCTTGAATTCCAATATCTGTGCCTCGCTGCCCGCAGTTTCCCCTGTGGTGAAGTTTACCGTATAGGGTTTGCTTGTCACTTCATCCTCCGCCATAACTTTTATTGTTGCCGTGGCAAATCCATCCTGTACTGTCCCGCATACCGCTTCGGTTATGGTTGCCCTGCTATCCGTAGGCACACCCGAAAGGTGAATTTCTGTACCGTTTTCCACATCACCGCCAAGTTCCACAAAATAGGTCACTGTGTTGCTATTAAAGCCGGGCACCGCTTTTCCTGCCACTCCTCCCACCTTATAACTGAGGGCGTCAAGGTCGGCAATCGACTTCGGCACATACTGCGGAACTTCGACCTCTATGGCTTTGCTGGCATTATACCCGGGTATGGCTGCGAAACGCACCAGGTAAGTTCCGGCACTTAAGCCCGTAATCTCGCTGCATCCATCCTCTGCGGCCAATGTCGTATAATCCCCCATGCTTGCTGCCGCTTTATATTGATAGGTCTTTCCTGCAATCAAGCCTGTGATTATCCCATCACTGCCACCCTTATATGTGGGGGCGATTCCTTCCAGTCCCACAGGCTGATCTTGCGGATTGTTACTGACCTTTATCGGTACCGTGACATCACAGGTGTGTCCCTTACCGTCGCTTACAGTAATGACGGCGCTTGTATTACCCTCGTTGACGCCTGTGATAACGGCTTTCCCATCTGCAACCTCCGCGTTTGCGGTTTCCGCTGCCGGATGTGTGCTTATCCCGCTGACGGTCAGGCTGTCCCCGTCATCATCATAAGCTACGGTATCAGCTTCAATTTCCACCGCTTCGCCGGCCTTGATTTCCATGGCGGGAATTTGGGTCCTTGCTTCAGGGGTTGTTTCAAACAGCACCTTGACCGTGGTGTTTTTATTAATATCCTCCAGGATGTAATCTGTGGCGGTATTGGTTTGATAATTACCATTCACCGTCCAGCCCTTTACCCCCAAAGCTTCATCCTCCGGGTGGGCGGTAAAGACTATATCCGCATACATCTGCACCTTGCCGCCGCTCGTTAGCAAACCTGACGCTTCGGTGTTTCCAACCCCTGCAACAGCTGTAACAGTGCCGCTTCCCCCTTCGGAGCCGAATACAACCGTTTTTGTGGAAATGATCACATATGTTATCTTCAGCCTGTAGCTGCTTGAAAGTCCATCAAAGTCATAGGAAGATTGACTGCCCAATACCGTTGCCGCCCCGGTGACATTCCCCGTTTCATCCACCGGCGTGATTTCCCAGGAATAAATAAGCGCCGAGTCAGGAGGCACCACTTCAATGGTCACCTTTGAACCCTTTTCAATCGGATCGCCCGGTAAAACCGCGGCACCATCATCGCGGACGGTAACGCTTCCGTTGTTAAAGTAAGCCACATCGGTATTCACTATTTCTGACGACACATCAAACGTGTATTCCACCACCTTTGCGAACATGACCTCCACCACGGTGTCCTCCGTAAGGGCTTCCAGGATATATGTTTTTCCGATAAATACGCTTCCATCGTCGTCCTTTACTATTTCGCCGTTTCTTTTCCACTGCTTTACCGTGTATTTTATACCGCCTTCTGTCTCCGGCACAGCGGTAAATGTAATGGGAGCCTGGGCCGCCACAGAGGTAGCCTCGCCCTGGGGCAGCACATAGGTTCCGGCATATACTGCGCTGATGGTGCCCCATACGGCGTCACCTTGGTTCTCATCAAGGTTTTCCGTAATGTCAAAGGTAATATTGTACGTGGAATAGGTGAAACTCACATACACAACAATATCACCGGACAAATTGTCAATAACAAGCGTATTGCCGGTATTTCCCTCAACAGGCGTTCCGTTGATAGTCCACTGGTTTACCCTGTAGCCAATCACTGGTTCAGCCGTAAATACTACTTTGGTTCCTTCAAACACCCGGCTGCCGGAACTTATTTCATAATCACCACCGGTACCTGCTTCCAGGGCGGCAACACTGCCATTTATCCCGGCGGCATAGTTTACCGAATACATCTCCGGAGGCTTCGCCGTTACAGTGAGCTTCGCATAGGCGCTATCGACCGACAGGGGGAAAGTGTTGTTTATAAGCCGTGACACCTGGCAGTAATACCGATAGCCGTCCATGTCCGGAGTAACACCTGCCAGTGTCAGGGTTTTTTCGTTGGCGTCGGGTATGGCCATCCAGTCGTCACTTTCATTCTCCCGCTGATACCACTGGTAATACAACCGGGTAGGGGTTACATTTTCCGGTAGCTTGGCGTCAACGCTGAAAGTAGCGCCACATCCCGCTCCGGCTGTAAAATCCCTGGGCTGCAAAAGGATTACGGGCGGCTCTCCCGTTGGCAGGGTGATTGCCTCCAGTATCACCCAGTTGGTTTTGGCTCCCCCATTATTCTTTGCAACCAGCCGGTATTTGTATGTCTCACCGGGGTAAACATCCGTATCCAGATAATAGTTTTTGGAGCCTGTCACAACTTCCATATCTTTATCCAATACGTACCATTTGTCATGATAGCTGTCATACCGGTGCAGCTCATAACTGTCCGGCATCAGGGGATCACTTATTATTTCAGGGACTTCCCAGGCCAGGGTGATGCTGTCAGTTGTCCTGCCGGCCATATAAAAACGGCTGGGGAGTTTTGGCAAGCCCATTACCTGGGATACGGTATAATACAGGACCATGATGTCCTTTCTATTGAATTCGGTGGTATAGGAATGAAGCCTTGTAGTTAACGAAAACCCGCCGGTATCATAGTCCTCATTGGGAAAATTACACAGGGAAGCGCCTATGGTAGTACCCCTGAAATTGACCGTGGCCCCGCCGAAGCCCAAGGTGTTTTCAAAAGAGATTCCCATTACAGCTCCGGCAACACCTGCACCCACACGTGCTTCCGAGGTGAGGGAAACCGTGTAGGCATACTCCATACTCTCGGTAATGGTAAGCTCGGTGGTCACCGAACCGGCCCCGGATGTGGCGCTGACACTGCTGTCCGAGGACAGAACATTGCCGGCGTTTTTAAACTGGCCTACATTTTTAGGGTAAGTGCCGGGATCACCGGGAGTATGCATCCAGAAGTCGCTGTCAAGAACTTCCATTTTATACCTTTCGGCAAGCTTGCTATAATTTTCTACAGGGAATACCAAGGTTTGCGGGGCACTGGGAAGGGAAACCGCCACAATGCCCCAAGTGGACGGATCGCCTCTTATGGCAGTAGGATATGCCGCAGCATAGGTG
>JAAZEW010000020.1 GCA_012512055.1 Bacillota bacterium | reverse complement strand
TCACAGTCCCAAGGAGAGCATAGGTGATGTAATAGCAGCGCTCTCCGGTGATGGCGAATTATATGAGGTTCATGATCTTATTGCGATTATTGAACGCATTGAGGAATCCAGGAGATGGGTCAGGCAAAACGCTAATATTAGGTTAGTCCTGGAAGCTTTGCTGTTTGACTTAAGGCGGAGAGTGTGTTCAAAGGCGCAGTCACGTGGACATGGACTCTAAAGAGGGGCTTTATTAGTTATGGTAAAAGTTGTTGGAGTCAGGTTCAAACATGCAGGCAAGATTTACTATTTTGACCCCGGAGATTTGGAGCTACATGATGGGGATAAAGTAGTTGTTGAAACAGTAAGGGGGTTGGAATTCGGTGAGATTGTCGGAGGCGCTGAGATGGTGCCTGAGGATAAGATCACGCCCCCTTTGAAAAAGGCTGTAAGGAAAGCTACTCCTGAGGATGAGGCTCGCGTTACGGCAAACAGGGAGAAGGAGCAAAAAGCCTTTGAGGCAGCGTTGGCTAAGATCGAAGCCCATGGCTTACCTATGAAGCTTGTGGATGTTGAATACACATTCGATAACAGCAAAATCATCTTTTTCTTTACTTCAGAGGGCAGGGTCGATTTCAGAGAGCTCGTAAAGGACTTGGCCGGGGTGTTCAAGACCCGTATTGAGCTTCGTCAAATCGGAGTAAGAGACGAAGCAAAGATGGTAGGGGGGCTTGGAACTTGTGGGAGGCCTTTGTGTTGCGTTACCTTCTTGGAAGATTTTGAGCCTGTATCAATCAGGATGGCGAAAGACCAAAACCTTTCCCTGAATCCGTCCAAGATTTCCGGGATGTGCGGGCGCCTTATGTGTTGTCTCCGGTACGAGCATGAAGCATATCAAGAACTACGCAAAGGCATGCCGCCTGTGGGAAGCGAGTTTCAGACGAATGCAGGTGTCGGAAAGATTATAGAGCTGAATGTGCTTTCAGGGACGGCTATGGTTCGGATGGACGACGGTACGATGGTAAATGTCAATGTCCGCCGGCAAGAGGACGATCCTCAAGCCTCTCCTCTGGAGAACGGTGACAGTGGCGTTGGCGATAGCGATGTGGTCCACCAGGGGAATCAGGTTTATTGTGGCAATATGCAGAATGCAAAAGAAGAGGAAAAGGGTAAACCTAAGGAGGGCACCCTGACATCAGAAGAGGCCCCGAAGAAAAAGAGATCCACAAAATCAAGGAGGCACAGTCAACGTAACCGGAGGAAGAGAAGGCAGAGACGCCCGGAGTCACGTGAGGTAAAGCAAGACGAACCTGCTGAAAACCCAGTCGGAAAACAGGTCAAAAGCGGAGGCAAAGGGACGGACGCCAAGACGTCCGGCCAGAAGGACAAGGCCGGCTCAGGCACCAAACCAAGAAGAAGACGCAGGAGGAGTCCGAAATCGTCCTCTAAGCCCAGGCAGAAGCCGAAGAACGTTTCCGGGCCCAAAGAGAATCCTAGAGGGACCGGCAGCGGGTGATGTCAATGACTTCCAGCGGAACCCTGTACGTGTGTGGGACGCCAATAGGCAATCTTCGGGATATCACTATCCGTGCCCTGGATGTATTTGGTAGTGTGGATCTTATAGCCGCCGAGGACACCCGCAGAACGCGGAAGCTTCTGGCCCACTATGAGATTTCTACGAAGATCATCAGCTATCATGAGCATAATGAGTTTTCCAGAACCCCACAGCTTATAGAGATGATAAAAGAAGGGAAAAGCGTAGCTCTGGTGACTGACGCAGGGATGCCCGGGATTTCAGACCCAGGGGCTTACCTGGTTGACTCCGCTCTTTCGAATGGGCTGAAAGTGGTGTCTATTCCCGGCCCGTCTGCAGTTACAGCCGCTCTCTCAGTATCCGGGTTTTCAGCCGACCGGTTCACATTTGTCGGCTTCATTCCACGAAAAGGAAAGAGGCGTGATGAAGTTCTGGAACATATAGCAGATGACACCAGAGTTTCAGTTATCTATGAGTCACCTTATAGGCTGGTAAAGACTCTGTCGGACTTAGCGTCCGTCGCAGGAGGGACGAGGAAGGCAGTCATCACCAGGGAGCTTACGAAACTCCATGAGGAAGTGATCAAGGGGACTCTTGAAGAACTGTCTGAGGAATTCTCCCAAAGGACAGTAAAGGGCGAGATAACCATAGTGGTCGGGGGAAAGGGTAAGGAAAAGGGGCATCAGGCATAGGTCAATGATGCCCCGTTAAGCCTCGTGATGACTTAGGGATAGAACCAAAGAGACTATGATGGATTCCTGGAAATCTCCCCTGGTTATGCCAGGGCTTTCATTGCATCCAGGCAGTCCCTGCAGATGTTCTTATCCCTGAAAATCTTGATGTTGTCAGCATTTCCACAGAAAATGCAAGCAGGTTGATATTTCTTGAGAATGATCCTTTCGCCGTCAACATAGATCTCAAGGGCATCTTTCTCTTCAATCTGTAGGGTCCTGCGC
>JAAZEW010000205.1 GCA_012512055.1 Bacillota bacterium | reverse complement strand
CTGATTCGCCTCATTTCTTATCGGACGGCGCACATCCCGACCGCCGGAGCACTCTCTCTAACGCCTTGTTGGCCTCACACACTACCTCTTCTTCATTGATGCCGGTGAGTCTTCTTTCATGCATCAGCACGCGTCCGTCCACAATCGTAGTCTCAACATCCCCTGCCCTGGCCTCATATACTATCCGAGATACAAGGTCCACATTCCGGGTTGGCGCAACATGGGCCCGATCCAAGTCCAGGATGATTATGTCAGCACGCTTCCCCGGCTCTATGCTGCCGATTTCGTCCGCAACGCCCATAGCCTCCGCCCCGCCTCTTGTCGCCATTCTAAGGACAGTCGCAGCCGGCATTGCAGTAGGCCCCAGACGGGGTTTGTGGATAAGCGCTGCAAGCCTCATTTCCATGAATGCGTCCAGGTTGTTGTTACACGGCGCGCCGTCAGCGCCCAGGGACACAAACACGCCCATATCCAGCATCTCCGGGATCTTGGCCACGCCTGACGCGAGTTTCAGGTTCGAGGACGGGCAGTGGACAACTTTCGTCTCAGAATCCCTGATGAGCTCCATCTCCTCATCATCCAGCCAAATACAGTGAGCCAGGACCACATCCGCACCCAACAACCCGAGCTCGTTCAGGCACTCGATATTCCTCATGCCCCTGTCCGCCATGACAAGCTCGATCTCCCCCCTGTTCTCAGAAGCATGGGTATGGATAATCACCCCGTTTGCCCTTGCCATGTCACGAACCCGCACAAGGAGCTTATCTGTGCATGACACAACAAACCTCGGCGCAAAAGCGTATCGAATCCTTCCTCCGTCACGCATGTGCCACTTTTTCATCAAGGTCTCACTTTCATTCAGTGAATCCTCTGTGGACTCCATGAGCGAGCCGGGCACATCATCCCCATAGTCCATCATGACTTTACCCGATGTGGCGCGGATGCCGGAATCAAGAATAGCAGAAAACGCACTGTCCGTGTGATGGACAGTCTCCATATCGATAATGGACGTGGTACCGCCTTTGATGAGCTCAGTGATTCCCAGCATGGCAGACCAGTAGATACTGTCCTTGTCATGCGCGCCCTCCAACGGCCATATACGAAGCTTCAGCCAATCCATAAGCTCAAGATCATCTGCCTGGCCTCGAAAAAGAGTCTGGCAAAGGTGCACATGGGATTGGACAAAGCCCGGCATCACTACCTTACCGTAGGCATCAATAATCATGTCGGCCGCCGCTTGAGTCCCGTCACTACTTGGCGCAATTGAGACGATTGTGCCACCATCAATTAGGACATCAGCACACTCCGGGATTTCTTGTTTCTCGTTCATGGTAACAACTCTACCGCCTCTAATGAGGATTCTGGACATACCCACCACTCCTTTGATAAAGGTCACCTAAACGCGAAGAAGCCGCCAAACCATAGCCAAAACGCAAGCACAGGTAAGAATCAGGATACAGTAATACCTCGCCTGCGCCCTCGTAGCCAGGTTGGTTGCGGCCTCCTGGTAGAAACGCCTGAACCCATCATCATCAGGTCTATACGAGAGCGTTGGAATACTCTCTCTTCATTCCCTCGGGATTCATTCTATACTGCTTTTCGTAATCCTTCTTTTGATGATTGAGGGGCTTTAGGCACAGCCTGTAGTATCAGCTACCCAGCGCCAAACCTCATCAGCAAGCCTCACCGCTTCTTCATACTCTTCGCAAGTCACCGGCTCCCAAGCTCCGGGGTAGCGAGTGGTGACAGCGTACTCATTGAGGATTACTGCTTCGTTGATTTCTCGGGGAACAGTGATCTTGCAGCCCTTCCTAAGGACGTTGAGCAAGTGTCCGATGGAGTGAGTCCTCGGCGGTTTTTTCCCAAGATATATCAAAAGCCCCTTCAGACTCTTCTCAGCGGCTTGCTGAGCATCAAAGCAAAGATCCTCATACATAACGTCCTCAGACTGCCTGCCTTGTTTTGCCCGGACAAGATTGCTTTTTGCCCTCCGGATCCAGGGCTCCCACGGATTATTTTTCATAAAGGACACGGCCTTTCAATGCCTCAGAGTAAATCAGTCCAAGTGTATTGCCATACCTGGCCAGTCTTTCCGGAGTCTCCACTACTATATCTATAGACACCGGCACTTCGGATAATGCACGATAGATTTGCTGTGTGAGCTTCCTTCGATGATATCTCCCTTCTTTTATGACGAGGATGTCGTAGTCACTGTCATCTGACCATCCTTCTTGACTTCTGGAGCCAAAGAGGATGATTCTATCAGGGTCTGCAGCTTCGACGATTATTCCCACTATGATCTTTAGTGTCTCTTCCACAGAACCCGCCTCCTTTTCTCCGTTCGGCACCTTCCGTGGACGGACGCAGCGTTAACTAAATCCTGCCTTGGACGGCCACTGGGACCGATGATCACCACGGTTGACGAGCGCCGCCTGAGCCGGGCTGTGCCTCTTGCGGATGCTACCACAGACGCCGGCTTCCGTGGACAGACTCAGCCGCCTGGGCAAAGGGATCCTATGAGCTGTTACTTCTGCGTCAGGTCCAGGACTCCTACCAGTAGTGTAGAGTTCAATAGCATAAAGTTCAAGGAGGCGGGTTCTGTGTAGGAATTCCGCAAGCCATAGAGCGTAACATAGAGCGCAATATATATTAAATCAGCGTGCAGCCTACAAGGGAGCAATTGGAAGAGGTCGTTGGATTTTCAAAAATGATGCCATGCCATTAGGTGAGTTGTATAACTCGGACCTGGGGATCAAAGGGAATCAATTACCATACAGGGGTAGAAAAGGTCCCCACACCCTAAACCGAATTAGTCGACAGTCGGAAGGACACCAAATACCCCTGGATGGCTCACTGGGTGGGCCAATTGACCGCACGAAGACCCTCAGATCCGCTTTACTGGCTCTCAGGGAGAGCCACCCGGTAATCGATCCGTGCCGAAATTGGCTTGAGTGGCCTTCAGGGAGAGCCGATCGATTAAGATACCTTGTGCCTGGGTTCTTTACGCTCTTCCATTGGTGAGGAGAGCTTCATCTAGGTATGAGTTCATGAGACCGTTAAACTTCTCCAGTAGCTGCCAGTTTCGCCGAAGACGGCGACCGGGTTTTGCGATTCAAGCGAGCTGCGTTAACATAATGTGGGAGAGAACAACGGTCTCATGGTGATCTGCTTAGTAGTGTAAAGTTCCCCCGGCTTGAGTGTTCCTTGTACATGCTGTACCATATAAACTGGCGTAGAAAATCGAATTATCTTCAAATATCCCCGCGGATGTATCGAATTGCGTTCAAATATCCCCGCGGGCGTAGGGGTGCACAATTGATAATCAATGACATACGGCAACAAGTGCAGGTGAACAGATGGACATGGTTATTGTAGGAATAGATGTGGGCGGAACGAACACCGATGCCGCCCTCGTGTCGGAAGGAAGGATCCTTGCCACCGCAAAGGTGCCCACTCGCCATGACAGACTCCTGGAAAGCACAACGCTGGCCTTCGAGAAGCTTCTCGACACCTATGACGGCCCGGCCCTGTCTGGGGGAATAGAACTCCACTTAAGCACGACTCTGTCGACAAATGCAATCATCGAAGGACAAGGGGATCCCACAGCCGTTCTGGCGACCCCCGGCCCGGGAATGAACGTCCGAGAGCTAGGTTTCGGGTTTCCGATCAACGTTCTGTCAGGCTCAGTGGATCACAGAGGCCGTGAAGTTGCGACTATCAACCGGGAAGAGGTAATGGACGCCGTCAGCCAGGCTGAAGATGCCGGCGCCACGGCCCTGGCTGTAGTGGGCAAGTTCTCACACAGAAACCCCAGCCACGAACTGGAGATCGAGAAACTCATCCTGGAAAGGGCTTCCGAAGAATCGCCTTCCCAGTTAGGCCACATCACACTTGGACACAGGCTTTCAGGGCGTCCTAACTTTCCGCGCCGGATGGCTACTGCATATCTTAATGCAAGCATTGCGCGACGCCAGGCCCTGTTCGTGGACATGGTTCGCGAGTTTCTCGTCCAAGGCAAGAACGTCCGCCGGGTGTTTTTGCTGAAAGCCGACGGAGGTACCATGAAGTTGGAGGATTCGCTAATCCGTCCTGTTGAGACTATTCTCTCAGGCCCTGCAGCAAGTATCATGGGCGCTGAAGCCCTCTCGGCTTACCCTGACTCAAACACGGTAATCGTAGACATAGGAGGCACCACCACAGACATCTCAGTGCAGGTCAAAGGGGATACAGTCTTTCAGCGCCAAGGAGCTGAAATCTCAGGGCACAAGACTCTTGTACCTGCCCTCTTCTCAAGGTCCATAGGTCTTGGGAGCGATTCAGAGGTAAGGGTCATCCGGCATTCGGGAGCCGACGAAGTGACGGATGCAATTCCGGACAAGGTAAACGCAGCTTTACGCGAGGCGGATGCGCCCCATCATACGATGAACCTAACCGCGCGGAAGGAGGACGCGTTCCCGCATGAGGCGAACTCAGCCGCGCGAAAGGCGGGCGCATCAGGACAGGCAACAGGCCCAGCCCCGCCGGCGCACGCGACAGGCGAAGCCCGGCGGGAAATAAGCCCGGTAGCACAGGACACAAACATAGGCCGGCCGAGGGCTGATGCCCTCGGTATAGAGCTTGAAATCGGACCGAGGCGCGCAGGAACCCCGGCTGCGTTCGGTGGTGACTGCGTTACTCCCACCGATGCAGCAGTGGCCTTGGGTTTAGCCAAAACCGGCAGCTACGAGCTGGCCACAAAGGCCTTGACCGACTTCGCCAACCCTTACGGCCTAGGGCCGAGAGAATTAGCCAGGAAGATCCTGGACACCTTCACCCGGCAGCTTGTGTCCGCAATCAAAGAAACCTATGCTTACCTGGAATCGCAGCCTGTCTACACTGTGTCAGAGATGCTGGCCCCGCCTGACATCCGTCCTGAGGCCTTAATAGGCCTTGGCGCCCCTGCAGGGGTCTTCATCCCTCGTGCGGCGGAGCGCCTGGAACTGAAATACCAGGTCCTTCCCTACCATGAAAGCGCAAACGCCATAGGAGCTGCAGCAAGCCGTCCGACGGCTGCCATAACCCTCCACGCAGACACAGCTTTAGGCGTCATGACAGTGCCGGAAGCTGACTACGTAGGCAGAATTGACAGGCCTGTCCTCTTTGGCATCAAGCAGGCCCGCAGCGAAGCCATGGCATGGGCAACTGAGTTCGGGAAAAGACTGGGCCTTGATGGGGCTGATAGTATCCAGATAGTAGAGGAGGAGAGCTTTAACATGGTGCGGGGATTCCATACCGTGGGACACGTCTTTATGATTCGCGCCCAGGTCAGGCCGGGAGTTACGAGGATCTGCGCACACTAGGGCTGGGGTTACGCGGATCTACGCCCACTAAGCCGGGGGTTGCGAGGGTCTACGCCCGCTAAGCCGGGGGTTGCGAGGATCTGCGCTCACTGGGCCGGATCCTCTCACAAAGGGTAATTCCCGTAATCCCTGTGCCATATGGCGATCCCACAGCCCATGGATACATTATGAAAGCACGATTCCCGTATACACATGTGATTTTCGTGTGCATATCCAAATCTCGCGCGTATATGCGATCCTCATGTGCATATGCGAGTCTCTTTCGCATATGCAGCTTCGGCGTGCATACGTGCATATATGATTCCTGAGTACACATGCGACTCTTGTGCGCATATGCAATTCTCGTGCGCGCCCGCGGTTCTCGTGCGTACACGCGAGTCTCGTGTGCACATGCGAGTCTCGCAATTCCCGTGGTTCTTAAGGGGAGTCGCCACCTTGGTTGTCGTGGCTATCATAGTTTTTCAATGCCCGGGCTTCCCCGGCGCAACGGAGGTAATAGCAAGTGCAAGCAAGTAAATACAAGGTAGGACTGATTTTCTTTCCCGCTTTTGACTGGGCAATCACTCCGGATCACCCGGAGCGGGAGGAACGGCTCCTTTACACGCGAGATCAAATCATGGAAGAAGGCCTCTTGGACGTCCCCGGCATCGAGGAATATCGACCCAGAATCGCAGAGGATGCCCACATAAATCGTATACATGTATGCGTCCCCAACGTATCCGGAGTCATCACTGAATCTCACAGGATCGCAGTCGGCGGAACCATGGTCGCATCTGACCTTATCCTAACAGGCAAGGTGGATCGATCGTTCGCGCTCCTCCGTCCGCCGGGCCACCATGCCATGCGGATAGTCCACGGGTCACGCGGATTCTGCCTGGTAAATAACGAAGCCATAATGGTGGAACACATCCGCCATGCATACGGCCCGGACATGCGCATCGCCATAGTGGATACTGACGCGCATCATGCTGACGGCACTCAGGATATCTTCTACAACGACCCCGGGATACTTCACATCTCCCTCCATCAGGACGGACGCACGCTCTATCCGGGGACAGGATTCATTGACGAGCGAGGCGGGCCGGCAGCTTACGGAAACACTGTAAACGTGCCCCTTCCTCCCGGAACCGGAGATGAAGGGATTCTATATGTCTTAGAAAACCTTGTCCTTCCCATACTCGAAGACTTTGAACCTAATGTAGTGGTAAACGCTGCAGGCCAGGACAATCACTACACCGACCCCCTCACGAACATGAACTTCACGGCCGGAGGGTATGCCCGTCTCACTGAGCTCCTGGCACCTGACATTGTGGTGCTGGAGGGAGGTTACTCTATCGAAGGCGCGCTTCCGTATATCAATGCCGGTATCTTGCTGGCTTTGGCAGGACTGGATTACAGCGCAGCCAAAGAGCCGGACTGGTCCCCGCGGCTCACCAGGCAATCTGACGGCGCAACTCAACGTATCCGGGAGTCGGTAAATGCGCTCAGGGAAATGTGGAATACGCGGAAAAGCGTTGACCTGGACAAGGTCTTCGGCAGCGAGCCGGTTTATGAAAGACGGCGCAGAATATACTATGATACGGACGGCATCTCTGAACAGCAATTCGAACGTATCGCAAGGTGCAAATCGTGCAGCGGCCGGCGATTGATAGTGTCCGGCGCTGTCCACGACAGCGGAAAAGTCTCACGTATAGCTGCAATAGTCATCCCATGGCATGCTTGCCGCACCTGCCGAAGCGCTGCGGAATCAGAGTTCGAAAAAGCATGCAAGGAGCCTAACCTCGACTACGTATACTTGCAGGATACGGAACAGGATAGGTTCCTCATGAGATCACGCGCTTAAGATCCATGGTTGCCGGAGCAGTGGCGAGAACAGACGCTTTGACCATGATAATGACAACCAAAATCTATGGTTGCGAGGGTAGTGGGCTCCACGGTTCTGATTGTACTGGGATCAAAGGTTGCGAGCGTAGTGGAACCCACGATTGTGAGTGCAGTGAAACCTGCGATCATGACTGCAGCGCAATCCACAGTTACAAAGTAGATCTCCACTAAGTATGAGTTCATTAGTTTTCGCTCGTTTTCCGATTGTCTTGGGTGGCCGGTGATTGCAACGAGGGGTGTCAAAATTCGGCCACTGGCCTACGGGCCGGATTTTGTCAAGGCGACCTGCTTGG
>JAAZEW010000204.1 GCA_012512055.1 Bacillota bacterium | reverse complement strand
ATTACCTGGTGAATTTCACTTCAAGGCCAAACGTCTGCTGCTTTTTGTGCCAGGTAGCTTCAATATCGTAGCAGTGGTTATGGTGTGCGAGAAGAATGCCTACATCGTCAATGGCCTGCTTGCGAAAATCGTAGGATGTGGAAACACCTATGCTCAAGTCCTCGCGGACTCGGTAGTCCATACTTGCAGAGGCTTTGTTTACAGGGCTTATCTTATCAAATGCAAACGGACTCAAACCCTGGACTGCTCTGAAATCATAGTTGATTCCAGCCTTGATCCGGGGCACGGTTCCTCCGAAAGCCTCTCGTTCACCCAGACTCGCCTTAACACTGGTGCCAATATCAAATGAGTTTAGCGTATCTCCGGTTTCGTACCATGCCCGCCTTGCACCAAGAGACAGGCTTCCGGTTATTCCGTGGGCAAGATGAATAGTAGAGGATGCGAAAGATGCAGCCACGTGAGTCCTGCCTGCTTGCACGTGGCGAGAAGGCTCCTCGAAACGTCCGAAACCGCCCGAGAGGGAGACAGACCCGATGTTCCCCGGCATAGAGACTGGTTTCAGTGACACCTCAAGCTCTGGGATACGGTATAAGTCTCCTGCCAGGAGGATGTCTTTGGCAACTGTCAGCTTAGCCCTGACAGGCCATTCATCTGTGGACTGCACTACTAATCTTCCGTCAACAGCTCCAGGTTCAAATCCTCGCCACCGGGTTGAGTCATCGCCTGTACCAAGAGGGACATAGCGCGCACGGGCATCAAGGGTCAGCCAATCTGAAAGGGGCATGCCATAGCCGGCAGTGACAGAGAAACCCTTCCAGGAGCTGTAATCCCCCTTTAAAGCCCCTGTCCTGCCTTGCCCTAACACGAGATCCGCCTGTGCGCTCAACATAATGCCTCGATGCTTCGAAGCGTAAGCCCCTTCGTATCTGACTTGCACCCAATCTTCTATCTTGTCTTGGTATGTAAGCCCTACCAGAAAACCGTCGGAGGAGTCATGACTGAACTTCGGGATGGGAATGTCCTCTCCGTCAGCAAAAGCTATCCTATCTCCTCTTAGGGGAAGTACGAGTCTCGGGAGAACCATCACCGGGATATTCTCAAACCAAAGAACAGGCCACTCTGCCACAACACGGTCGTCAGGATATATTACAAGCCTCTTTGAGCTAACACGATAGCACGGATAATCTAGCTCACAACCAGTGACATACGCAGTGTCCAAGGTCAGAATACCGGGCGCAAGATTCATCTCACTGCCGCGGATGTATAAGTCGGATATGTGCGCATCCGGTTCCAGGATTCGTCCTTTGCCTGTGTAGAGGTTATACGCAAGCAGGTCACACCGAACAGTCCGCAACCCTTGACAAGCCACCACGTCTCCACGGGAAAACAGCTCTCCGGGCTCTACCTGGACGCGAATGTAGTCAGCGGAAACAAAGAAATCTTTGTAGCTCACCTTAGCGTTTCCTTCAGCAACCACTGCTGTACCGCCTGGCTCGAATCGATACTCTGTTGTGTCAGCCTCTATCACAATACCGCTGTTTTCGGCGCTGGACTCCCCTGCATAGGCCGATCCTGTAAGAAGCCCTGACACCGCCCACATAATCACCGTAAGCAGTATTACAATGACAGAAGGCGTCACCCGGCATTTGCAAGGAGGCCCTCCAAGCCTTCTGTTGCTTCGCATATATCCACTCCTTGGACGTCCCACCGGTTTCTCGGTTCCTCGCTAACGCTTACCCTATTTCCCCGGCTTTATTTCCACAACAGGCATATCTTTGGTGATTTCCACGACTGTATCCACAGGAAGTGTCATCCCATGGACCTTT
>JAAZEW010000203.1 GCA_012512055.1 Bacillota bacterium | reverse complement strand
TAGCCCCTTCAATTCCGTCCAAGGTAATATTGCCGAGAGACAACGTGGAATCCACCTCTATCCCTGCGGGGACATGAATTACCATGTCGATCCTGCTCAAAGTCCCGCGTGTGACTGATTCTTCGATTTTGCCGGTGATCTCGAGAACATCACCGCGGGTTGCTGTGTGTAACTGAACGAGTGGCAGTCTGCTTTCGGCTTCAGCGGCCGTCGCGCCGTACGCGATCCGCTCGCCATCTACAGTGATGTTATTGCCGTCTGTTTTGATGACCGCAATATCGCCTACAGGCGATTGTATGACAACCTGCCGAATTCCGGCTCCGCTGAAGTCTTCTTTAAACTGAGCCTTTTGATATACGTTTCCGCCTATGTCAAAGTCCGGACCGGATATCGTGGAGAACTTGCCTTTGAGCAACCTATTTCCTGATATCCACGGCTGAGTGAAGCTCACTATTACGGCAAGCCCTATGAGGATGACTATAGCTATCCCTCTGCGAGAAACCATTTACTATACCCCCTAATTAAACCTTGATTGCTTACTAAGCGTCCACTTCGGATTCAAGGATTTTTCCTGCAGCCCACACAAGAGCAATAGTACCTATGAGGGTGGGCCAAAATGGCAGTAATGGGATCACTTCCCGGACGCGCGGAACTGTCCTATACACTATCAGTCCCGGGTTGGGCACGAACGAGAACACGTACATTGCATGGGGCGCGAATGCAGAGGTCAAATAGCCTACCAGGCCATAAACGATCACAGCGATGAGGCCTGAAACGCGCGGCGCTATCGTGCCTATCACGAAAGAGAAAACCCCGACTGCTATGATGAACGCAGCGCCAAGGATGAGGCATGCCACCAGCCACATGATGTCGAGCGTTCTCTCCCATGGCTTCAACTGAAGGATATCCTCTGTCACCTGCAGGATGTCGGGAGGCAGTACCAAGGATCTTTGGGCCACAAGCCATGTTCCCGCGGCTGCGACGACAGCGATGAGCCCTAGGGCGAGAACTGCTACAAGCAACTTAGCAGAGATAATTCCAGCGCCGCTCGCTGGGTACGACAGGAGTCGGAGTGACGTTCGGTCGCGCCATTCATAGCGCATTATCAAGTACCCGATTACATAGGTAGCTATGCCTATTCCTGCAAAAGGGATGAATGACAGCCCGATGGCGAGTCCTCCGTTGATTCCTGCGGACCATACAGGTGCTTTGAACGCAAGCCACACATCGAATCCGGAAACGGCTACGAGCGCCAGCAGAATGATTGTCCATGAGCTGCGCCATTCCTTTTTTACAAGTGACCACCAACGCTTCACATCAACACACCTCCCGAAAGATCTCATTTAGGGACTTTCCTCGTTCCGCTCGGAGCCGATCCGCTTCGCCTGAGAGAACGATCCGTCCTTCAGAGAGGAAGACTACATCTTCAAAGAGCTTCTCCGATTCAAGCACCTCGTGGGTGGATATGATTATCGTCTGTTCGCCTACACGGTACCTGTCTGCTATCGTTTCAAGTATCGCCGTACGGGAAGGCGGGTCGATGCCTGAAAGCGGTTCATCCATGAGCACTAGTTCTGCACGGCGAGACATGGCAAGGACCAATTTCAGCCTGCCGCGCTGTCCTCTTGAGAGTGATGAGATCTTATTGTCAGGGTCCAGTTTCAACTCTCGGACAAGGTCCATAGCGTCTGTGAGGACGAGATCCTCGAACATAGAGTTTTCAAAGGCGATCGCCTGCCTTACTGTCATCCAAGAGTAGAAAGCATCAATGTCCGGCATATACGCGGTCATTCCTTTAGTTCTTGTGGAAATGTTTTGTCCAAGTACTTGCACTTTCCCCGAAGTCGGGCTTACAAGGCCGGCGCATATTTTCAGTAAGGTTGACTTGCCGGCGCCGTTGGGGCCCAGGAGGCCGACGATCTTTCCCTTATCTATGCTGGCGTCGATACCCCGTAATGCGTGGGAACGAAAATATCTTTTGTGAATACCGGTTAGCTCAATCGCAGGCATCAGTAAACACCCCCGTCATTGTCCTCATCCGGAGCGCCCAAACCTTCCTCGTTTGCCCCGTCTGAATTCATGGCACTATTCGCAGTTAGCTGCTGCGATACCAGTGCAAGTATATCGCTGTCAGAGTAACGTAACCGCCTCATCTCTTTAACGAAAGACTGCACTGTCGAACTAGTCATCTCGGATCTGACCTCCCTCGCTATTTCCGAGTTATAGGAGACGAAAGTTCCTTGACCTCTTTGAGTTTCAACTACTCCAATCCTTTCGAGTTCTGTATATGCGCGTTGAACCGTGTTTGGATTGGTCTTGGCCTGTTTCGCGTAATCACGCACAGACAATAGCTTGTCACCGGGCAGCAAGGCACCGATGGCTATATCCCAGAGCACGCCTTGCATTATCTGGGTGTAGATTGGCTGAGCTTCATCAAAGATAATATCCAAATTAGCTCCCCCCTTAGCGAAACGTTTTATGGCACCATGATACTGTAATAGTGTCCTAGGCAACTAATACACTGACACAATAATATGACCACTTTTTGAGAATGTCAAGGGGTATTTCTAAAGTTTTGGAAATTCTCAGAGGGCGTCCTTATCGTGGCCATAAGGAGGCTTTATGCGCATCTTGTAAGAGACTGATTCCGCGATTTTCCCATCTCGGGACACCTTCGGATCGGCTTGCCAGATGGGCCACTCGATCGTATAGAAGCCCCC
>JAAZEW010000202.1 GCA_012512055.1 Bacillota bacterium | reverse complement strand
GGACGATAACGCCGGTCTCCACCTTCGGAAGCACGTTCCCTATGACTTCTTCCTTGGAAATACCCCACCAATCCAGTGAATCCACTGTCCAGAGGAGGACATTATATCCTTTATCCCCGATAGCTTTCACTGCAGGCGGGTCAAGTGCTCCGTATGGCGGGCGTACCACTGGAACGTCTTTTCCTGTGATGTCGGAAAAGACCTTGTTGGCTTTGCCCAAGTCAAGGAGGATTTGCCAGGGGGCCATCCGGGAGAGGTTCGAGTGAAAGTAGGTATGGTTGCCGATTTCATGCCCTTCCCTGATAATCCTCTCTACGATTCCTCGGTGTTTTTCTGCTGCACTTCCTATTAGGAAGAACGTCGCCCGCACGTTATACTTTGCCAAGACGTCAAGGACTCTCGGAGTGTAGACGTCGTCAGGGCCGTCATCGAATGTCAGGGCTACTTTGTTTGTTTCAGGATGCCACTGCCTTATGATAATATCCGGAAAGAGACTCACCAAGTCTCCGGACTCAGGGGTCCTGTTCTCTCTTTCAGAGCCGTCGGTGTATCTGGGCAAGGCGATTTCCCCTAACCACTTTGACTGTAACAAGCTGTCTACCGCCTGGGGTCTGAGGATCACTATTACAAGTGAAATCAAAATCCCCACAGTAATGTAAAGGAACGTTTCGGTTTTCAAAACAGACCCTCCGGAATCCGCTCATCGCTTGCTAAGTCTTAGCTTGCTCCGGTTCTTCGGAAGTAATTCCTTTCAAGCGGGTCTATCCCAAGAATCCGAACCTGGAAGATGCGACACGCAATTACCTGGGAGGCTGTGCGTTAACATTTCCTGCCCTGTAAGGGTGTACCTCTACAGTATCGTAGCGTTTGCGTAGGACCCGTATGGAGTTCAAGATAGCGAGCAATGCGACGCCGACATCTGCGAATACAGCTTCCCACATAGTTGCCACGCCGAGTATTCCCGTGATTATGAAAGCGCCCTTCACTGTCAGGGCAAGGGCGATGTTTTCCAGGACAATCCTTCTGGTGTGGAGCGCTATCCGGACTGCGGTTCCAAGCTTAGACGGCTTGTCGTCCATTATTACCACATCAGCCGCCTCCACTGCTGCATCGCTGCCCAATGCGCCCATGGCGACTCCCACGTCAGCCCTGATGATTACAGGTGCGTCGTTTATCCCGTCTCCTACGAAGGCAAGCCGGTTTCTTCCTCGTTTCGGAAGCCCGGCTGCAAGCTCTTCCACCTTGGCCACTTTGTCCTCAGGCAACAGGTTTGCGAAGACGACGTCGATCCCTGCACGGTTCGCAACATCAACCGCCACAGACCGATCATCTCCCGTAAGCATTACTGTGGTCTCAACACCCAGGGCCTTGAGATCTCTTACCGCTTGCTCCGCATCGGGTTTCATCTCATCTGAGATAATGATGTATCCTGCGAAGATCCTATTCACTGCCACATAAACCACGGTGCCTTCCACATTGCAGGAATCGTGAGGGATGCTCTCCACATGCAGCATTTCGTCGTTGCCGACTATGATTTCCCTTCCGTCAATCACGGCCTTGACGCCACGCCCCGGGATTTCACGGTAACTCTGAATGCCATCAGGTGAAAGGGTTCCGTTGTAGGCATCTATGATTGATTTCGCAATCGGGTGATTTGAGTTTCGTTCAGCCAACGCTGAAAGCCGGAGCGTCTCATGTTTGGTAAACCCGTTGCGCGTTGTGACTTCAGCGACTTTGAACACGCCTTTTGTCATTGTCCCGGTTTTGTCCATCACGACTGTATGGAGAGAGGTCAATGCATCAAGGAAATTGGCGCCTTTTACGAGAATGCCGTGGCGGGACGCAGAACCGATGCCTCCAAAATACCCAAGGGGTATAGATATCACCAGCGCGCACGGGCATGATATGACAAGCAGCACCAAAGCCCGGTATATCCACTCAGAAAATGTCGCTCCCGGAATTATTAGGGGAGGCACAATAGCTACACCCACGGCTGCGAACGTAACAAGCGGGGTATAATACCGTGAAAACGTCGTGATAAACCGCTCAGTAGGGGCTTTGCGGGTCGAAGCGTCCTCCACGAGATGCATGATTCTGGCTATGGAGGACTCGCCGGATCTCTTCTCGACACGTATTTCAATGATTCCTTGTTGGTTAACCATCCCCGCCAGGGCTGTGCCGCCCGGGGATACCCGGCGAGGTACGGATTCCCCTGTCAGCGCAGACGTTTCCAGGAAAGATGTGCCCTCTATGACTTTGCCGTCCAGTGGGATCCTCTCTCCGGGTTTCACGACGATTATGTCCCCGATATCAACGCTGTCAGGGTGAACGATCCGGATATCGTAGCCTCCGTTATCATTGCGCATCTTCAGATTGGCGGTGTCAGGACGGATTCCCACGAGGCTTGCAATAGCCTTCCTGGATCTGTCGAGTGCAAGGTCCTGAAGGTATTCGCCGACAGCGAAGAACAGCATAACACTGACAGCTTCAGGCAACCGGTGGATTGCGAGGGCGCCCAGTGTCGCCACGCTCATAAGGAAGAATTCATCGAATACCTCGCCGCGAAGCAAATTCGCCGCAGCCTCGCGCAGCACCTTACCGCCGACAAGCAAGTAAGCGGTGATGAAAATAACATATTCCATGAATACGTAAGGTGTCCCGTGGAGCTTCGGTTCAAGGAGAATGCCAATCAACAAAAGGATTGCGGATACCATTATCGATGCCGGCCGGACCTGAGGATGGTCATGATGTCCGTGGCCATGGTGATCTGCATCCGGTTCGTGTGATTCGTTATGATGCTTATGGCGAACGTCGCGAAGATCGAATTCGTGTGATACGTCGTAATGTGCCTGTTCCATTGTGCTATGCATATGTCGCGTCTTATTATCTCCCGCCAATATTCTGTCGCTCCTTCTTCCCTCTGTTATGACTTAGCTGAGGTGATTGGCCCCTT
>JAAZEW010000201.1 GCA_012512055.1 Bacillota bacterium | reverse complement strand
CGCTTCCTTACATGGATGTTTTCATGGGAGATATGGAGAGAGCACATATAGTCTTCCTTCACGAAAACGGGTACCAATTCGAACGGTTCATCAAAGAAGCCGTGGAGAGCGTAATGCTATCAGGAGTCCAGCCTAAAGAGGCACTGGAGACATTGCGCGAGCGCATACAAGAAGTTCTCGACTCTGAACTGTAGAGGCTGAAGTAGATGAAGGTCCGGGTTCTTTTTCGGAGCCCGGACTTCTCCTTTCATCATTTCGTTAGAGGGGTGCTTCGATGCAACATAACAAGAGATTTAGCATGGAGCAGAAGAAAGCCAGATGGGGATGGATATTCGTTGCGCCGTCATTGCTGTTCTTTCTCGTCTTTAGCTTCTATCCGATTTTTAACGCGATTTACATGAGCTTTTTCAAGAAGAATTTGCTGTCGCTTAAACCTCCTGAATTTGTCGGCTGGGGCAATTATGCATACTTATTTCACTCAAAGACATTCTGGCAATCTGTATCTAACACAGCTATATTCACCATCGGGACTTTCATCCCATTAGTTGTTTTCAGTCTCATGTTAGCCGTTTTCATTGTGTCAAGACGTAGATTTCAGAAGTCCTTTCAAATGGCGCTATACTCACCTGCTGCGCTTTCATCAGTTGTTGCGGCTCTCATTTGGCTGCTTATTTTCGATCCCAGAGGATTGGCAAACCAGACTGTGAATACCCTCCTGCGGACTCCCGGGGTCAACTACCACTGGCTCTCTAGGTCCAATATGCTACGGCTGTCCACCATCATCGTATACTTCTGGAAATACGTGGGTTATTTCACCGTTGTCTTTGTCGCGGGCATCGGAGGTATCCCTGATTACCTACACGAAGCAGCGTTGATTGACGGGGCAGACTCATGGAAGGATTTCTGGTACATAACGTTTCCGCTGTTGAAACCGACGACACTTCTGGTATCTGTGATGGTTATGCTCCAGTGCCTCAAAACCTTTAGCACACAGTATCTTTTCTCCACATCCGGAGCGCCGACCCGGCCTATTGATGTCATTACCCTTAGTATCTACAATACAGCCATCAAGGATTATAACATTGGAAGAGCAAGTGCCATGAGCGTCCTGCTTTTCCTAGTCATGCTGATCCTCACTTGGATGCAGTTGAAGATTGCCAGGACTGAGGACGTTACCTATAACTAGCTCCGTTGTAAGCGGGCATGGAGGCTAAGGCCTTAGGATCAGGGGGAGATTTTCATGAACGTCACCAAAACAAAGGCTTCATTTCTGGGGAAATCAGCAAACATCGTGATTTGGCTATTCTTGATCGTGGCATGCGCATTTGTTGTCACGCCGCTTCTCTTTATGTTCAGTGCATCCATCATGCCTGCCATTGATATTCTGAAATTGCCATACCCTTGGATTAGTGATCACATACACTGGCAGAACTACTGGAACGGATTGAGAGGGCCTGATGGATCCTTCATATTTCTTCGCAACACCCTTAATTCCCTAATTGTAGCTGTTGCGGTTACCGTAACCACTGTATTACTGTCTTCGTTAGCCGGGTACGGGCTGGCCAAGTTCAAATTCAAAGGACGTAATGCGGTCTTCATGCTGATCATGGCAACAATGATGATCCCCTTTGAAACCATAATGATCCCGCTTTACATGGTGACCATGAAGATGGGATTGCAGGATTCCTATGCCGGACTCATTGTACCTTTTCTTACCAATGCTTTCGGTGTGTTTCTGATGCGGCAGTTTCTGCTCACGTTTCCCGACGAAGTCTTGGATGCGGCCCGCATCGACGGCGCAAGTGAACCCAGAATCTTCACCCACATGGTGCTGCCTAACAGCGGCCCTGCCATTGCCACCCTGGCAATTCTGACTTTCCGTTCACAATGGGATAACCTGTTGTGGCCACTATTGGTGGTTCAGAGCGATGAGATGAAGACCATCCCCCTATATATTACGAAGTTCATGGCGGAGACACACAGTGATGAAGGGATCATGATGGCTGTTGCAGCTATGGCCAGCCTTCCCATGTTCATCTTGTTCTTTACAATGTCCAAGTACTTCGTCAGCACAGAGGGTCTGCATTCGACGATTAAGGGTTAGGCTGCGCAATACGTAAACACGGAGAGCCCGAACTGCTGTGGTCAATGGTATCCGTTGGCCACCATCTCCTTCTGAAGTTTCATCAACGCGCGTTTCTCAATCCTTGAAACATACGAACGGGAGATTCCCAGATACCTGGAGATTTCTCGTTGAGTCCTGCGTATGCCGTCCTTGAGTCCGTATCGCATTTCAATGACCTTTTTTTCACGGCAGGTCAGAGTGTCCACCTTTTCCACCAGCTTCTTCTCTTCCAGCTTTCCCTCGACTGCAAGCGCGACTTCGTCAGCTTCACTTCCCAGCACATCGATGAGCGTGATTTCGTTGCCTTCCTTGTCTGCTCCGATAGGGT
The DNA here is from genome assembly GCA_012512055.1 of Bacillota bacterium. Next base: position 13,268 of record JAAZEW010000201.1, on the reverse strand, counting down.
CATGCAGAAGAAGCTCTGCTCTGTTTTTTCTTGTGGCTCTCAGGTGCATGAGGATCTCATTTTCTATGCACCGGGCGGCATATGTAGCCAGCCTGGTTTTGCGGTGCTGATTATACGTATCCACCGCCTTTATCAGCCCTATCGTTCCTATGGAGATTAAATCATTTTGGTCCTCCGGAGCTCCGTCAAATTTCTTGACTATGTGTGCAACCAACCTGAGGTTCCGTTCAATCAGAGTTCTTCTGGCGTCTTCGCTTCCTTGTTCCCTCTCCAACAGAACCTTGGCCTCTTCCTCCTCAGACAGAGGGGGTGGGAACACATTTCCAGATGAAACGTAAGATATGAGGTGCCACAGCCCACGAAGTAAGAGAGCCGAACCTATCAAGAGATCCAGCATAGAATCAGCCACCCCCGTAAAAAGATTCATTAGTATAGATATGATCTACTCGGGGAAAAGTGCATGTTCCGGTTGAGGTTGTTATTAATGATATGCCGGCCGGGCATTAATGACTTTAGTTGCGGGAAGCTTCAGCAAGAAGTCTACCTGCGATCTCCTGGAAAACGGGGGCGGCTGCTTCGCCGCCGGACCCTCCTTCTTCGGCAAAGACCACTATCACAAAACGCGGATCCTTAAGCGGAGTGAATCCTCCGAACCAGGCATGGCATATGGGATGTCCGTCAGAGTCCAGCCACCCTGTCTCAGCGGTTCCGGTTTTGCCACAGGATCCGTAATTATCGACCCAACCTGATTTTGCCGTCCCCCACCTGGTGACTGACTCCAACATGAATGTAAGTTGCCTGCATGTATCTTGCGACAATACTCTCTTTGACGTATTTGATTTGAGGCCGGTGATTGTCCCTCCTCCTGTTGGTTTGATTTCCAGGACCAGCATTGGCGAGACCGGTTCACCGCCATTGGCTATGACAGAAAGCAACACAGCAATTTGAAGTGGGGTTGCCAATACTTCACCTTGCCCTATTGCAAGGTTGGCAGTATCCTGCAGAGACATGTAGTAGGCGCCCGGGAGTTGGCCCGGCTGCTCAAAAGGCAGGCTGATGCCTGTGGCAGCTCCGAATCCCAATTTCTCATAGAAATCTACAAGGCTTCTGCCTCCGATCCTCAGTGCAGTTTCAATGAACACGGAGTTACATGAATAGGCCATGGCGTCCAGGAAAGAAATCCACCCGTGGCCTTCGCTTTCATGTAAGTAACACTTGAATCTCTTGGAGCCTACGTCTATGAATCCCGGGTCATAGAACCTGTCTGAGAGGGAAACCACACCCTTCTCCAGGGCACATGCGGCTACCACTGTTTTGAGTATTGAACCTGCGGGATAAGACGTGATTGCCCTGTTTATCATAGGAGACAGAGGCTGCTTGAAGGCACTGCTCACATTGTTAGGGGAAAAAGAAGGCCTGCTGGCCATAGCCAGCACCTGGCCGGTTTCAGGCTCCATGACAACCACAGCACCCCTGGGGACTTTTGCGTCCATCACTTCCTCAACGATTTCCTGTATCTCGCGGTCAATGGTTAGGACTACACCAGCCTTAGGTTCCGCGTCATGAAGCCACCTGATTCCCAAGCCCTTGTAAGGCATGCGCCTGGCATCTACAAAGGATGCTACCAGGCCGGTATCCCCACTTCGGAGGTAGGTATCAAAGGTTTTCTCGATTCCGGATATTCCCGTGATGCTCTCGTTGTCAAGATAGCCTATGACGTGGGCAGCTAACCCTGTCGGATCGTATCGGACAGGTTGTCTGATAACAGCGACGCCTGGGTCGTCCGGTATTTTCGAACGTAAACCGCCAAGAGAGAGCCGGCTTGCATCAAGATAAAGACAAGTCTGGCCCGACAGTTGTGAAAATGACACGAACTCCTCCACTCCATCCCTGTCTGACACAAGCTCAGGAAAGATGACTATTGCAGGCTCGTAGAAAGTTCCTGCCAAAACTTGCATATTCCTGTCATAGATTGTTCCCCTGAGCGGGGTCTTGTAGAGCACTTCAATGCGTTGATCCCTTGCCCGCCTGGCAAGAGTCTCACCGCGGATGAGTTGAAGCCATGTGAGGCCGGACATGAGAAACAGGAAAACGGCAAGAAGACAGTACACGATACTCCGCCCACGGATTTCGGCTGACCTGTTGCGTTGTGACAAAGAGACTGCCCTCCATAGTCACTGTAATACACAACTGTAGCCTTCCTCGAAACCTGAGAGTCTAGTCGCGTACCTGCACTTGCGCGATGGCGTTTTGATGTTCCTTAAACGTCCTGCTGAATACGTGCCCGCCTTTTTGGTCTGCAGCAAAGAAAAGATAATCTGAAGTTGCAGGCAGAAGCGCTGCACGTACTGAAGACAATCCGGGAGAGGCAATGGGGCCCGGAGGAAGTCCGGGGGTAATGTAAGTATTATACGGAGAGTCTGTCTCCAGGTCATCGAGGGTAAGCCGTGTCTTCCATGAGCCCAGGGCAAACTGAACCGTAGCACAAGATTGCAGTGGCATCTTCAGCCTTAACCTGTTGTAGAACACTGAAGCAACCAATGGCCGTTCTTCAGAGAGTTTGGCTTCTTTCTCTATTATGGATGCAAGGGTAATGACTCCGTGAAGACCCAGCTTCCTTGCATTTTCATGTACATTCTCCCCTGACCACTCCGGGAGCACGGCTTTTGCGAACCTTCTCACCATTATGGTAATAATCTCTTCCTCCGTGACGCCGGTTTCCACTATATATGTGTCTGGGAACAGGTAGCCTTCAAGATTCCCGGAAAACTCCATGTCCCCTTCTATTACTTTGAAGTCATGATCTTGGCCGGCAGCCAGGTGGAGAAAACGCTCTTTCGATGCAAGGCCTTTGGCTTCAAGCAGGTCAGCCATGTTCTTCATCGAGACTCCTTCCGGAATTGTGAACCGTATGAGTTCTACGTCGCCTTGGGCCAAAGCCCGTACAATACCGACAGTACCCATTCCCGAATTGAGTCTGTATGTACCCGCCTTAAGCTTGTTGTCGACTCCCACCAGCTTAGTGACCACGCGAAAAAGCACAGAAGATTGAAGGAGATCTGCCTTAGCCAAGAGGCCTGCAATTTCCCTCGAGGTCATGCCCGGGTCTATGGAGACCACGGTTTCATGTGCGGGGCCGTAGGGAAGCAACAGAAAACCGAACCAAAGCATAAGAAGTATGACAACACCCAATAGGATTTTCGCTTCAAGGCCCCGCCATGTTATGATGCTTTGCTGAGATCTGTTGGAACCAAGCTCACCAGGCACCTGTATCTATTCCTCGTCGCCAGGATCCTCATCAAAATCCTCGTCAAAATCGAAATCGTCATCGTCATCCTCATCGTCATCGTCAAAATCGTCATCAAAGTCATCATCGAAATCAGCGTCGTCCTCGTCTTCTTCACAGAGGACTTCAGTTATCTTCTCGTACTCGTCATCATCGAGTTCGACAAGGACTTCTTCTCCGTCTTCCTTTTCCTCCACTTTGAAAATGAAGGCGTCAACCTCAATGTCATCAGGGGCTTCAGTGTCTACATCTTCCGGCACAAGCACTACATATGTCTTTCCGTCTACCTCAAGAATTTCTTCAACGGTGAAGGTCTCCTGTTCTCCGTCATCGTAAATCAATGTGACAATCTCGTCCAACTCGGGCATTTCAAGCACCCCACTTTCAGTTCATCATGACACTAGGCGTATTCTCCCGGTCCACGTTCTTTTCCTGCTGTTCTATTCCTCGCTATGTTTTCCATAGAGAAGTCCTTTGATTCGCAGCCTGAAGAAATGTCAGGCCGCTGCCTGAGATAATCCAAGTAACCGTCGAGGATTATTGCAGCGGCAACTGAGTCTATCACACCTTTTCGCTTCTGTCGAGATACGTCAGCAGAAATCAGGGCTCGCTCCGCAGCCATTGTGGAAAACCTTTCGTCCCAGGTAACCACAGGCACAGAAACAGTCCTCTTCAACGCTTCAACAAATTCCATAACCCGCATAGCGCTTTTGCCCAGCGACCCATCGGTATTCCTCGGCAAGCCAACGACTATGAGAGATACTTCTTTATCCTTTACCACCTGACACAGTGCCCTAATGTCCTTCTCTTTTCCGGTTCTCGCGATTACTGAAAAAGGTTGGCTGACAATACGGGCAGGGTCAGAAAGGGCGATTCCTATCGTTTTTGAGCCAACATCAAGGCTCATTATTCTCATGCGAGTCAGACCACCTTCATGCATACCTCAGGACAGACTGCCTGGCAATAACCACAAAGCACGCATTTCGCCCCGTCAACTTCAACACGTCCAGAGACAATCTCAAGAGCCCCATGACTGCATCTCTCGACACACTTGCCGCAGCCGGTACACCAAGGTTCAATTATCAGAGTTTTATTAAGACAAGTCTTTTCGCGCAGGGACTCATCAGGTTCTCGCCCTTGAAATATCGCCAAGTCCATCTCGAGCTCATCCAGCGTCTTGATACCCACGGCAACTGAATCCACATATGGCTGGTCTATGGCGAATTTTAAGGCTCCTTCTACGTCCCGGAGCAAGGCCCCGCCTCCGATGGCTTTCATAGAGTATATGCCTTTCCTTTGCGAGTGAGCCAATTCAATTGCCTGAAGCATGTCTTGGACGGTACCGTCTGCTATTCCTATCCCCGAGTAATTCAGCAATGGGTGAATGACGTCAATTTCAGGCATAAGGGCAGCCGCACGTACGCACTGAATATAGTGAGTCGACACCCCGATTGCCCTGATAATTCCCGCCTTGCGGGCGTCTTCAAGGTAACGGACAGCCTCTCTATGGCCTATCAATGTCAGGGCTGATTCCTGTTCATGCAATAGGAACAGGTCCAGGTAGTCGACATTCATTGACTGAAGAGCAAAAGCCACTGATCTCTCCATGCCCTCATATGTGTAATCATAAGATCGAGAGGCAATTACCACATCGCTACGGTTCATCCCTGAAATTGCCGCACGAATATAAGGATATGTGCCATAAATCTCTGCTGTATCAAAGAAGTTTATGCCTCTATCAATAGCTGCACGAATCAGAGAAGCCCCTTCATGAACAGGAAGATTCGCTTGAAGAGGCCCGATTGTCAAAGTCCCGAAGCATAGCCTCGATACTGCGATATTTGTCCTCCCTAGCAACCGCATTTCAACAGAGCAATTCATATACCCAGATAATGCCTGATAAGCTCCTCCAGGATCTCGTCACGTTCCAGCTTCCGTATGAGGTTGCGGGCTCCCTTATGACTGGTGACATATGTAGGATCCCCTGACATCAGGTACCCCACCAGTTGGTTTACAGGATTGTACCCCTTCTCCTTCAATGCGTGACTCACTTCAAGGAGAACATCTCTTATACTGACCTTATCCTCCGGAACAATGCGGAACGTCCGGGTTTCATCAAAAGAGCCATTCATAACGTCCTCACGCTCCCGACGCTAAGTTTACCAAAGATTCTCGTATAAGACTAGCGGTCCTCTTTACCTGATGCCAGTCGGCTCTCTATGAAAGACCTGGTTTGCCCGAGGGCTTCATCAAGTCTTGATACATCTTTCCCTCCTGCTTGCGCCATATCCGGCCTTCCCCCGCCTCCCCCACCGGTTATCGTTGCAGCGACTTTCACGATATCTCCTGCGCGGATCCCTTTCTGGATCAAATCCTTTGTAACCATGGCGACAAACAGGACTCTCTCATCGATGCGAGAACCCAATACCACCACACCTGAGCGTATTTCATCTCTAATCCTGTCAGCAAGCTCTCGAATGGCGTGTCCGTCCAGGCCGTCCACTGCGTCCACCACTATTTTGGCGCCATTTACTTCGACAGCCTGGTCAATCAAGTGACGGACTTTGGGCAGCGCCGCCTTTAATGTCAGGCTCTCGAGTTCCTTTTCCAGTTCCTTCACATCTCGCTGCAGCTTCAGCACTCTGTCTGGAATCTCATCAGGAAGGCACTTGAGTGAGTTGGCGGTATTATCAAGTATCTCTTGATTAGACCTCATGTAATCAAGAACAGCATAGCCGCTCATAGCTTCAATACGACGAATACCTGCTGCAACCGGGCTTTCTGAAACAATCTTCACAAGACCGATTTGTCCTGTGTGATCCACGTGTGTACCACCGCAAAATTCGGCGCTGACATCCCCGATTCGGACTACTCGCACATCGTTGCCGTACTTCTCCCCGAATAAGGCCATCGCGCCGATTTCCTCGGCTTCTGAGATTGGCATCACCTCAGCGTTAACACGGAAATCATCAAGAACCCACTTTGCAACCATATCTTCCACCTTGCGGAGTTCACTGTCACTCACAGGCGAAGGGTGCGAAAAGTCAAACCTCAGCCGGTCACCTGACACATATGAACCTGCCTGCAAGACGTGGTCGCCAAGGACCGCTCTAAGCGCTGCGTGGAGAAGGTGGGTAGCTGTATGGTTCCTGGCTGTGGATCGCCTCATGCCCTCATCCACTTTTGCCCTTGCCACGTCCCCTACACTGAGATTTCCTTCAAGGGCTGTAACGATGTGTGCAATTACGGAATCGGAAATCCTTACCGTATTTTTGACTCTTGCGTGAAAACCTTCCCCGACAATATCTCCTGAATCACCGACTTGCCCCCCGGCTTCAGCATAGAACGGGGTTCTATCAAGGACGACCTCCCCGTCTTGGCCGGATGATATGTGTCCTACAGGTTCGCCTTCAGAAAACACGGCGACTACCTTGGCCTCACCGGTCAGAGTATCATATCCGATAAACTTAACGTCAAGATCGGACAAGGCTTCTGCCTTCGCTGTAGACAAACCACCCATGTACCCCAGGGCATGCCTGGAAGCTCTGGCGCGCTCCCGCTGTTCTTCCATGGCTTCCTTAAAACCCTCTTCGTCTACGGCCATCCCGCTTTCTCCCGCAATCTCCCTTGTGAGCTCAAGCGGAAACCCGTACGTATCATACAGCTTAAACGCCCAAGACCCGGGGACTGTCAAGGCCCCTTTGCTTTCCAGCTCCGCAATTATGTTTTGGAGCATCGTCGTGCCTTGGTCGAGGCGTTCCAGGAACCGTTCTTCTTCAGACCGGATGACCTTATGAATGTGATCCCTTCTCATGACAAGTTCAGGATAAGCATGGGAGAACACTGATGAGACTACGTCAGCTATGTCCACCATAAACGGCCTTGCAATTCCCAGCAGCCTCCCATGGCGAATCGCTCTGCGAATCAATCTGCGTAATACATATCCCCTACCCTCATTGGCAGGGAGGACGCCGTCAGCGATGAGGAATGTGACAGCGCGGGCATGGTCGGCTACTATTCTCAGGGACATCGTCGGTTTGGAGCCCAGTTCCTCTTCCAGTCCGGCAGCGTCAAGAATCGCCTTTGTAATAGGCCGGAAAGAATCAGTGTCAAATACACTGGATACCCCTTGCATAACTGCTGCAACCCGTTCGAGGCCCATCCCGGTATCTATCCCTTTTCTCTCAAGGGGCTTATATTCTCCTTTTTCATTGCAATAGAATTGAATAAAGACAAGGTTCCAGATTTCCATAAACCTGTCACAATCACAACCGACACTGCAGTCAGGTTGTCCGCACCCGAAGGATTCTCCGCGGTCTACGTAAATTTCTGAACACGGCCCGCAAGGGCCGACTCCGATTTCCCAGAAGTTGTCCGGTTTTCCCATTCGCACGATGCGCTCTGGCGGGACTCCGATTATTCTGCGCCAGATATCAAAAGCCTCATCATCATCAAGGTATATGGTGATCCACAACCTGTCTTCGGGAAGGCCCAAATGGGTTGTGACAAACTCCCATGCCCAGATAATCGCATCCTCTTTGAAGTAGTCTCCGAAAGAGAAGTTCCCGAGCATTTCAAAAAACGTCAGGTGTCGCGAAGTCATGCCTACGTTTTCAATGTCCAATGTCCTTATGCATTTCTGACAGGTAGTCGCACGAAGGTATTCCGGCTTGGCGGTACCGATATAGTACGGCTTGAAAGGAACCATACCTGCGCCTGTGAGAAGAAGTGTTGGGTCGTTTCCGGGAACCAAAGAAGCGGACGGGAGAGGAACATGATCCTTGCTGACAAAGAAATCTCTGAACATGTCTCTAAGTTCACGTGTGGTAAATGTACGTACGCCTAAACCTTCTTGCACCGACTATTGCCTCCCAAGCTGGTAGTTTCCGAAAGCGACTAGACTACTTAAGCATAATGCCGCAAAATTACGCCACTTGAAACCTCATATCCGGAAGTGACGAGCATTGACGGCAACGTACTTCACATCGCTATTCGCCATAAGATACTAATATCATAGCGTGTACCCCAATGGGTGTCAACGAGAATCCCGAAGCGTCTCGGCCTTTCCGTCGGGCAATTCTACTGTAACAGCTTGTTATGGATGTACCTTAGAGTGACCTTGACAATGGAAGTAACAGGCACAGCAAGGATGACACCTAGGATGCCAAAGAGATAGCCTCCTGAGATTATCGAAAAAATGACGGTCACAGGATGCAGTCCTACATGCTCACCAAGGATATTGGGACTGATAATACTACTTTCCACCTGGTTAACGACGATAAAAAGGATCGCAACATAGACAGCGCTCAACGGTGATTTGAGAAGAGCGAAAACAACTGCGGGAACAGCTCCTATAATGGGCCCGAAGTAAGGCACTATGTTGAAGATTCCTGCTATCAGCCCGATTATCAGCGCAAAATCCACGCCCATTATGGACAGGCCTGCCGCAATTAGAAATCCGACAATCGCTGAGATTAGTAATTGTCCTCTGATGAAGGATCCGAGGCTGTTATCCATTTCGATCATGAGTCCTACTACGTCACTACGCCATCTGTCAGGTATCCACGAGAGAAGCCACATTTTGAGGTCGGGGAAATCCATGGTCAGGTAAAAAGCGAGAACAGGAACGAGTATAAGTAAGCTCAACCTTGGCAGAAGCCCGGGAATTGAACCCAGTGCCCGCTCAACGAAGGCCAGAAGAGCCTCTTCCGCCCTCTCTATTCCGTTATCGATTGCCCCCTTTATGGGTTCGGGAACATTGAACCGCGAGAACCTTACGTAGAATCCGGCAAGACGAGACTGTATACTTCCTGCTTGTTGAGGGAGGACTTCAGCGAGCTTCTCCAGTTGGACCAAGAATCTCGGCACCAAGTAGAGGGCAAAGAGTGTCACAAAGAGAGTGAACCCTACGTAAATTACGAGGGTTCCCAGCCCGCGTGGGGCGCCACGTTTTTCCAGATATGTGACAACCGGGTTCATCAAATAGGACAACGCAAAAGCCAGGAGGAAAGGAGTAAGTATACCCCTGACTTTGTAAAGCAAAAGCACGGAACCTGCTGCCAGAAAGACAGTGAAAAGCCAGGAACGCCCTGGGCGGTAAGGAGAGTTTTCTCCCGAATGCTCGTCTACAACTAGTCGACTCCTCCCATGGTAAGACGATTACCCAGTGCTTGCATGGTTCGGCCTGCACGCATCACTTCTTTCCCAATATCCCTGGCAAATCGATCAGTAGTCCGCATGATTCGGCGGGTCATTTTGCCTGCCATTCTCTCAGCTTTAGAATCATCCGTCATGAGGTTCATACGCGTCCTCTTGGATTTGGTATATAGATAGAAGCCTATTAGGGCTCCTGCTGCAGTCCCGGTAATCACGGTTTTCCAGAATCTATTCACATAAGTCACCTCCGGAACACTTACGTCTAAAAGTATACTTAGTATTGCCGTATGGCGGGAAATTAGACGATGATTCCGCCTCCTACGACAATGTCGTTGTCGTAAAATACAACAGATTGTCCCGGTGTTACCGCTCTTTGGGGCGTGTCAAAGACGACTTCAGCCATATCTTGACTCTTAGGTAAGACTAACCCAGGGACTTCTTTTGCGTTGTAACGGATTTTGATGCCTAAACGCATTCTGTGAGGAGGAGTGGAGTAAGCGATCCAATTCACATCGCCGGCCTCAAGCCCGTCAGATAACAGATCCGCCTCTTCCCCCACAATGATTGCATTCCGGGATGCGTCAATCTTCGTTACATATAGCCTCTTACTCCCCGGAATCCCAATGCCTTTCCTCTGGCCGACAGTATAGAAAGGCAATCCTTTGTGTTTACCGATGAGACAGCCGGCTGCGTCGAGAATTGGCCCGGGCTCAATAACCTGATTTTCATATCCGCTGAGAAAATCCCGATAATCAGTTCCTGCCAGAAAACATATTTCTTGGCTTTCACTCTTATCCGCCACTGGAATACCGGCCCCGGACGCAGCATCTCGAACCTGCTCTTTGGTAAGATTGCCTAATGGAAAGAGTATGGAAGAAAGGTCATGTTGTGTTAAGCGGTGGAGCACATATGATTGATCTTTAGTCGCGTCCCTTCCTTTTCTCAGCAAAAACCTGCCTTTGGAAGACTCAAAAGATACCCTGGCGTAATGGCCTGTGGCGACATACTCAGCCCCGAGCTCAGCCTTGAGGGCAATGAGATAACGGAACTTGATTTTGGCATTACAAAGGACACACGGATTCGGTGTTCGTCCTTGACGATACTCATTCACGAAATATTCTACGATTTCATTTTGGAAAGGCTCTGTAACATCCACCATATGGTGCGGGATACTCAGGGAATCCGCAACTGCTTTCGCGTCTTTCGAAGGAAATGCTTCCCATATCTTCAGAGTAACGCCGATTACTTGAAAGCCTTCAGATTTCAGGATTAGAGCAGCGACAGAGCTATCCACTCCTCCGCTTATAGCTACAAGTATCCGCGTCCCCGGACTCATGTGTCGCACATCCGGCCCATTCACAGAATCATGCATGATTCATGAAGCTTCTCCGCCCTGCTCGCCGTCAGGCCGGGTTTCAGGCAAGCTCTTCCCCTGTTTCTTGAGGTAATCCTCAATAGCTTTCCGGAGAGCGTCTGCGCCGAGGTTTGAGCAATGCATTTTCTTAGGGGGAAGGCCTCCAAGAGCATCTGCCACCGCCTTGTTGGAGATTTCAAGCGCTTCCTCCAGTGTTTTTCCTAATACCAGTTCCGTAACCATGCTGCTGACTGCTATTGCTGCACCGCAGCCAAAGGTCTTGAACTTGGCGTCCTTGATTCTGTCCCCCTCAACCTTTATTGTTAACTTCATGACATCCCCGCAAATGGGATTGCCTACCATTCCTACGCCATCTGCATCCTGTATTTCCCCGACGTTTCTCGGATTAGTAAAGTGATCCATTACTTTTTCCGTATACATATTCCGGACCTCCCCCCTACCACTGCTATAAGCATGTGCCACTAAGATTGATAACTCTTGACAAGGTGACGCTCTTCTTGAGTACACGAGCAAGCACTGCCGGACGAGACTTCCTCGCCGAACGGGGACATAGCTCTAAGCCTACTTACTATTCCAGGCAGAGTCTCCAGGACGTAGTCAATATCCTGAAACGTAGTCTCATGCCCAAGTGACAATCTGAGTGACCCGTGAGCGATTTCATGAGGAAGCCCCATAGCCAAAAGCACATGGGACGGTTCCAGGGATCCCGACGTGCACGCGGACCCGCTGGATCCGCATATTCCGGCCTTATCAAGGCTAAGAAGGAGTGATTCCCCTTCTATGAACTCAAAGCAAAAACTGGCATTGCCTGGCAATCTCCTGGTAGGATGCCCATTCAGTCTCACATGAGGAATGCGCTCCATGACTCCCTTTATCAGGTAGTCCCGTAGTTGCGTAAGGCGTGCCGCCTCTTGTTCCAGTTCTCCCACAGCCAGCTCAAGAGCAACTGAAAGTCCTACTATCCCAGCAACGTTTTCCGTCCCGGCTCGCCTGTTGCGTTCCTGGCCTCCCCCGTCAATAAACTTTTCCACCTTCACGCCTTTCTTCACCCAGAGAGCTCCTACGCCTTTAGGGCCTTTGAACTTGTGCCCTGACAGGGAAAGCAAGTCTACACCGAGCTGCCCTACGTCTATAGGAATGTGTCCTGTGGTCTGTACTGCGTCTGTATGGAACAGTACACCGCGATTTTTGGCAATACGAGCGATATCTTCAACGGGCTGAATTGTGCCTACCTCGTTATTGGCATGCATTATTGAGATAAGTACCGTATTGTCGGTAATGGCAGCCTCCACATCCTTTGGATCAACCGTCCCGTAAGAGTCCACAGGCAGAAATGTCACTCGAAACCCGCGCTTTTCGAGGCGCTTGACACTGTCAAGCACGGCATGGTGTTCTATTGCGGAAGTAATGATATGTCTGCCGCGCCTTGAATTGGCGTAAGCGGCACCCTTGATCGCCATGTTATCTGCTTCAGTCCCTGACCCGGTAAATATGATCTCCTCCGGATGGGCGTTGATGGCCTTTGCGACTTTGCCTCTGGCCTCGTCCAGGGCAGCCTTTGCATCTCTGGCTATGCCGTAAATGCTCGACGGGTTGCCGTACATTTCCCCCAGGAAAGGCAACATTGCTTCCGCCACTTCCTGTCGTGGTTTTGTCGTTGCTGCATTATCCAGGTATACAAGCTCCATTTCTAATCATCTCCTGACAGTAGTGTGACTTTCGACACGACTGTTGACTCACCGGCACGTCCCTTTTGTGCGCTGGGAATCAGAGGAACAGACTCCACATGACGTCTGCATTGAGTCAACGGTTCCATCACACAAGTCTTTGAGGTTAATGGAATCAAGGACCCTATTGGTGCAATCCTTTAATCTCATCCACACAGAGCGCACCACGCAATCTCCAAGCTGTTCGCAATCGTCATAATCAAAGTCGCCGGATAAGCATTGCACCGGGTCAAAAGGTCCCTCCATTACTCTGACAATGTCTCCCACCGTGATCTCCTCAGGGGGCTTCGCGAGTTCATAGCCTCCCTGAGCGCCTCTGGAACTGGAGGCCAAGCCTGCTCTACGCAGTTTCGCCATGAGTTGCTCAAGGTAAGGCAAGGAGACCATCTGTCTGTCAGCTATGGAATTCAAAGAGACAGGGCCTTCACCGTAGCGGAGAGCTAAGTCGTACATAGCTCGGAGCCCATACCTTCCGCGAGTAGACAGCTTCATCAGATTCACCTTCTTCCTTGCAGCAGAGGGAATCCCAAGTAAATCAATCGGGATTCCTGCATAAAAAATATACCACCAGCCGATATCGATGTCAATTATTTTCTTTTGAAGTGAGGAATTGAGAGTAGCTGGAAGAGAATATGAGAGACCGCCCTCGAGAGTGAGATAGGTGTAGAAGGCAATGCAGAATGAGTCTTTTTGCCTGTGTACGGAGGATTAGACTGTTCTAATG
>JAAZEW010000200.1 GCA_012512055.1 Bacillota bacterium | reverse complement strand
GGTGACTTTGGTTGGAAGGTGGCAGTTCCATTGGGAAGTTGCTCATGTTGATAGGCGTTATTCTGCTGGCGCTGGGAGCCATTCTGATTCTTATTGGAAGAATCCCCGGTGTCGGAAGATTGCCCGGGGACATCGTGGTTAAGCGTGGCAACTTCACGTTCTTCTTTCCTGTCACTACGTGCATCATTCTAAGCATAATTCTATCGCTCCTCTTTGCGCTATTCTCACGTAAGTAAATAACAACGGCCATATGACAACAGGGTGAAACCAGGGTATCGGAGTTTATGGCATATCTCGGATGCGGCACGGGAACCCTAATTGCGATGAGGAGTGATTCCTGGAGGCGGCTAAATGGCGCTTTACACCACGGAGGGAATCGTCCTCAAGACCCAAAACATTGGTGAAGCTGACAGGATTTGCACGATATACTCGCGTGGCAAGGGTAAAGCCAGGGCTGTGGCCAGAGGCGCAAGGCGTCCCCGAAGCAGGTTTGTCAGCAGCACTCAAATGTTCGCATACGGAGATTTCCAGATTTTCACTGGGAAATCTCTTGACGGGATAAGCCAGGTTGAGCTGAAGGAATCGTTTCCAAGGCTCCATGACGACCTGGTTAAGCTGGCATATGCGAGTTATGTTGCTGAACTTGTCAGTGAGATGACAGAGGAAGGCGACGGCGATCAGATAGTATTTGATATGCTCCTGGCATATATGAGGGTTCTGTCTGAGACTTCCGATCCGGGGCTGGTCACTGTCGCGTTTGAGATCAAGTTCGCGACCATCCTCGGATACAGGCCTCGTTTGGAATCTTGCTCAGAGTGCGGAAGCGAAACCCTTAGCCGAGAGGTCTATTTCAACCCGGAAGCAGGCGGTATTATCTGCAACAGGTGTTCACAAGGAAGCCCCGGAAAAACTCGGGTGTCGTGGGGTGCCGTTCGGCTGCTTGAGGCTTTGTTGATGGCGGAATTCATAAAGATTGAACGCATCAAAGCAAATCCCGGTGTAAGGCGTGAGATTGAAAGGCTTATTAGGGCGCACTTAGGCTTCAGGCTAAATCGGAGACTAAAATCCCTGGAGTTCCTGGAGGCTGTCACGAAGACACCTTAACATGGGAGGAATATTCATGGACTCAGAACTTGATCTTGGCAAAGTAGACATCTTGCGAGAACGGGCCGGGCTTTCATACCGCGACGCAGTGGAGTACTTGGAGCGGGCGAAAGGCGATGTTGTGAAAGCCTTGGTTTTTGTTGAAGAAGATAAACACAATCAGAAGGAAGTCATAGTTGAAAAAAGCCAGGAAGCTTTTGAGAAGGTCAAGCAAGTAGTAAGAAAAGGCAATGAAATGAAAATCAAGATAGACAGGCATGGTGAGTCTCTAATCGAGGTTCCTGTGACTGTCGGGCTTATAGGAACAGCCATCGCTCCGTACCTGGCGCTTGCAGGAGCTGCTGTTGCTCTTGCTACAGGTTGTTCCATTTCGGTCAGGGATCCCGACGGGCTTTCTGAATTTGAGGTCGAGGACGAAGAGGGCATTTCATAGCGGGATGCGGCATCATGGCCGGTGCTTGGAGCAAGATTAATGTGCCCCGCACCCGAAGGGACGGTCACCCGGGCACCGGGCACCCGAGGGCAGGATTGACACGGGAGGAAGCCTTTGGTATAGTGTGGGAGATTGAGTTTTGCAGTACATTTGATGCGGGGATTATGCAAGTGTCAGTGTAACGCGCTAGCCGGGGTGAAGCTGCGGGAGAGAGGCCTCTCGTCCTTTGATACTCTGTCGAGGGCGGGGGGTTTGTTTGTGGAGGGATATTATGTGCGTGTATCCGAATTGCTCAGCCGAATTCCAAGAATCCTAGAGGCGAGCCGGAGGTACATAGTTCTTACCACAGGCCTGTTCTTAATGGGAATTGCAGCCGGCGCCTCTGTTTTCTATTACAATCCCCTGGACGCGTCTCAGTTGCTTCTCTTGCTTGACAGGAAGTTCGGCCCTATGACCCGTTCTATGGCCCGGCTAAGCATACCGGACATGGCACGTCTGGTCTTTTGGAATAATATCAAGGCTACAGGGCTCTTGATTGCAGGCGGAGCAGCTTTTGGGATTCTGCCTATGATTATGGTTTTCATAAACGGACTCGTTGTAGGTATGGTATCAGGTGATGTGATCCGTCAGGGATTCGGCTTGTTCCCGTTTATCTTGGTTGGAATTCTTCCTCACGGCGTGTTCGAAATTCCAGCCTACATTCTCGGGGGAACCCTGGGAATAAGGTTGGGATTCAACATCCTCGGGTACGAACGCGGCCGCCAACATGGACAAGGCCTTAGAATCATCGTTATTGATACTCTCGTAGTTCTGATCATAGTGCTGATACCTCTTTTGGCAATAGCTTCGTTAGTAGAAGTCTCAGTAACCCGGCAGTTGGTAGAATGGGTTATGGGGGATGCGCTCAGATGGCACTGACCTAACCTATGGACTCAGAGGCAGGCGGAGCAGGGGGTAAAGAGTTGACTTTTCAGCAAACCATACAGAAGCTGAATTCCTACTGGGAAGAACAAGGTTGCGTACTACAACAACCTTATGATGTAGAGGTAGGCGCAGGCACAATGGCGCCTCAGACCTTCCTGCGCGCGCTGGGGCCTGAGCCCTGGAGGGTGGCCTATGTGCAGCCTTCACGAAGGCCTCAAGACGGACGTTACGGGGAAAACCCTAACCGCTTGTTCATGCACCATCAGTATCAAGTCATTCTAAAACCATCCCCTGATGATGTCGTAGAATTATATCTTCGCAGCCTGACCCATGCTTTAGGTATTGACCCCGTAGAACATGACATTCGACTCGTAGAAGATAACTGGGAATCTCCTACATTGGGCGCTTGGGGAACAGGATGGGAAGTCTGGCTTGACGGTATGGAAATAACTCAATTTACATATTTCCAGCAAGTTGGCGGAATAGATGCCAAGCCGGTGTCTGCGGAACTTACATATGGCTTGGAACGCTTGTGCATGTACCTGCAAGACGTTGACAACGTATATGATTTAGCCTGGTCTGCCACGGTTTCTTACGGTGAGATACAGAGGCAGTTCGAAATAGAGCATTCGACATATGGTTTTGAGGTGGCAGACTGTGAAATGCTCGCATCGCTCTTTGACTCATATGAGCAAGAGGTAAAAAGGGCTTTAGCTAAAGGGTTGGTTTTGCCTGCATACGATCACGTCCTTAAATGTTCACATACGTTTAACTTGCTTGACTCCAGGAGAGCGCTGGGAGTAAGTGAGCGAACGGCAATGATAGGACGGGTGCGGGCATTGGCAAGGGCATGTGCGGAACAATACATCAAGATCAGGGAGAATCTGGGGTTTCCCCTCGCGGGGATCCGGGAAGACACGACGTATGAAGGGGGGGCCCTCCGTGAGTGATAATCAGGGAGCGTCTTTGAATAAGAGAGATGCTGTCTTGGAAATAGGCACAGAAGAAATGCCTGCCAGATTGTTCCCGGAGCTCATAAACATAATGACTGAAAGTGCAGATCGCCTTCTTAAAGAAGAGCGGGTTGAGTATTCTTCTGTAAGAGCATATGCCACTCCCAGGAGACTTGTACTGTACATTAAGGAAGTGGCCCCTTTTGCCCGCCCTCTTGTGCGGGAAGTGCGAGGCCCTGCCTATGGTGTCGCCTTTGACGGAGCCGGTGAACCGACACGAGCTGCAATAGGCTTTGCCCATGCTCAAGGGGTGGATGTATCTGACCTCATTATCAAAGAAGAGCCCAAGGGCAAGTTTGTATATGCCATTTTAAGGGTGCCGGGCCCTGAAGCAATCAGTGCTTTGAAAGGTGTTTTCACACGCTTTGTCCGAGGATTGAGTTTCGAGCGGGCTATGAGATGGGGAGACGGCGGTTTCAGGTTTGTCAGGCCTATCCGGTGGCTGCTTGCGCTTTTGGGCGAAGATGTCATTGATATCGAAATAAACGACATAAAAGGGGATAGATTTACATCAGGCCATAGATTCCTGACATCAGGTATAATTGAGATCTCAAGAGCTGAGGACTACTTTGCTATTCTGGAAGGCGCTTACTGCATTGTCAACCAGGATAAGCGAAGAGCAATAGTGGAAAAAGGTATAGAGGAGCTGGCAGAGGGAGCCGGAGGCGAAGTTGCTGAAGATGATAAGCTTCTTACGGAGCTTACATACCTGGCTGAACACCCTGCGCCTTTAGCCGGCAGATTCGATTCAGATCTGTTGAGCCTTCCTAAAGAGGTAATTGTCACTTCTATGAAAGCGCATCAGCGGTTCTTCCCTGTTCAAGACAATGAAGGCGCATTGCTTCCGGTGTTCGCTGCAGTGCGTGACGGGCTTGATACACGTATTGACGCTGTTCGTAAGGGGTATGAGCGAGTGCTCTCAGCCAGACTCAAGGACGCCAAGTTCTTCTATGAGGAAGACACAAAGTCGCGACTTGAAACCTATGTTCCAGAGCTTGAAGGAATTGTCTTCCATGAAGGCCTCGGAACCGTTCTTGAGAAGACCCTCCGCCTTGTTGCTCTTTCAGAAGCTGTTGCCGATAGGTTAGAATGTCATGAAGATACAAAAGCTAAGCTGAAAAGAGCGGCACGGCTGTGCAAGGCTGACCTTATCACTAATATGGTGAGGGAGTTCCCTGAGCTTCAAGGCGTGATGGGACAGGAGTACGCTCTTCTCGCCGGTGAGAATGAAGACACTGCGCGAGCGATATTTGAGCACTATTTGCCCAGGTTCCGAGGAGATGCTGTACCTGAGAGCCCTGCCGGGGTTATCCTTGCCCTTACAGACAAACTGGATACTGTCGCAGGCTTTTTCGGCATCGGGATTATTCCTTCCGGTTCGGAGGACCCCTATGCATTAAGACGCAGCATCTCAGGAATAATATCGATTCTTTGCGAACGTGAAGTGCATCTCTCCGTATCCTGGCTTGCTGTCAAAGCTGTTTCATTACTTGAGAGCGAAGGGTTGCTTGGACGTTCTTCCGAAGAGACTGTGGCTGATGTTATTGATGGGTTAAGCCAGCGGGCGAGATCATCCCTGATTGATAGAGGGATAAGATATGACCTGGTAGATGCAGCGATGGCAATAGGGTTCGATGATTTGCCCGACACCCATAAGAGGGCAGAAGCGCTACAAGAAGCCAGCTTAACCAAGGAATTTGCTTTGGCGTGCACCGGGTATACAAGAGCGTCACGTCTGGCCGGGGACTTGGCCGGGGACATTGATCATGGGGATGTAGATCCGTCTCTTCTTAGTGAGCCTGCAGAGAGAACGCTCTACGATGCTCTTTGCATCACTCGCGAGTCTGTCCGCGTAATGCTCAGGGAAAAGGACTACTCCGGTATCCTAAGAGCTTTGTCGCAATTGGCTGAACCTATAGACGTATTCTTCACGGATGTCCTTGTAATGGCTGAGGATGACAATGTACGCAGGAACAGGCTTGCTCTTCTGGCTCATATCGCTTCCCTGTCGCGGGAAGTGGCCGACCTTGGTAAGGTGGTTGAAAAAGCAGTATAGCGAGGGTGATATTGCCCAAATAAGCTCCGGGAGAAGGGGTTTCTTGGGTTGCACTTTGCGTTCATGCTGAATACTTACATCCATTGAGAAGTAAAGGAGGTCAGAAAAGGAGATGGCAAAAAAGTACGTATACTTTTTTGGCGCAGGTAAAGCTGAAGGTTCTCAGGAGATGAAGAACTTGCTAGGAGGCAAAGGCGCCAACCTTGCGGAGATGACGAATATAGGTATTCCTGTCCCTCCGGGCTTTACCATCACAACGGAAGTCTGTAAAGTCTATTACGAAGGTGACCGAAATTACCCTCCTGAGCTTGACATTGAAATCGGCGAAAACCTGAAGAAGCTCGAGGATGCAATGAGGCTTAAGCTGGGTGATCCTGAGAAGCCACTTCTTGTATCTGTGAGGTCAGGCGCAAGAGTGTCAATGCCGGGCATGATGGATACAGTCCTTAATCTTGGACTAAACGACAAAACTATTCAGGGTCTTATTAAAATGACCGGTAATGAGCGGTTTGCATACGATGCGTACCGGCGATTTATACAAATGTTCGGCGATGTCGTGATGGAAGTCCCTCATGAGGAGTTCGAGGCTATTCTTGAAGCAAAGAAAGAGGCGCTTGGCGCAAGTCTTGATACAGAGCTTGACGCAGAAGCTCTGAAAGACATAGTCAAGAAATACAAGGCCCTTGTTGAGGAGAAAACCGGGCGTAGCTTCCCGGAAGACTCCAGACAGCAATTGGACATGGCTCGAGATGCAGTCTTCGGATCATGGATGAATCCGAGAGCTATTACCTACCGCAAACTACACAATATACCCGGCGATTGGGGAACTGCAGTCAACGTCCAGGCAATGGTATACGGTAATATGGGAGATGACTCAGGTTCCGGTGTGGCATTCACAAGAGACCCTGGCACCGGTGAACGAAAGTACTATGGAGAGTACCTGCCGAACGCCCAGGGCGAAGACGTAGTTGCAGGCATCAGGACCCCTCTCCCCCTTGACAATCTGAAGAAGGAGATGCCTGAGATCTACAAGGAGCTTACGGACATCTTCGAGAATCTCGACGCTCATTACCGTGACATGCAGGACGTAGAGTTCACTATCCAGAGAAACAAACTGTATATGTTGCAGACCCGTGCAGGCAAGCGCACTGCTCAAGCAGCCGTGAGGATTGCTGTGGACATGGTACACGAAGGGCTTATCACTAAGGAAGAAGCCGTACTGCGTGTGGATGCCGGGCAGCTTGACACCCTGCTCCACAAGACTGTCGATCCCGACACAAAGCAGGAGTCAATCGCTCAAGGTGTTGCTGCTTCTCCAGGGGCTGCTGTGGGGAAGGTAGTCTTTACCGCAGACGACGCTGAAGAGATGGCAAAGACAGGAGAAGAAGTAATCCTCGTAAGAAGAGAGACTTCCCCTGACGACATACACGGTATGGCTGCAGCAAAAGGGTTCCTTACCAGCCGCGGAGGGAAGACAAGCCATGCTGCGGTGGTGGCTCGTGGTATGGGTAAACCGGCAGTTACCGGCTGCGAAGCTGTTGTTGTCGATGAAGTCCGCGAGGAGTTCCACATCGACGGTATTGTTGTGAAGAAAGGGGACGTCATTACTATTGACGGTTCCCACGGCAAGGTTTTCCTGGGAGAAATAGAGCTCCAGGAGCCTTCCATCGGCGGCGATTTTGCCACCGTCATGAGTTGGGCTGACGAGATCAGGACATTAGGTGTCCGGGCCAACGCTGATACACCCCATGATGCCGAGACAGCTCTGGAATTCGGCGCAAAAGGCATAGGACTATGCAGGACAGAGCATATGTTCTTTGGGGAAGATCGCATCCGTGTGGTTCAGGATATGATACTTGCTGAGACTAAAGAGGCAAGACGTGCTGCCCTTGACAAGCTACTGCCTTTCCAGAAAAATGACTTTAAAGGCATATTGAAAGCTATGGAAGGCTATTCTGTGATTATCCGACTTCTTGATCCACCGCTTCATGAGTTCCTGCCCAGTTATGAGGAGCTGCTTGTTGAGATAGCCACTTTGAAGGCGACAGGCGGTAAGGCACAAGAGCTCAAGGAAAAACAAACGCTTCTTACCAGAATTGACAGGCTACGAGAGCTTAACCCTATGCTCGGCCACAGAGGATGCCGCGTAGGCATAACCTACCCTGAGATAACCGAGATGCAGGCGCGGGCGATTTTCGAGGCTGCATGCGAGCTCACGAAAGAGGGGCGCAAGGTCATGCCGGAGGTTATGATACCTCTGGCAGGACACGTCAACGAGATAGAGATAGCACGGGAAATCATCGACAGAGTGGCGAAAGAGGTAATAGCGAAGTACGGCGTGAAACTCAACTACATGATCGGCACAATGATTGAACTCCCGAGAGCCGCTCTTACCGCAGACGAGATTGCTCTAAAGACAGACTTCTTCTCTTTCGGTACTAACGACTTGACTCAGACAACATTCGGTTTTTCCCGGGATGACGCCGAGGGCAAGTTCCTGCCGCACTACCTTGATGAGAAGATTCTGCCTTCAAACCCCTTTGAGACTATTGACATTAAGGGAGTAGGCGAGCTTATCAGGATCGGTGTGGAAAGAGGAAAGTCAGCCAACGCCGATCTTGAGATAGGCATATGCGGGGAACATGGAGGGGATCCTGCGTCTGTCGTGTTCTGTCATGACGTAGGGATGGATTACGTGAGTTGCTCTCCTTATCGTGTGCCCATTGCTCGGCTGGCAGCAGCTCAGGCAGAACTGAAGAACCCAAGAAAGGCAGGCGCCAAGAAGGTCAAGACCGAGTATTCAACAGTGTAAATCCTCTTGGCTATGACAGCGGAATAGGCTTATGCTTTGAGCGGCTAATGTCCCCATTGATTCTTCGGGATCGTGGGGGCATTTCATTGCAGAGCCTTGGGAAAGCAGTCTGCACAGCACACTTGCGTGAATTTTCTGGCATATATTGATGCAAGTGAGTAATAATACATTTATGTAAGCTTAAGGTAAATGGTGAAAACTGAGCATATGGAGTTAACTAGCACATATCAGGGAGGATTTTCAATTAATTCGTCGAATTCGATAAATCAGCCCCTGTGCGATTAGGCGCCGGGGGATATCTTATCTTATTATGGAAGACCCGCTAAAATCGTCTTGATTTACTAATCGGCAGCGGCACGAAAAAAAAGGAAAAACGCTTGATACGGCGAAACACAAGGATAACTAGAAATAGTTGGCTTTATTGGTCTACAGGAAGAAGGGATATGAAAAGTCATGCGCGGCCAAGGTCAGGGGCGCATTTACAGTGAAGAGGCGCTAAATGAGATCCGCGCACGAACTGATATCGTAGAAGTAGTATCAGGTTATGTCTTATTGAAGCAAGCCGGGAATACCTATAAAGGATTATGCCCGTTTCATTCAGAAAAGACACCGTCTTTCACGGTATCAGCGGATAAGCAGCTTTTCTATTGCTTTGGATGCGGTGCAGGCGGAGACGTTTTCAGCTTCGTCATGAAAATCGAAAACATGAACTTCGGAGATGCAGCAAGAATGCTTGCTGAGAGGGTTGGAGTGCCGCTATTTAGAGACGAGTCTCCTGAGGCAAAGACAGCCAGGGAGAAGCGGCGTAGGCTGTATGACTGTATGGAAGCAGCGTGTCAGCATTATCAGGCTGTTTTTGCCAACAGTCAGGAAGCTCGGGAAGCCAGAGACTATGTGAAACGACGAGGCCTTTCTGAAGATACTGTCAAATGCTTCAGATTAGGATATGCCCCGAAAGCATGGGACAACGTGCTGAAAACCCTTACAGGAAGCGGTTTTTTACATGAAGAGCTTGTCTCGGCAGGCCTTATCATACCATCTAAGAGTGGGAAAGGGCATTATGACCGGTTCCGAGGACGGCTTATGTTTCCTATCACGGACATTTCCGGGAGGATTATCGGCTTTGGTGGTAGGGTTCTTGATGATTCGGAGCCAAAGTACCTGAATTCCCCTGAGACAGCGCTATTTCGAAAAGGAAAGACTGTATATGGGCTTGCCCTTGCAAAGAATTCTATCAGGTGTGAATCCAGGGCTGTAATCGTTGAAGGGTACACAGATGCTATTACGTGCCATCAGTTCGGTTTTACGAATGTAGTGGCTACGCTTGGAACTGCCCTTACAAAAGAACAAGCTGAGATTGTGTCAAGATACGCTCCTCAGGTGATCATTGCCTACGATGCTGACGCAGCAGGTGGGGCAGCCACACTGCGAGGTATGGAGATTCTGGCCGGTGTAGGCGCAGGTGTAAAAGTGGCGGTCTTGCCTCCGGGAGAAGACCCCGACTCCATGCTAAGGAAACATGGTAAGCAAGCTTTGGCTCAAGCGTTGGAAGAAGCAAGGCCGCTCACGGCTTATAAATTATACCTTATTGCTTCTCAGACTGACACCTCCAAGCTTGATCAGAGGGTGAAAGCTGCAAAAGAAGCGGCTCGGGTGCTTGCCAATGTTGAAAGCGCTGTCGAACGGGTGGAGTACGCCGAGAAGGCTGCGGAGATGCTGGGGGTATCTCGAGAGGCAATGCTCGGAGATATCGACCGGTTAGTCAAAGCAACCGGTTCACGCAGGGTGCGAAGCCGGGGCAGAGAGGCACAGGATAGATTCGAAGCAAGTAGGTATACTAACTTTAAGGATGATATTGCCAGATCCGGTGAGGCTGCTCAGGTTCTGAAAGCTGAGAGGCTTCTCCTAAGACTTATGTCAGAGAGCAGGGCAGTTTTGGAGACGGTTTCAGCAAGGCTCAACTGGGCTGAGCTGTCCGATGAAAGGCACAGAGCGCTTGCCCAGGCAATCCAGGTAAGTTCAGATATGCATCCTGAGGGTGCCGGACAAGGCAGCTCAACTTCTCGAAGAGCCATAGAGCTTATAGACGATGGAGAGATTCTTGAATACGCTGCAGGGATACTCATCGGAGAAGACGAGAAATTACCGGATGACCTAAAGAAGGCAACTGAAGACTGTATAAACGTTATCCTTGAGTATAGGCTTGCGGACAGAATACGCGAGATCGAAAAAGAACTTATGAGTTTAAGTCACACAGGAGAGATGCAAAAATCGAGAGAGTTGCTAAGAGAACTGGGACGTCTCAAGAAGAGAATTTCAGAGGAACTTCAGCCGTTTCGTGGGACTTCATGAAGATAAGGAGTCTATGGTATATACCGGAACCGGAAAGGGGGGATAGGGATGAGCAGGCCAAAGCATTTGGAAATACCTAAGGTCATGAAGCTTATTGAAAACGGGAAGAAGTCAGGGACCCTGACACACAAGGAAATCATGGACACCTTGCAAGATGTGGAGTTGACACCTGACCAGATTGACGATGTCTACGACTCCATAGAGCAGATGGGTATTGACCTTATTCAAGAGCCCGGTGCCAACGGTGAGGCGGAAGCAGACCTCATTAAGCCTGTGAAGGCTAAGGATGTAGATGACACAGCAAACGGAGAAGCTACTCCAGATGAAGCTGAGACCGAACTCTCCCTCCTTGAAGGTGTGACTGTGGACGATCCGGTGAGGATGTACTTAAAGGAAATTGGCCGGGTGGCTCTTCTCACGGCTGAGGAAGAGGTTGAGCTCGCAAAGCGTATCGAACAAGGGGATGAAGAGGCAAGACGTGAGCTTGCCGAAGCTAACTTGCGCCTTGTGGTCAGCATAGCCAAGCGTTACGTAGGGCGGGGAATGCTTTTCCTTGATCTCATCCAAGAAGGGAATCTCGGCCTTCTGAAAGCCGTGGAGAAATTCGATTATCGTAAGGGGTATAAGTTTAGCACTTATGCGACCTGGTGGATTAGGCAGGCTGTTACGAGAGCCATTGCTGACCAGGCAAGGACTATCCGTATCCCTGTCCACATGGTGGAGACGATAAATAAGCTTATGCGGGTTTCCCGGCAACTTCTCCAGGAGTACGGCAGGGAGCCTTCAATTGAGGAAATCGCTGATGCCATGGGGATGACTGAAGATAAGGTGCGGGAGATTCTGAAAATTGCTCAGGAACCGGTGTCCCTGGAGACTCCTATTGGCGAGGAAGAAGATAGTCATTTAGGTGATTTCATTGAGGATGAGGATGTCCTGGCGCCTGTGGATGCAGTCTCATTCTATCTGTTAAAGGAACAGCTTGAAGATGTGTTAGGCACTCTTACTTCTCGTGAGGAGAGGGTGCTCAGGCTAAGATTCGGCCTAGATGACGGCCGTCCCAGAACCCTTGAAGAAGTGGGACAGGAGTTCGGTGTCACGAGGGAGCGCATTCGTCAGATTGAGGCAAAGGCTTTGCGAAAGCTACGTCATCCCAGCCGGAGCAAGAAGCTTAAGGACTATCTTGAGTGATAATGAGAATCTGC
>JAAZEW010000199.1 GCA_012512055.1 Bacillota bacterium | reverse complement strand
TTTTCAGCGATCATCTTTGTCGACGCCAGATTGCTTCTCGGGCTATGCTTTTGAACCATTATGATCCCCCCTAGCATTATTACAAATCTACGGCAATAATGCAAAGCTGCCGTAGATTTGTAAGGACGCATGGCTTGCAGTACTGTCTGATTCATCCATTGACATGGCGAAAACGATACTTCTCTATCTAGTGTGAAATTTCCAGCACACCAGTAATTGAATTGTCCACAATACTTTTCTAGGCCGCTTAGGTTTTACCTTTTATCGAGGTGATGGCAGCAGTCCGATTCGGGACTCCGGTAGCTTCGGGGAAACATTACCCTCTTCTTGATAATTGGGATAAAAGCGTCTCGTTGCATCTCATTCAGCAACAGTCAGTTCTTCATCCTAAGGTCATTCTCCTTCACGTCTCTTAGCTCTTTGATATTCACAAGCATCACAATTTCCTTAGGGAGATAAGTAACGTTAAGGGACTATCCCGTAATGTTTCTCGGATTGAGGCCCCGTTCCCTTAGCGCGATGGCAAGAAGTCCGGCGAAGCAATTGCAAAAATGGCAGACATAGGGGGATAAGAATACCGAATATGTACTGTGCCGTGAGAGGGCATCGCCCAAACCTTTACCTGTCCTCTGAACTCGTTTCCTGACACGATTGCTTATAGCATCAACTATCAGACACTGTCATCCTTTAGGGTTATTGAGGCTATACAATAGTAAAGGATAGAATATCATGGGGGTGCTGAGTAGATCCATGGCCATGCCGACGACAGTGGCCTTATGACTACAAATGAGGTTGCCGAGTACTTTCGTGTATCTGCCTCTACCATATGGAGGTGGTTGCGTGAAGGGAAACTGGACAGCTACTTCAATGCATAGGCGAATGCTCATTCTTAATCAATTGCGCCAGCGTCTTCAGGAATCCCGGCTTGCAAGCAAAGTGGAACAAAAGAGTACTGAAGATCTCTACCCTGCAACCTGTACCTTGGCTGAAATCAGATGTGAGAGATACGTGCACGAATGACTGTCGGCGCTACCTGTATTAACATTAGATCCCTAGATACGCCCTCTGCACCTCAGGATTACTCTTTAGCTCTTCTGAGCTTCCTTCAAGGGATATCCGTCCGGTTTCGAGTACGTACCCCCTCGACATAGTAGACAACGACTTCCTTGCGTTCTGTTCCACAAGTAGTATGCTGACTCCGCGGCGGTTCAGTTCACTGAGCGCATCGAACACCTTATCTACGAATATCGGCATGAGTCCGGTAGACACTTCATCCAGCCTCTCTGACCTTGTGTACGAGATCCATGAGACTCTCGGTCTCTCCGTGAGTAAGGCCTGCGCATGGCTCATCCAAAAGAAGCAGCTTCGGGCCATGGCAAGTGAGCCTAGGACAGCACCGCGGAGCGTGCCCAGGCCTCCGAAGACCGCCATTGAGATTATGCTGATGGATGTTGGAAACCCGAAATCACGTGCGTTGATAAAGGTCATGAAGTGGGCGTAGAGCGAGCCTGCGACCCCGGCATAGGCGGTTCCTATGGCAAAGGCTGCGATTTTGAACCGTGCGCTGGGGACTCCCAGGGACTGTGCGGCTTCCTCGTTTTGTCCCACTGCACGAAGGGCCAGGCCCAGCCGGAATCTTACCAGCCGCCTGTCAAACCACATCCCCAGCAGTATAGAGAGGACAACAACGATTAAGTACTCAGGTTTCGTGAGAGTATGGCCAAACACTGACGGGTACCGGATCCCTCCTATCCCTAACGCGCCACCGAAGAATTGAGTATATTGAAATACAGAGACTACGACGAAGTTAATGCCGATTGTCGTTATTGCCAGGGAGTCGTCGTGGAGCCGTGTGCTTATCGCACCTAAGATTGCGCCTATCGCCGCTGTGAC
>JAAZEW010000019.1 GCA_012512055.1 Bacillota bacterium | reverse complement strand
GGAAGTCTCTGGTGTTACCTAATCGACTTCTGAATAACCGGAAAACTCCGCGAAGGGAGATGATGAGGTTGGATGCCGACCCCGGAGGTAGTAGCAGGGTCCGGCCTGTAATCAATGTGTTCTTGTACGGCATGCAACGCCCGTCATGTGTGTCTCCCGGAGAGGGGCCATCCTGATTTTCTTAAGTATTGTACCCCTGCCCGGATTCTGAACGGGCAGGGGTATTGTTTTGTTAAGCAGGCGTACCTTTTGCTCCAGGGAGACATGACTCAGGCTTACGCATGCCACGACGAGACTCTGCCGTGAATGATGAGTCTGTGTCTAACTTGGAGGAAAGGAGGGACGTCCATGCCTAGCGAACTTACAACAAACGTCCAAGATCTCTTGCTTCAAAGAAACTACCTGGCAATCAAGAGAGTCCTGGAGAAGAATCACCCTTCCGATATCGCAAAAGTGCTGGAGGATTTGCTTCCTGACGCTGCAGGGTTTGTGTTCAGGCTTCTTCCTAAAGACATGGCAATTGATGTTTTCGACTTTATGGACGTAGACAGCAAGCAGATGCTCCTTCACTCGCTCAGTAGCGATATGGTATCAACTATCCTCAATGAAATGAGTCAGGATGACCGAACTGAACTGTTTGAGGAGCTCCCTGCAAAAGTCGTAAAAGGATACTTGTCTTTACTCTCTGAGAGAGAGCGGCGAGTGGCAAACATGCTTTTGGGGTACCCGGAGGACTCTGCCGGAAGGCTCATGACCACAGCGTTTGTGGATCTCAAGGAGCATCAGACTGTCGATGAAGCCCTGGCTCATGTCCGGGCCACCGCTCCTGATAAGGAAACGATTTATCATCTGTATGTAATATCAAAGGATAGAAAGCTCCTGGGGGGACTTTCCCTAAGAGAGCTGATTCTTGCGCCGGGATCCAGATTGATACGGGACATAATGAATCCCGAGATAAAGAATGTTTCTACTGATACTGACCAGGAGGACGTAGCCAGGATATTCGAAGACTATGACCTCATTGTCCTTCCGGTGGTTGACAGAGAAGGGCGTCTGGTGGGAATTATTACTCACGACGACGTCTTGGACATTGTTAGGGAAGAGGACACAGAGGACATTCACTTGATGGGTGGTCTCGGTGCTCCTGAAGAGACTTATTTCAGCTTGAGTATAGCAGAGGACGTGAAAAGACGAGGAGGATGGCTTGCATTACTTGTTTTGCTGGAGAGCTTCTCCGGCAACATCCTAAAGACATACTCCGCCTCGTTGGAGACAGCGATAGCTTTGGCGTTTTTTATCCCTATGCTGATTGATACAGGGGGCAACGCAGGCACACAGTCGTCGACCCTGATAACTCGTGGCCTTGCCACGGGAGAGATTGAGAAAGGGCATAGCAAAACTATATTCCTGAGAGAAATGACAACCGGC
Organism: Bacillota bacterium; assembly: GCA_012512055.1. The sequence continues at coordinate 1,990 of JAAZEW010000019.1, read as the reverse complement.
ATTATTCTAGGGGTAATTTTGGGAGCTTTCGCATATGTGAGAGCGTATTTCATGCAAGGAGACCCACTAATCGGATTCGCAGTCGGTATTTCCTTATTTGTGGTGCTTCTCATTTCGAATCTGGTTGGGGCGCTGTTGCCCATTTTGGCTATGGAGCTCAAGGTCGACCCTGCCGTAATGGCCGGGCCTTTTCTCACAACCATAGTAGACGTGGTCGGCCTCATAGTCTACTTTGAAGTGGCAAGGGCAATAATGGGTTTAGGATGACCGTATGGCCGGGTGGCCGGATGGCCGCGAGAAAGGCTCCCTGAGGGAATAGGGCTCCTTACGCTCACATAACATGTGGTAAGGAGCCTTGATCGTGTCTTGCCGACAGCAAGGAACAGGGAAGAGGAATTAAGAGCGGAGATCGAGATGAGGTGGCGGAGTGTTAATAGTCACCAGGCGCCGGCTTTTGATGGTGTTAGCATTATTCATATGTGTCACGGTGGGAATGGGGTTTGTCTTGGGTCGCAGGATGGAACAGGCGAGGAAGCTGCCTTTAGCCCATGAGGCGGAAGAGGCAGCCGGCGGAGAATCCGCGTCCCATGTGCCTGCTGCAGGCAGGACCGGAACCCTGGATGCCGACTTGAGTCCGGCGGATAAAGCCATCGTTGACAAGAGAGTCCCGGATGAAGAGCTTATTGACGAGCCGGTTACTGAGATGATTGCCATAGTGCCCAGGGTTAAGATGCCCATGTTCTACGTGGAAACCAAGGAACCTGCGGTTGCACTGACTTTCGACATAAGCTGGGGACAGCAGCAGGTTATGGGGGTCCTGCAAATCCTTCGTGAGAAGAATGTGAAATCTACGTTCTTTCTCTCAGGCCCGTGGGCAAAGCGATATCCGAACCTGGTACAAGAAATAGCAGCAGCGGGTCACGACATAGGGAGCCATGGAGATGCCCACGTAGATTTGAGCCACTACTCCAGGGATGAGGTAGCAAAGAACATCAGTACCGCTCATGAAGACCTCCTTGCTGCAGCAGGCAGGGTTTCCCCGTATTTCCGTCCTCCGAACGGAGATTATGATGACGTCGTCGTGGACACCGCCAGGTCTTTAGGGTATGAAACAGTGATTTGGGCTGTCGACTCGCTGGATTGGAAGAATCCGGGAGTGGATTTCATGGTGGAACGGGTTTTGGGACGCGCGTTTTCCGGGGCGATTGTCCTGATGCATGCCAGTGATTCAAGTCAGCAGATACAAGATGCTCTACCCTTAATAATTGATGGGTTGCGTGGGAAGGGATTCAGGTTAGTGCCTCTGTCCGAGCTTACAAGGCTTGGGACTCCGGCACGCAGGGACCCCAGGTAGCCGGCTATGCCTGGCTGCGATGTGAGTTGTTATCCTTGCATGTGTTTTACTGATGGACATAACGACAGAGGAGTCCTATATGGCTTTTCGCGGTGGTTTCTTCCGGGCAGGTGATGATCTTTTGCAGCCTGAAGTCAAACCTTCTGAAACCCTTGGAGATGACTATGTTTTCAATAGTGGCTTCCGCGATTCTCACCGGGCGTGGCCCGCCGATGAACACAATTTCGGCTTTAGTTCCGGGTTTGATTTCACCTGTATTCACATGAACGAGGACTTCATAGGAGATCTCGTTGGGCCTATAGGCTAGATGGTACATGCTTCCGGCACCAAGGGCTCGTATGTTGTCTACGGTCCATTGGATTTTTACAGCCATCTGCAGTACCTTTTCCTCCTGCCCCTGATGCTCCACTTCCCGTTCCTCGTATTCCAAGTGAGCGCCTCCCGTTATGCAGCTTACCAGCCGCTCCAAGAAACGCTCGACATTCGTCTCAGTGTTCTAATAACACGATATGGGAGTTCCTTTGTATTTGTGCAATTAGCCGGCATGTGCCCTAAAAAGCCATGTAGCCTGCAGGGTTCCTTTGTTCCTGACTGATGCCACATGATTCGGAGGTCATCGGCGAACAAGGTCATCGG
>JAAZEW010000198.1 GCA_012512055.1 Bacillota bacterium | reverse complement strand
TAAGCTACCTTGAGGGCCGAAGCGTTACGCCTGACCAGATAAAGGCTGCGCTTCGGAAAGGGACGCTGTCTGCCAAAGTGATACCTGTTCTTTGTGGCTCGGCTTTCAGAAATAAAGGGGTTCAACTTCTGCTGGACGCAGTGGTAGATTATTTGCCCGCTCCGAAGGATCTTCCGCCTGTTGTCGGAACAAACCCGTCCACCGGCGAGAAAGAAGAGAGGTTGCCTGCTGAGGATGAGCGGTTTTGCGCTTTGGCTTTCAAGATTGCAGCCGACCCGTATGTGGGAAAACTCACGTACTTTAGAGTGTACTCAGGATCCGTCCACGCAGGTTCATATGTGTACAACGTCAGCCAGAACAAGAAGGAAAGGCTTGCCCGTATCCTCCAGATGCACGCGAATCATCGTGAGGACCGAGAGCACGCTTATGCCGGTGATATAGTGGCTGCAGTAGGATTCAGGGAAGTCGCGACCGGGAACACCCTATGTGATGAGGAAAACCCCATTGTTCTCGAGACTATGTCTATCCCTGAACCTGTCATATCCGTGGCAGTGGAGCCAAGGACCAAATCAGATGAAGACAAGCTGGCTACGACTTTGGCCAGGCTTGCAGAGGAGGATCCGACATTCCAGGTAAAGCAGGATCCTGATACCGGTCAAACTCTTATATCAGGTATGGGCGAGCTTCATCTGGAGGTTATTGTAGACAGGCTAATCAGGGAATTCGGAGTCAACGCCAATGTGGGTAAGCGGCAGGTTGCGTACAGGGAGACGATTACGTCAAGTGTTCAAAGTGAAGGGAAGTTCATAAGGCAGACAGGAGGCAAAGGGCAGTATGGGCATGTTGTCCTTGCTCTTTCACCTCAATCTCCCGGCGAAGGATTTGCATTTCTGGATGCGACCAAAGGCGGGGTAGTACCGAAGGAGTTTATCCGAGCTGTCGAGGCCGGTGCGAAAGATGCAATGGAAGCAGGAGAACTGGGCGGTTACCCCATGGTTGACATAAAGGTGACGCTTGTTGACGGGTCTTACCATGAGGTGGATTCATCAGACATAGCATTTAGGATCGCAGCATCCATGGCTGTCAAGGATGGGGTAAGGCGTGCAAACCCGCGTCTCCTCGAGCCAATTATGCGCGTTGAGGTAATGGTGCCAGAAGAATTCACAGGAGACGTCCTTGCTGACATCAGCGCCAGGCGCGGCAAGGTCCAAGGTATGGAGAGAGACGGACTCTTCCATGTGATTAAATCTCAGGTTCCTTTGGCAGAGATGTTCGGATATGCTACGGATCTGAGGTCCCTGACCCAAGGCCGGGGGACATATGATATGCATTTCGTGTGTTATGAGGAAGTGCCTGAAGCTATTGCGAAAAACGTAGTAGCTTGGGGAATATAAAATGGTGATAGGAAGAAGACCAATTCCAAGGGAGGATGACAGGAATGGCCAAGCAGAAATTTGAGAGGACAAAGCCCCATGTCAACGTCGGGACAATAGGACACATTGACCATGGCAAAACGACGCTGACTTCAGCGATTACGCTTACTCTGAGTAAAGCGGGCTTGGCGAACTACAAGAAGTTTGAAGACATTGACAAGGCTCCTGAGGAGAGGGAGCGCGGTATCACCATCT
>JAAZEW010000197.1 GCA_012512055.1 Bacillota bacterium | reverse complement strand
TCCGGCCCGTAGGCCAGTGGCCGAATTTTGACACCCCTCGTTGCAATCACCGGCCACCCAAGACAATCGGAAAACGAGCGAAAACTAATGAACTCATACTTAGATGTGCCCCTGACTTGCAGGCTTATTGAATAACCTCGCGAGTACAGTGACAGTGAGATATGCCACAGGACCTGTCAGTACTGCACCAACTACTGTACCGGGTCCGAACGATGCCCCAAGCAGCAAACCAATGACCACTGCAGTTACGTCCATTCCTATCCGGGTGGAGCCAATAGAAACCTGCCGTTTATCGCTTATCATGACCATCACACCCTCTATCGAACCTTGTCCAAAATCAGCGCTTACGGATATCCCAGCCCCCAGTCCATGCAGGAAAACCCCGACAGCCAGCATTAGCCAGGAGGTCAAAGGGGTGACAGGATCAGGCACCAACGGGAGAAAAAAATCCAGCGCCCATCCTACGATAAACGCGTTCAGTAGAGTGCCAGGCCCTATCCTCGATCGATCCAGAATTAACAATACCACTAGGAGAAACACACTATTTAGCTGGTTCGCCCTACCTACGCTGATCCCAGTCTTGCCGGAGATTCCCAGAACCAGAACGGTGAAAGGGTCGGATCCTATGTCCGCCTTCACGTAAAATGCGATACCCAGGCCGATAAGCGTAAAACCTACAACAGCCCCAACTAGTCTTGCGAAAGTAGAAGATTGGTGCATTTAGACAACTCCTCATGACAACAGTGCATGATAATATGAGCCCTTGCTGCTGTTGCTATGCAGCTCCCCCAGGCCCCTTTCAAGAATTTACTTCAGTATATCACCCCTGTTAGCACACATGTCAATAGGATTCATGACCAAGCTATTTGCATCATGGCCCCTTTTCACGCATGACAACCTATAAATTCAGAGAGTAACGCCTGCATTATTCTCAGGCAGGCGGGGCCAAGAGATAGCTCTTTAGCAAGCGTCAATCTGCAATGCTTACAGAAACGTTGACAAATCCCTTAGGTTGGCTATTTCGTAGTCGGGTTCCAATCCTGGTAGGGTGGGACTCTTGGTAGGGTTATACCAGCATGTCCTGATTCCGAATCCGATGCCCCCTGCAATGTCGGAGTCCAGGGAGTCCCCTACCATGAGGACGGTCTTTTTGTCACTATGCCCTAAAGCACGGAAAGCACAGTTGAAGATACCGGAATGAGGTTTGCTGTATCCCGCGTCTTCAGAAGTAATCACCTGTTCAATAAAAGGCTCCAAAGGCGAACCTTTGAATCGAGCCATCTGGACTTCTCGTATGCCATTGGTTACTATTGCAAGCCGGTATCTGTTTGCCAAATACCCACAGACTTCCTCGGCACCGTCAAGCAGATAGCCCCCTTTTGAAAGGTTAATCATATACAGCCTGTTAAACTCTGTAAGGTCAGCTTCGGACATCAATCCGTCAAACATCCTCCTGAACCTTTCGATACGCAGTCCACGGGATGTGATTCTTCCTGCCTCAATCTTTCTCCATAACCGCTCGTTTATTTCCCTGTATACCGGCAAGTGGATGTCTATGTCATACTCTAAGCCGAAATGGCAAAACGTGTCCCTCAGGGCATCGCTTTCTGCCCTGTCATAGTCAAACAAGGTTCTATCAGCGTCGAACAATATGAGTTCCAAATTCACTCGAGATCCTTCCTCCCCAAATCTCACGAGGGGCACTAGTCTCCTCTCCCGGGCGCGTATGGTTTACGCCTGTAAACCCCATTTTCCAGATACTCCCCCCTTAATAATAGCTAACCGCATCAATTCCCGGAAAATCCCGGCTCATCCCGGGAGCATATTTCACTCGCTCATCTCAATTTGATTCGTACCATATTTCGCACGTTTCGGAGAGTTTACCGGCAGATTCCTAGGCAGTTTCACACCATTCCAAAACGGTGTGAGCAAGTACCTTTGTGCTCCGTATAAGGTCTTCTACCTTGACCCATTCGTTATTGGCATGCATCTGCTCAGTCATGCCTGGGCCGAAGATGACTGTTGGGGTATTATTATCGCTATTCATAAAGCGGATATCAGCCGCTCCTTCGCGACCACTGATGACAGGTTCAGTCCCCAGGATCTTGGTAAAGGTTTTGCACAGGGTTTGTACTATAGAATCATTCACAGGAATTTCTGATGGTTCTGCAAAATATCCGGTAAAGACAACTTCGGGGGGATTATCTCTTAGCCAGGGGTCACCGGCAACCTTGTCTCGGAGAAATTCTATGAATTCTGCCTTGACTGCAGCATTATCTTCACCTGGCAGTGTGGCTATGGAACCTTTTAGTAAACAACTATCTGGAAAAGCACTGTGATAAGATCCGCTTTCCATAGCACCCACCATGCAAGGGATAGCACCCAGAGTGTTTGGGTAAAGCGGGTGACTCAGACGTGCCACTCTGATTTTCTCAAATTCGGCTACTATTTGGGTTACGAGATAGCCTTTATCGATAGCGTTAACTCCTTCCCAGCGGCGTTGAATACCGGCAGCTTTGCCTTTCACCTTTATTTCGAACCACATACGTCCAATGGAAGCCGGCTGAACACACATACTAGAGCTCTCACAGCATATACCTGCATCGGCATTATAACCTTTCATAACGCAAGCCAAGGTACCGTTACCGGTAAGCTCTTCATCAACTACGTATTCTAAGATGACATCTCCTTTCAGCTTGATACCAGATTCAACAACTGCCTTTACGGCCATGGTCATAGCTGCTAAACCCGATTTCATATCGGAAGCACCGCGTCCATAAAGCTTGCCATCTTCTACATCTCCTGACCAATATCCATGCACCCAGCTCGCTGGATCCCCACCAGGAATTACGTCTACATGGCCGTTAAGGAGTAAAGACTTGCCTCCTCCATCACCTTTCAGTGTACCAACTACATTAGGCCGGCCTTCGTAATCTTGGGGGGGTTCCACAAAAGCAGGATGTTTTCGTAATTCTTCCAAAGGCGGCACGAAAACATCTATATCTAGGCCCATTTCTCCGAGTTCTTGTGCAATAAATTCCTGAATAGGCCCTTCATTTCCGGTTATGCTTGGAATTCGAATCAGATCCTGAAGAAAACTAATGATCGTTGTTCGATTTTCTTCTATCCACTTATCAATACGCTGACTGTGATCCATGGATTATGGCTCCTTTCATTTTGTGTCAATTACTGAGGCTTGCAAGCTTAGGTTGTAGAGGCGCCTGATACCCCAAATTCTTTATGTGCGCTCCATCCTTCGGGACTATCCGCCAGATAATGAACGAAGCCGGCACCATTATCGCAGGATGCAGGTTGCACTATACGTAGATGATACTGACTTAGTGCAGAACTACATGCGAAAGAACCCAATGCTATAAATGATACCATAAAACACGTTGGGTTTGACATCTCGAAGCAGTAGGGTCTGCAAAATTCCTGCATGAACGCAGCCGGTGACAGATCATGATGATGAAAACATAGTAGGAATTCAGCCCCCTTGAAGAGAGCTTAAGTGGGCGAGAACAAGATAATGCGGTCTCTACAAGTCTACACCAAATCACTGAATAAAGCGGCGACAGCTACTTCCAGCCCCTCAAAAAACACCGATTGAGCCGTAGCACCTAGCTCATAGGCCTTGTAATATTCTATCTCATAGTCTTTCAAACTATAAACAATGATGGTTTTTTGCCTTGGATCAACAATCCAGTATTCCTTCACCCCCGACAATCTATAGGTATTCAGCTTGTCAATCATATCTTTGGTGCGAGTGCTATTTGATAAAACCTCAGCCACTAGGGTGGGTGTACCCATATAGCGGTCTTTATCCGTGACATTACCTTCTAAATCGCAGGCAACGATCAAATCGGGTTGCATCACATCCGGTTCCGTAATGTCTTTTTTTCTGAAATGAACATCAAAGGGGGCTAAAAACACCCGGCATTTGCTACCCTTAAAGAACACGTGAAATAGGGGATACAATTGTCCAAGTACCTGCTGATGGGTAACACTTAGTGAAGCCAATAAGTGGATTTCGCCATTAATGAATTCCATTCTGAGCTCACTTTTCTCATAGATCGCCATAAACTCCTCGTAGGACACTTTCTTCCCACCATATTGGTAGTCAAGGGCTTTGTCTCGCACTACAAGATACTGTTCAAGATCTGTGACATATGGTGTTAACCTCGCCACCTTTTTCCCATTTTTGGTGATAACCACATCATTGAATTTTTCCACGTGGCCCATGTACTTACCGAAATTCTGTTTTAACTCGGTCGCGGTCACAATGTACTTTTCCTTGGTTTTCATTGTATCACCTCACTACCACCGTATCACAAAAGCATTAGTTGTGCTACTCTTTTGTCTATTTATTGCATGGATAATATGCGAAGTTAAGCAGGGCTTTGTACGCCTCATCTTCAACTACAGAACATGTCTTTGGAACATAACCCGGAATCTTCCGGCCGCTCTTCGGCGACCTTAACAGAACCACAGGACTCTCCTTGACAGCCCCTAAGCCCGATGTTAAACTGCGGTTAGTAGCTCATATTATGAGCAGGTGCTAATTGGTTCCTGCAGAGAGGGGGATCACGGGGTGAACTACTTTCTCACGGAGGAGCAGGAGATCATCAAGGAGCTTTCCGCAAAGATCGCTGACGAGAAAATCGCGCCGCGTGCAGCAGAGTTTGATGAAAGTGAAGAGTTTCCGTGGAATCTCATTCGAATTCTGGCAGATTCAGATTTATTTGCAGTATGGGTTCCGGAGGAATACGGAGGCCTCGGCGGTGGTGTGTTCGAGCAATGCCTTGTAGTGGAAGAGCTGTCCAGGGCTTGCGCAGGAGTGGCAGTATCGTATGCAGCCAGCGCACTCGGAGGGTTTCCCATCCTCATGTTCGGGACGGAAGAGCAAAAGCAGAAGTTCATGCCTGAAATAGCCTCCGGCTCGAAGCTGGCAGCATTTGCACTTACAGAACCCGATGCCGGGTCAGATGCAGGCAATATCCGAACCACAGCAGTCCGCGACGGAGATCACTACGTGCTAAACGGCACCAAACAGTGGATCACCAACGGCGGTGAAGCAGACGTATATGTCGTTATCGCAACGCTGGACCCTGAAAAAGGCCCCAGGGCGATGACGGCTTTCATTGTGGAAAAGGGAACTCCCGGATTTGACTTTGGAAAAAGGGAAAAGAAGATGGGCATCAGGGCTTCCGCTACAACTGAGCTGATATTCACAGACTGTAAAGTTCCGGTTGAGAACCTTTTGGACAAGGAAGGCAAGGGCTTCTTGGTTGCCATGCGCACTCTTGACAAAACACGTCCCGGAGTAGCCGCTCAGGCTGTTGGGATTGCCCAGGGCGCACTGGATAAAGCAGCCGAGTATGCCTCAACACGCGTCCAATTCGGACAGAGAATCGGAGAATTCCAAGCTATCGAACACATGCTGGCTGATATGGCCACCCAAATCGAAGCAGCTCGCTCCCTCGTCTATAATGCGGCCTGGATGATCGATTCCGGTGTCCGCCATATTACTAAGGCTTCAGCCATGGCAAAGCTATTCGCGTCAGATGTAGCCATGAAGGTCACTTGTGATGCTGTGCAGATATTCGGCGGTTACGGTTACATGCGGGACTATCCTGTTGAGAAGATGATGCGTGATGCAAAAATCACCCAGATATATGAGGGAACAAACCAAATTCAGCGGTCAATCATAGGCAGCGCCATAATCAAGGAGGCCTTGAGACGCAAATGAATTTGGTAGTCCTTGTGAAACAGGTTCCCGAGACTACGGATGTCAGGATAGACCGCAAAACCAATACGTTAATTCGGGAAGGGGTATCGTCCATCGTAAACCCCTTCGACATGTATGCCGTAGAGCAGGCCCTACGAATACGGGATGAACACGGCGGACAAGTCACTTGCATATCTATGGGCCCTCCGCAAGCAGAAGCCGCGCTCCGTGAGACCCTGGCTGTCGGTGCGGATGAGGCCATTCTTCTTTCTGACAAGGCTTTCGCAGGCGCAGACACGCTTGCCACTTCGTATACGTTGGCAAAAGCTATTCTGAAACTCGGTGACTTTGACCTCGTGATCTGCGGGAAACAAGCAATAGACGGGGATACGGCTCAGGTCGGCCCGGGTGTCGCTGAACATCTGGATATTCCCCATGTTACTTATGTGAGCAGAGTGGAGGAGATTTCAAACCGGCATATACGTGTCCGTCGAATGACTGAAGAGGGCTATGACGTCATTTTCTCGCCTCTCCCTGCCCTGATAACCGTAGTAAAGGAAATCGGTGAGCCAAGGATGCCGTCTATCAAAGGCACGCTAAAAGCAAGAAAAGCCCAAATCACCACATGGACTGCCAATGATCTTGAGGCAAATGAACTGATGCTGGGATTGTCAGGCTCGCCTACGCAAGTCTCCCGGATTTTCTCGCCGGAAATCAGGCCGGGGGGCGAAATCATAAAGGGGGATTCGGCATCTGAGAAAGCCAGGAACCTGCTGGTAAGGCTGAAGGAAAGTCATCTGTTCTAGGTGAATAGACTGACATAAGCCTTTACCATTCCCCGGAGCCATCAGGTTTCCGGTATTGTGTTCGGGGGACGCCGCGCCGGCGGCGCGCCTCGTTCGAATTTGGCCTATCCACATACTCGCCAAATTCTCGACGTCCCCTCACTGCAAGCACCGGAAACCCCGGAAGAATTCCCCGAGCCGGAAGGTATCGAATAACAAGAACGCCATGTTTTTGTGCAGCTTACGAAATGGGAGGCTTTCATCAATGTCAGTTGAAATTATCTCCTCTAAATGCACCGGTTGCGGGGCATGCGTCCCTGCCTGCCCGTATAACGCCATAGAAGTCAGAGATGGCGTTGCTTATCTCCTGGATAATTGTGTTCTCTGTGGAGCCTGCCGAGAAGAATGCCCTTCAGACGCTATTGTTGCAGCAAATTCAGGCCGGCCTTCCGAGGAATCTGAAGGTGTGAAGCCTGAAACGCATGGCCGGCATTGGGAAGGTGTATGGGTATTCATAGAGCAACGCAACGGAAAGCCTGCAGGTGTCGCATATGAGCTGCTGGGGGAAGGACAGAACCTGGCGTCTGACTTAGGTGAAGAACTATGCGCCGTCCTCTTGGGATATGACGTTGAACACGTGGCAGAGGAGATGATTAAGTATGGCGCAAGTAAAGTGTACTTAGTTGATGACCCTGCCCTTCAGAACTTCCAAGATGAGCCTTATGCACAGGTAATTGCTGAGCTTGTTACGGAATACCGGCCTTCTGTTTTTCTTTTCGGAGCCACTACTGTCGGGAGATCCCTTGCCCCAAGGATAGCTGTCAAGTTGAAAACCGGACTCACCGCGGACTGCACCGGACTTGACATTGACAAAGAGAATAGGCTGCTCCTTCAAACCAGGCCTGCATTCGGCGGAAATATCATGGCCACTATTGTTTGTCCGGAAAAGCGGCCTCAAATGGCAACAGTGCGTCCGAAAGTCATGAAAGCCCGAGTGCCCGATAATAGCCGAACCGGCACAGTAGTGAAGCTTTCCCGGGAAATCCTGCCTCCCCGCGCCAGGCTTTTGGAAACACACCTTGCGTCCGGACAGCGTGCGAATATCCAGGAAGCAGACATAGTAGTGTCCGGTGGCAGAGGCCTTGGGAAACCTGAGAATTTTGCGCTCCTGGAGGAGCTTGCCCAACTGCTGGGAGGCGCGGTAGGCGCCTCGCGAGCCGCAGTTGACGCAGGTTGGATACCATATGCGCATCAAGTAGGACAAACCGGCAAAACTGTAAGGCCAAAGCTCTATGTAGCATGCGGCATATCCGGAGCTGTCCAGCACTTGGCGGGAATGTCCTCGTCTGACGTAATAGTCGCAATTAACAAGGATCCCAACGCGCCGATATTTTCCATAGCCACCTACGGCATCATAGGAGATGCTCTGGAGATTATACCTGCGCTCATAGATGAGCTCCGGAAAAACCCTTGACATAAATGACAATAAATGTATTGATTTGACAATCATTCCATTTCCGCCAGAAGGACTCTCTCATGCAATCAGGCTCCTCGGAGACACTATTCTTAGGGGTGGAGCTATGAGTCGGAGAAACCGCAGCATCGTTTCGGATCAAGTAAAATATGAAATTGCAAAAGAACTAGGATTCGCTGATAAAATCGGTGTTGAGAATGGATTGTACGACTACGGCAACATCACCACTCGAGAAGCCGGTCTAATAGTCCGCGGGCTGATTCAAAAAGCCGAGGAACTCATGTCAGGCCAGCTCAGGAAGTAAGATCGGCATGTGGAATCCGGTAAGCTGACAAAGCAAAGAAGGGGCTTCGGCCCCTTCAAAATTAACCCTGTCTGTGACTTAGTTAAACTCATTCATAACCCGATCAATACCATGTTCCACCCAAACCGCCACAGCGTCTGCTGCCTTCAGCAAGGCCCCTGAAATAATAGGAATTTCTTCCTTTTCAAACCAATCAATCACATGACAACTCATGTCAACAGCAGGACCGGGCATTCCAATTCCAATGCGAAGCCTGGGGATTTCTTCCGTTTTAACACCATCAATAATGGATTTCAACCCGTTATGTCCGCCATCACTTCCCTTGGCGCGAATCCTCAGCCTGCCTTGTTCCAACGCGATATCATCTAAAACAATCAGCATGTTACCGGGATGCAAATTGTACCAAGTCACCATGGCGCCAACCGCAAGGCCGCTACGATTCATATACGTCAGGGGTTTGGCAAGAACAACATTTATCCCCGCTATCTTCCCATATCCTATGAGCGACGAAAACCTGTACTCTCCAAAGCGGATCCCATGTCGAGCAGACAATATATCCATTACCCGAAATCCGGCGTTGTGTCGGGAACCTTCATATTGGCTACCGGGATTACCCAGCCCGACGACGAGTCTTATATCTCTGTCGGATTCTCTGCTACTCTGTTTCATGTCCTCCGGTAGCGACATGATCCTCAGTTGCCCCTTCAGCCGTCAATTCCTCATCCTCTTCCTCAGCTTCCTCTTCCTCTTCAACCACTATATCGGGAGCGGCAACGAGGATGATTACTTCGTCTTCCCCTGTGTTCGCCTGGACATCCTCCGGGAGGTCAAGGTCTCCTACCTTGATGGAATCGCCGATCTCCAGCTTGGAAACGTCTACCTCTACGCGCTCAGGGATATCCATAGGAAGTGCATGCACTTCCAGCTCCCATATCATGTGCTGCATGATGCCTCCGTCGTTTGGCCTGCTCTCTTCACCCACAAGCACTACCGGCACCTTAGTGGTAATAGCTTCATCCATAGATATGGCTTGGAAATCCACGTGAATCACATTACCGCGCACGACATCTGATTGTACTTCCTTAAGAATTGCAGTCTTCTCAATCTCATCCGGGCCTTTCTCATCTGCATCCTTAGACAGGACCAGTCTGATTAACGTACCTCCGCCAAGCCCGGCTTGCATTGCTTTTCCGAATTCGCGCTCATCCAGGGAAATGATGGTCGTCTCTTCACCTTTCCCGTAGACAACAGCAGGTACCCTGCGGCTCGCCCGCATTCTTCTCGCAGCGCCTTTGCCTGTTTGCTGCCGTAATTCTCCCCTTATGATCACCTGTCTCACGTCGTGTCAACTCCTTCTAACAGTGCCGCCTACTCAAATAACGTCGAGACCGGAAGGTCCTGGTAGATACGCTTGATTGCCTCTGCTAAAAGAGGTGCGACCGACAGGACTTCAGTTCTCGCCGGACGTCTGCTTTCACTCAGCGGTATAGTGTTTGTGACAATTACTTTCTGAAGGACCGATGCTGACAAATTGTCCTTTGCTTGCCCCGATAGAAGGGCGTGAGTGCATGCTGCAAGTACCTGTTTTGCTCCTGCATCATGCAGCGCCTCCGCCGCTTGGACAATTGTGCCGCCAGTGTCAATTATATCATCAACTAGTATAACAGTCTTGCCTTTCACATCTCCAATAATGTTCATCACTTCTGAAATATTCGGCGCAGGACGTCTCTTATCAATTACTATCAAGCCGACGCCTAGTTTCTCCGCCATTGCCCGCGCCCGTACCGTTCCCCCGATGTCGGGAGATGCGATAACACAATTGGAGAGGCCGGAATCCCTAACGTATTTTACAAGAATCGGCATGGCAAGCAAAGGATCGACAGGAATATCGAAGAAACCTTGAATCTGTCCTGCATGGAGGTCTATTGTCAGTATTCTGTCACATCCTGCGGTAACAAGGAGGTTAGCGACTAATTTGGCGGTAATCGGGTCTCTGGCCTTAGCCTTCCTGTCCTGCCTTGCATAGCCATAATAAGGGATCACTGCAGTCACCGTTCTTGCAGACGCCCGACGCATGGCATCAACAATAATCAAGAGCTCCATGAGATTATCATTCACCGGTGGGCAAGTAGGTTGTACCAAAAAGCAATCCACGCCCCTGACTGTCTCGTCTATGCCTACTCGTATTTCGCCGTCCTTGAACCTGTCCACTCTCATGGCAGAGACTCCTATGTCAAGATGAGAAGCAATCTCGAAGGCAAGCTCAGGATGAGCCAGCCCTGTAAACAACTTCAGCCTCTTATAAGACGGCAATATCAGATGCACCCCGTCGTTACCATTCATTGCACAAGCCCTCCTATATATCGCAGGTTCCGCCGGAATCTTCTTGAGAACCTGATTTCTTACCCTCTTTGAGTCGCTTCTTTACCCAGCCCTGAATATTCTTTTGCCTTCCACGGGCTATTCCAAGGGCTCCTTCAGGCACATCTTCCGTGATAGTGGAACCTGCAGCAATATAAGCTCCCTTGCCGATTTTCACAGGCGCCACAAAGTTGGTGTTACTGCCCACAAATACTCCGTCTGAAATAATAGTAGGATACTTGTAACATCCATCGTAGTTACAGGTTATCGTTCCTGCTCCTATGTTAACCCCTTCACCTACCGTCGCATCGCCGAGATAAGTCTGATGAGGAACTTTACTGCCTTTTCCTACAGTTGATTTTTTCACCTCTACAAAAGTCCCGACCTTGGAACGCTCAAGAAGGACAGTCCCTGTGCGAAGATACGCATAAGGGCCTACCGATACATCTTCACCTACTTCAGCTTCAATAACAACAGCATTACTTATGGAAGCGCCTTCAGACACCTTTGAGTCTATAATGCGGGCAAATGGCCCGATTATACAGTTTTCACCGATGACTGTGTCACCCTGGATTACTGAAAACGGCAGGATTTTCGTATCCTGTCCTATGACAACGTCGAAATCCACAAACGTAGTCGCGGGATCCACCATGGTGACACCTGAAAGCATGAGGCGCTCCCGTATCCTGTCCCTGAAGATTTTCTCAGCCTCTGCCAGTTGGAGTCGGGTATTGATGCCCTGTGCAGCTAAAGGGTCTTCTGAGACTATAGCCTCAACACGAAGGCCTTGTTTCATCATCACTTCGATTACGTCTGTCAGATAGTATTCTCCCTGAACGTTATCGGGAGTAATGCGGGAAAGGGCATTAAATAAGTCACGCTTTTCGAAGCAGTAGACAGAACTGTTGACTTCTTTTATCAATGCTTCCTGAGGAGAGCAGTCTTTTTCTTCGACAATCCGGCTCACCCGTCCTGAAGTATCACGCACCACTCGCCCGTAACCCAACGGGTCTTCAACGATTGATGATAACAGTGTTGCTGAAGCCTTTGTTTCTTGATGGTGGTTGACAAGGGATGTCAGGTCGGATTCAGTTAGGTAGGCTGCATCTCCGGCAGCCACCAATACTGTACCTTCATATGCGGAAAGCGCGTCTTTAGCCTGCATGACAGCATGGCCGGTTCCCTTTTGCTCAGTCTGAAGAACACATACCGCCCTCCGGCCCACAATTTCCTCAACAAGTTCAGCCAAGTGCCCTACCACAACAAAAGTGCGCTCCGCCCCTGCAGCCTCCAGCGCATCGAGGACCAACATAATCATGGGCTTCCCGCAAATTTCGTGGACGACTTTCGGTAGTTTTGACCGCATTCTTGTTCCAAGGCCGGCCGCGAGAATAATAGCCTGAAATCCTGGCATGATTCGCAACTCCCTACAACAACATACCTACTCCAACTTCTGTTTAGGCAGTTAGGAGTAGGTTTTTAGCATACCATATATATGTTCAACATGATGTTGCCGGTTTCCTCTATTATACGACCGGAAAACACTAAAGAAAGACTCTCTAACCAAAACAGGCCAAAGCCATTTGCAATGTAGCCTCTGCCCATGAACAGAGACTACGTGATTTCAGCAAATGGCTCCTTCTCTTTGCCGGGGAAATAGCTTATCCCCTGACGCGCGCGTAATACTCCCTACTCCCATCCTTTACTTTCGAAGCCACAATGTGCTCATCAATCAACTGAAAAAGCAGATGATCATGGGGCTTAAGTCCAAGCCGGTTACGCACGTGTTCCGGTATTGTTATTGTTCCGTCGCCATGAACACTGGTTAGTCCGAAAAATCCCCCTTCCCTCCACACCCACTTCCCCTCCTTTTCAGTCATCCAGGAATGTCATGAACCTATTTTATACTAATATGAACCAATTTTCAAGCTTTTTCTGGAAATTAACCCATTTAATGCCTAATTGCCGGCCCTTACGGCTGCTGGCACATAGTATCTCCCCATATCTCAGCTAAGCGCTGCTATTAGCCTTTCATTCAAACAGGGGGAGTCCGAGGGCATCATATACTTCATCTGTGACTACACCTGTTGCGCTCATGGAATTAGCCTTCTGGAACTCCTTTACCGCATCAATCGTAGTCTGCTCGTACATTCCGTCCTGCGCTCCCGGGTCAAAACCCAGCATTTTCAGGCGTGTTTGCACAGCCAACACGTCCGGCCCACGTTCTCCCGGGCCTATCTCGCGCCTGGGATCACGCAAGGGGCCGAAAGGATTACCTATTATGACCACATGCGTACCCATGGGGATCCAGTCAAAAATGAGTTCAACGTCATGGTTAAGCATCCTGATGCATCCTCCGCTGACGAAACCCCCGATCTGCCAAGGCTTATTTGTGCCATGGATGCCGTACTTACCCCACGGCATATTGAGTCCTAACCACCTTGTGCCGAAACCCCCGCTCCATTCCCCTTTGGACACAACTTGCCATTGCCCGGGCGGAGACGGTGTGGATGGCTTACCTACAGCTACAGGAAATTTTCGGTAAGCCTTTCCGTCTGAGAAAACTGTGAGAGTCCTTTCCACTGTGTCCACCACTATGTCTATCCGCCCTGCCGGCCTTGTAATTTCGGTTTGACCTGACGGGCTTGGGATATCCATCTGTAGGGATGGTTTTGCAGCCAATTGCAGCATTTCCTGAGTCAAATCGTCCTCAGGCTCACAATCGCATGAGTATTCCTTTACCGGGCCTGGCTCGTCAATTTCAGGCGCTGTATGCAGGCCTAATTCTTTCTTCTTGATTCCGCTTTCCCATTGCCACATGACGGCTGTGCCCAGAATTACAACGGCAATGACCATGAGCGCGCAGAATCGATGCACCTAAACCACCCCCTGAACATATAGGGCAGCAAAGACTCATCGTGAAGTATTCCCGGCGGGTTTCTACGACTAAACTTAGTATTTCACAGTTGGGCTTAAGCCTGTCACGTCACAAAGAAAAAGCGGAAACAAGCTAGGGGCGATCCTCCTGAACATGGCAGCGATCCACCTGAACAGGGCAGCGATCCACCTGAAGCAATGCTCGGCTTACCGCTGTGCAAGTCTACTTGATTCCCTGCGAGATATCAATATTGACGCAGGCTTAGCTTCTTGGCTATACTTCAACTAAGTAGATCACCATGAGACCGTTGTTCTCTCCCATATTATGTTAACACAGCTCGCTTGAATCGCAGAAATTGGTTGCCATCTTCGACGAAACTGGCAGTTACAGGACAAGTTCAACAGTCTTCACCATAAGTGATCGTCAGTTTTAGAAAATGTACGTACTGTACAGGGTTGCCGGTGTTGCACTAAGGGGACGGCGCCCCAAGCGGGTTGCCTTGACAAAATCCGGCCCCTAGGCCGGTGGCCGGATTTTGACACCCCTCGTTGCAATCACCGGCCTCAGAGAACGTACGTACCGTGCGGGGCTACCCAAGACAATCGGAAAACGAGCGAAAACTAATGAAGTCATACTTAAATGCCCGTCATTGTCTAAGGAGAGCGCAGATAAGGAGAGCGCAAACCATGAATTGCCGCGAGCCTGTAATCTTCGAGATGAATATTGCAATCCCGGAACACGTTTCGGAAATTGCCGAAATGCTGACAGAAAGCGGCCATGAGGCTTATGTAGTCGGAGGCGCTGTGAGGGACTATCTGATTGGCAAAACACCGACTGACTGGGATATAGCATCTTCTGCCACACCCGGAGAGGTGAAGAGGATATTCGGCGACAGAGCCATCCCTACAGGCGAACGCTTCGGGACACTGACTGTCTTTCCTGGCGGCCGCCAGGGAGTTGAGGTAACGACATTTCGGGAAGAAGGCAGGTACTCTGATGGACGCAGGCCTGATAGAGTAGTCTTTTCCGAAAGCCTCAGGGACGATGTGGCGCGCCGGGATTTCACAATCAACGCCTTAGCCTACGACATCCTGCAAAAGAGCGTTACTGACTATTTCGGAGGAATAGACGATCTCAGAGACGGGATTATCCGGACGGTAGGTGATCCTAAAGAACGTTTCAGTGAAGACTCTCTCAGGATGCTCCGGGCGATTCGGTTTGCAGTTGAACTTGGCTTTGAGATATCCCCTGAGACTTTAGACGGAATAACGGAGCTTCATTCTGCTATCAGAAGGGTGTCGCCTGAACGTATCCAGGACGAACTGTCCAGGATGCTCTTATCTGCCCGGCCCGGCAAAGCCCTCCGGTATGCTCATGAAACTCATCTCTTGGATCATATCCTTCCTGAGCTTTCAGATTGCGCGCATATACCTGCACATCACGAAAGCCCTGATACTCTTCTTGAGCATAGCATCCGGGCTTGTGAAAGCATCGAACCCAGGCTGGAACTGCGCCTTGCTGCGCTACTCCATGATATCGGAAAGCCTGTGACAATGGAGCAGGATGACACCGGCAGGCTCCGCTTCTTCAGCCACGAAAGTGTCGGCGCTGAGCTTGCAAAAGCTGCCCTTGAGAGGCTCAAGTATCCCGGGGCCCTGATTAATAGAGTCATAACCCTCATCAAATGGCATATGTTCACTTATGAACCTGCTACAAAAGATAAGGGGATCCGGCGACTGGTGAATTTATTGGGACTTGAGGCCATCTACGATCTTGCCAAGGTACGGCAGGCAGACAGAGTTGCGCTGGGCTTGGAGCCTAACCCCGGCAGCAATATGGAGGCCTTTTTGAGAAGGCTGGAAGATGTATTAAGACAAGGCCCTGCGTTCACAGTAAACGACCTTGCTGTAGACGGCAGAGATGTCATGAGAATCCTTGACATACCGGAAGGCCCGGAAGTAGGAAGGGTCCTTGCCGAGCTCCTCGAGATGGTTTTGGAAGAGCCTGGCCTTAATTCCCGCGAGAGACTGCTGGACATTGTGAAGACAATGGCAGACAACAAAATGCAGTAAGAAACAGTGAAAAACAAAAAAGGCCTCGCATTCAAGCCGGCCCGGAAACTCGAACAAATTGGCTGGGGCGGGAGGATTCGAACCTCCGCATGCAGGATCCAAAGTCCCGTGCCTTACCGCTTGGCTACGCCCCACCGTGTGTCAAACATAACAGGCTTCTAATGTTTTTTGTAGCACTACGAGTATAGCAAAGGCTCCGGAACACGTCAAGACTCCGAATTGCCTCAGTCAGCCTGGTTGAACCTGAGTGAGCCGCAGGGTGGTGTAAGCCTTTCAAACAGCAACTGTCTTAGTGGACAACAACCTCGGAATCGCCTGTCTGTTTTTCAAATTCCGCGAGCACCATAGTCTGAATTTCGTCACGGGCTTCGGCAGTAATCGGATGAGCGATGTCCCTGTAACCTCCGTCACCCACTTTGCGACTGGGCATTGATACAAATAGTCCTGAAGGGCCTTCCACTACTTTCAGTTCCTTTACCACGAAGGAGTCGCCGAAGGTTATCGAAGCTATAGCTCGTGTTTTCCCGTCACTCTTCACCGGCCTGATTCTTACTTCAGTAATGTTCACTTTATACGCCACCACCTTCTATAAAGAATAGAAAAGCGGGTTGCGTAGACTATATTCCATATAAAGACATAAATTCCTCCTTATGGAATGTAGAAATTGCCGTCAAAACCCCTCGCGACTATTAAACCTGGTTCGTGCTCCCCTGATCTCCTAATATCTCTTGCGCAAGCTCGAGGTCTTTTGGCTTGTCAACATCAAATGCTATTTCCGCATAATCTGAAATCACACCCATGGCCTGGACCCCGGTGAGAGTTTCTAACCTGCGTTCAATGTCCCGTATGGACAAACGCCTCATGAGGAATTTGAAGATTAGCCACATCCCAAGGACGCTCCCCATCATCCAGGGCTTCTTACGGGTAGCTATCGCTTGTTCTAAGAATCTCCCGCAAGCCAGAAGGGCGGACGGCTTTACTAAGGCAATGTTACCACCGGTCAGCGTCCCTTCGAGGATAGTCAAGTATGTCCTCTTTATCCCCGGAAACTCATATTCGCAGGCTTCCCGTGGAACCACCGGATAGTATATGTCCGCAGGGCGCGTCGCTGCCTGTCTAAAAAGGTCGTCAATTGCCTCGCATGTCAAGAGAGGTATATCCCCGGTCACGATTAGCGCAGGCTTGTCAGGATCCAATTGAGAGAGGCCTGCTCTCAAATTCTCGAGCAGCGCTCCATGCCCCTCTACGGGAACGAGTCCGGGTATAGGGCCTATGCTGTCGGACACCTCCTTGGGGCATACAAGCACAATCCTCCCGATTTCCTCATACCTCCTGAGCGTATCCAGAACATATGAAAGCATGGGCTTACCTTGGATACTGATAAGGGCTTCATACTTCGCACCATCGCACATAGCCAGTTTCCCGTCATTTGCAGCGCCGGCCAGAACAACTGCGTCCACCATGCTTACCGCCCTCCCCTCGCAGCCAGGAGCCTTTGCCCGGCTTGTATTTCTCCGTTCAATATAAGTCTCAGCTATCATGTATTAGTTGTCAAGCGAAAAGCTTTCCCTTCTTGACCAATTCGGTTTTACTCCGGATTGAAGTCGCAGGGTTCTGAGATCCCGGACTCAGCGCACGCCGATGTCCGGCAGGGATATCAAGCACCTGTGGGCACCCGCATCACATAAGTAGATCACCATAAGACCGTTGAACTTCTCCAGTAGCTGCCAGTTTCGCCCAAGATGGCAACCGGTTTTTGCGATTCAAGCGAACTGCGGTAACATAATATGGGATACATCAACGGTCTCCACCATAAGTGATCGCCGGTTTCAGAAAGTGTACGTACCGTGTGGGGCCACCCAAGACAATCGGAAAACGAGCGAAAACTAATGAATTCATACTTATTAGCGCCCTGCACCCGCTTAGTGCCCTGCACCCGCGTCTGGCACCCGTGCACAAGCAACTCCTTGTGGAACTGCTTTACACACGAATACCTCTTTGAACGCTCCGGATGACAGTTTCAATGCACCGCAAATTGCTTCTGCTTTTGTCCTGCTGTCGGCAATACCGAACACGGTAGGGCCGCTCCCTGACATCCCGACTCCAACCGCCCCCGCGGCAAGCAGCGCCTCTTTCGCCCGGGCGATTGAGGGGACAATCGATATTGCAGAACGCTCCAGGTCATTGGTGAGTCTATCGGCAATATCCTGAACTCTGCCTGCTCCAAGAGCACGGACCATTCCTGAAGTAACATCAGTTACATGGACAGCGGTATCATAGGAGCCGGCATCACAGAAGCCGGCATCACGGGCGCCGGTGGTCTCGGTGAGTTGATCAAACCTGGCGTAAGCCCGGGTGGTGTTTACTCTGTCCGGTAATGTCACAATGACAAACCACAGCTCATCAGGCGTGGGCAACAGTTCTATTTGCTCACCTTTCCCTCGAATAATCCCTGTCCCTCCCAGGATGCAAAAAGGGATATCTGCGCCGAGACTCTCACCGACAGCCATTAACTCTCTTTTGCCCAAGCCCAGTTTCCATAGGTGATTAAGCCCTGTGAGGACTGCTGCTGCGTCAGCGCTTCCGCCTCCTAAGCCTGCAGCTACAGGTATCCTCTTTTCCATCTTTATTTCCACAGAAGCTCTGAGGCCTGCGAATTTGGCCAGAGCAAGGGCTGCGTCCATCGCCAGATTGCCGCGAACGAGGGGAATACTTGGATCATTGCACGTGAGTTTGATATCAGCTTCTTCGCCGCCGCTCCCTACGCAAACAGGAGAGCCGGCCCGAAGAAATATCCGGTCGCAAAGATCAACAGACTGCACCACTGACTCTATGTCGTGGTATCCGTCAGGACGCCGTCTTAGGATTTTGAGGGTCAGGTTGAGTTTGGCCCGTGCCTCTAAGGCCATTTCTCCCACGGTTATCGAATCTCCCCCGGTTATCGAGTCTCCCACAGTCACAGAATCTCCCACGGTTCGTGATCTCCCACGATTGCCCGCTACCTATGGATTACCTGTGCGCCACAGATGGTTGCCTGGGGTTACCTTTGGTTGCCTCTCCGTTGCTTGTCCGTTACCTTCGGTTACCTATGCTTTACCTATCCACTGCCTATCATGATGATCCCCGGGGCGGAATCTCTGAGTAAAACCCCGGCGCGAAATCCCAGGACGAAATCTATGAGCCAACTCCCAGAGCCAATTCCTAAAGTGAAATCTCATTCTGAGGAATCGCACGCCGGAACAAGCCCCGGAAGAAGTCACGGATCCCTCTTGACAACACTGTGAAAAAGCCCGCCCTTTGAACATCTTCGGTAGACACCACATTGACTCGTGCAATTTCTTTATTGTCAAGGGATACCATAACCTGGCCGACTCTTTCGCCTTTCGCGATTGGGGCTTTGCGCTCATCAGGGACGAATTCCGTCGTTATCAGGTCCTTCTTGCCTTTCTCCACGAGCACTGCATAGTCCTTGTCAACACCTGCAACAACCATTTCCTGACGTCCGTTGGGAATCCTGACAGACCCGACGCTCTCTCCTTGAGTTGCCAGGACTACGCGATCGAACTCGCGGAATCCGTAATTCAGTAGCTTTATCGTATCATCCAGACGCTCATCATTTGAAGGAAGCGCCATGACTACGGCTATGAGCCGGGTGTCATTTTTCTTGGCTGTAGCGGAAAGGCAAAAACCCGCCTCATTGGTCATGCCTGTCTTGAGGCCGTCAGCCCCGGGATATTTGATTACCAACTCATTCGTGTTTCTGAGAAAAGACTCCTTCTGCTTCGCCCTTGGATGCAGACGCTGGAGCCAGTCTGTCCAGGTGCTGGTCCATTCAAGGATCTTCGGGTATTTCGTGATAAGTTCCCTTGACATGATGGCGATATCCCGCGCTGTGCTGTAATGATCTGAAGCGGGGAGGCCGTCGGAATTCTGAAAGTGCGTGTTCTTCATGTCCAATTCTTTCGCTTTTTCATTCATCAACCTGACAAAGTCCG
This sequence comes from Bacillota bacterium, assembly GCA_012512055.1. The sequence continues at coordinate 352 of JAAZEW010000197.1, read as the reverse complement.
GTTCAGTACCTGCAATATGCTCGGACAAGGCGAAAGCGGCATCATTGGCGGAGACAATGGCGACTGCCTTCAGCATGTCTTCGAACTTCATTTCCTCGCCTTCCATGAGCCAAATCTGGGAGCCTCCGATCTCACTTGCAGCGGTACTTGTGACTACCATATCATCAAGGCTGACGTTCCCGGCGTCAGCAGCTTCCATAGCCAAAAGCATTGTCATGACCTTCGTGATGCTTGCAGGCGCCAATTGCATATCGGGATCTTTATCGTAGAGCACCTGTCCGGTCTCAGCATCAATCAGTATCGCAGATTTCGCCTTCAGTTCCGGCGCAGCCGCTTGCGACAGCGGAGACAG
>JAAZEW010000196.1 GCA_012512055.1 Bacillota bacterium | reverse complement strand
GCTCTATCCAGGCCTTTTTGAAGCCAGCGCGGACAGCCTCCAGTCGGAAGACTCTCAATCGCTTCTGTGTTGAAGTTCGATAGTCTTCAAACTCTTTGAGTAGAGCTCTTTCACGGAGCTTCTCAAGGTCTCCTGCTTTGTTAGGATCAGGTACATACCAACGGTCTTTCGCTTTAGCTTGCAAGGCCGGGTCCTCTTTAGATAGGTTCCGCAGATCCTTGAAGTTGCTGGAAAGGTAGCTATGGATTTGGCTTGGCACCTTGCCAGTCCCGTCATAGCGCAAGAAATTCTGCTGAAGTAACTCTAACAGTTCCAGCGGTTTCTCGTGCTTCTGCCACCCGACAATCTCTTTCATGAACTGTGGGTGAATCTCTTGGAATGTCTGAGGCTTAGAGGCAAGCTGCTGTTTGAGCCATTGAATAGCCGAAGCTTCATCCAGGACAAATAGTTCCAGTTGTTGGACGTCTTTGACTTTCATGCGCTTCTTGTCGTATTCAGCAACTTGATCCGGCAAGAAGTACATCCCGTCACGTTCCGGGAAACGTTGATCTAGGCCTTGATAGAATTCTGCTGCAGATAACGGTACCATTACTCCACGTTGTACGTGGAATGCAACCATGCGATCGTAAAGGAGGTAGTTCTGTCTTTCCGCTATGATTTCTACTTTTTCGTCCTTAATTGGGGGTTCGGGGGCTTTATTAAGGTGAGTACGGACAAAGTCCCAGGCACCATCTTCTGTACCGGCTTTCAGTTTGAAACGTTCTTCCAAATCAATGTCCGGCTTGTATACAGAGATAGTAATATCTTGCTTTACAGCACCCCGTGCTGTGACTTGGTTAAACGAGCCTTGTTTCTTATCTAAAGTGCGCACATCTGCGACTACAAAACCAGCATGCTGCAGAGCCTCTTGAATGGCATTCCAAATTGCGTTTCGTGAGTTATGGAAAACAATCGTCATCCACCGACCAGGCTTGAGAACGCGATAGTATTCGGAAAAACAACGCCACATCAACATCTGATATTCAAACGCCGTCTTTCTTTGACTTCTATTCTCTACTGCCTCAGTCTCGTTATTCGTTGCCACCCTAAGCCAAGATTCCCATATCAGATTAAGTTCAGAATACATTAGATTCCCGCCAAAGGGAGGATCGGTGAATATATAGTCTACCGAATTATCTGGCAAACCTCGAAGGTCGGACGCACTTGATGTAGAGACAATAGTCTTCGTCGGATCCGAATCCATTATCGCGTTAAGTTTCATTATCTGTTTCATAGCGATTTCCATGAGATGACTAGGGTTGCTCTCCTTAAATAGGGATGGGAAGTAAAGCACGCCGTTTTGAATCCTACCGATTCCATCAGACATGTAACGCATCATCTTACTAGATTTCTGTGCGATTGCGGTCAACAGCATGGATAAACCCCACGACACACTAGGTTCCAACACATGTTTTCTCAACACTGCTAGGGAGTATAAACTACGATACGTGTAAAATTGGTGAACATGATTGAATCCTATACGGAGTGGTTCACTCGTTTTGTCTCCTTCAGGGACGATATCAGGCGGAACCCAATATGAAAAATCCAGCTCCTCTATCTTGTTGAGGAGATCCAAATCTAGTGTATCAGGAACCTTATGAACTGTTTTTCCGGTTGCGCGGTAGCTTATGATTACAGGAACTTGCTTACAGTGCGTGACAACCTTATTTAACACCTTGTCGAATTTGGAAATCCATACACGCTGCATAGAACGTTTTGTTAATCTGACACCACAATATGGGCATGGGAATTCATCATTGATCTTGACTCCTTTACCGTCTGATGCGATATCCCAAAACACTAGCTCCTTGCTACAATTCTGACATATGAAGACATCAGACCATACGGTGTGTTTTATGCGGTGCCTACCTCTTTGATTGTTTGCCGAAGAATTGTCATGTGTAACATACATCCAGTCAGTTTCAGCTTTAACAGCTTTGATGACCTGCCTGCAACGTGACTCTAAATCCTTGATGACTGGTACACGAAGATAGTTGGCGGCAATAAAAGTGGCGGCAGGCGCAAGATCGGCAATCACGCAATGCCGGATACCCCATTCTATGTCATCAACATCTTTTTGGATGGATTGTCTTTCTTCGGTTGACATTTGACTGCAAAGCTGAGTAGCTACAGCGGTCATTCCTGAACCACAAAATCCGTCTAGTACCACATTCCCTGGTTTAGTGTAGTGCAGAATATACCTGATGATGGCCCTAGCCGGCACCTTGGTATGATAGGAATGAGCTAGGCTTTCCGGTGCATACCTCCCTTCACTCACATCTACAGCGAAAGGCTTTTTATCGTAGTGTTCGTCGGGATCATAAGGTTTCCCGTAGTGCTCTATGAAATCTTCGATAAAGGGATTAGGACATGCAGTATAATACGGCGGATCAGACAATGCAAGAATATCCTCATCTGAGCCTATCGGAAACCCTTCGATTTTCCTAAACTCAGGGTCTTTAAGCTTCTCAGCCAGCTTTTCCAGAAAGTACTCCCTTCGAGCCTCATCGTTTTCGAAAGTGATTCCCAGGCATTCAACCGGACCGCTGGTTTTAACTCGCTTATCATCGTCAAGAAATGACATCTGTTTGGAGGCGGACAATACACATCTCTCCTATTCAAGCATGATACGAATCTTCCTGGCTTCTCTACCTTTCGTTAATCCATTCAGATACTCATCAAAGCGCTTACTTAGCTCACTGGGGGTGGAAGGAGAGCCACCTGC
>JAAZEW010000195.1 GCA_012512055.1 Bacillota bacterium | reverse complement strand
ATTCCTGAAGCTTAGGATAGCACCACGACACAGGTATGGAAGCATAGTACAGGACATCTACGGTGTTCATGAGTTGACACGCTCTTGACGCCTCAAACAGTGCGAACCGCCCTTCCCTGTCCCACCAACTTCCTGAGGAAAGAACGTAAAGGTTGTTCAACATGGCATCTTCCAGCCAGGCCGGCAAGACTCTGCAGGCTCCGCCATACTCATTGGCGTGAGAGGCCACACTTTCCTTGACTCCGTCTGCTAGGGAGTCAGTCGTGTCTGCCCTGGCTTGGGCAAAGGAGGCCTCCCACCGGCCGGCGCCTTCATAAAGCGAATCCAGTTCACCCAAGGCAGCCTGGGCAACTTGGACAGCGTCGGTATAGTCATTTTCATATACATGTCCGAAATGCGAATTGGGCATGTGCCATGCAAGAACGAACGGAATGGATTTGGCTTTGCCAGGCTTCAACATGGTTCGAACTGCAATCGCGCCGCCCAGTTCGATACCTTCACCTTGAACTATGGGGGATACAGTCAAAGGCCTCCATTCCTTTGAGATCAAGTTGCCTGTAACTGAAAAGGAGTCCCATGGGGCGAGGTCCATATTCTGAAGACTGAGATTAAACGGGTCAAGAGTCTTGAGGTTCCATGCATTGTGGTAGCTGACCTCACCTGCCCAGGCAGGGGTTGCAAGACATACCGTTCCGTGAGTTGTATCGGTTGGGAGCGGGGAGTCCGCAAAAAACAGGACTCCCCTGACATCTCCCCGAGAGACAGCCTGGTTATAACGCCCAACATTCCAAGCGCTGACAGTGTTTCTGGCAGTCACCATGATTGCCGCATCTACAGCCGATGTCGTATCACTGTTAGTCAACGTGAACAAGAATATAACAACAGGCATGGCTGACATTCCGAGGTTACCCGGCACTACCGGGGAAAACGCTTCCAAGCGCACCTCCACAGGCAGAGCAGGATCTATGTAGTTTAGCTTCGCAAAAGGATATTCGCCTACGTACTCAATTTCCCTAACGCGCGGCAGCCCCGCAATATCTGCTGTCTGAAGCAGCCGCGCTACCGGCTCTGCTCCTTCGGCACGTCCGGACACCCAGATCGCGAAGTGATGACCAACCCGCGCGTCAACATGGTTCAGGCCGCCTGTTGTGCCTATCGGATTGTCCCAGTTATTCTGGTGTGTGAAGTTGCCAAGTGTCCCGTCAGGGAATATCTCAACCTTCCCTGCCCCGATACCGCCTAACGGCACTCCTGAATCAAGCTTATGGACGGAAGTGTAGTACGGCATGAAGCGTTCTCCTCCAGTTTCAGTATTGTCATGTAATCGGCTGTACTCTTGATTACTTCTCGGTTTTCAGTGCAGCATCTACCCGCTGGGCTGCATCATCCAGATGTTTCTTCACACCGTCCGCGCCCAGTTTGCCCGTAACATAGTCAGTGAAGATCGCCTTGAACGCGACTGTTATGTCATTTTCCATTGTGCCCCATACCCCGAGCGGGGGATAGGCGGTAGCGT
>JAAZEW010000194.1 GCA_012512055.1 Bacillota bacterium | reverse complement strand
CCAAAGAAATTGAAATCAGCGAAGAAGTCGCTGTTTTCAGTGCTGAGGACAAGGCGTGCTTTGTTTGCAATGACCTTGAAATCCTCTCTCAGCCATTCTCCTACTGCAGTGTCCACTGTTCCGCTGATGAGATCTGATGAGTCCGGAAGAGAGCTCAGGTATAATGCGCCGACGCCCATGTTGATCTGTATTTGTGCGCTGGTCGCGCCGGAGAGAGGCTTCTCTACTCTCGTACGAGTAACGGCTCCTCTTGCCGTCGGGTGACGCAAGGCCAGTCCGGAGATAATCACGAGTATGATGATGATGACAATAGATCTTGATATCGATCCTCTCCCCAGTATCAGTTCAAGCCCGAGCGCGACAAGGATGAGAGGCCAAAACCGTGCAATTGCCGCCCAGACATTCCAATCCACCAAGCCGAGATTATAAAGTAGAAGCAAGATGCCAAGGAGTATTAGGATTGACGGGAGTACTATGCTACTTCTCCGCCTTCTCTTCTCGCCGTTATTGCCAAGCTCAGCCATGGCTCATTCTCCTCTCCTGTCGATATTCTGCTTTCTGAGCAGGATGACGCCGACAATGATGAGGATGATCGGCATTAAGGTGCCGGCATTCAGCCAGCGAAGCCAAGAAATGTTGAGGGTACGTACGAGGAAGACTACCCCTAATCCGACCAGGAGAATTCCGATGACTACGTTGGCTGCAGGCCCTTGAGACTCTCGGACGGCCGGGCTGATGGATTCTGCGACTTCCTGGGCTTTGTCCCGTATTTCCTCTGCACCTTCGCGAATGATCTCAGAAGTCGGGGCCTCACCCGTATCCCGATATGGGACGATTATCCAGAGGATTAGGTAGGCGGCTATGCCTATGCCCGAATACAAGCCTAGCAACACGAAGCCAAGGCGCACGATGGTGGGATCCACTTCCAGGTATTCTGCAAGGCCGCCACATACGCCGCCTATCATCGAACCGGTTCTGCTTCGGTAAAGTCTCTTCACTGTCCTCACCTCATTTGTGCCTGGAATTAGGCTTCTCTGCCCGCATTTCACAAACACGGCTTTCTTGCCTTGGCGCCCCGGGAAAACATGGCCGGCATCAGGGTTCCGATGGCGCCTTAGATGTGATCCTATTCTCCATTACTATGTTAGTTCCTCCCGGAGCATATCCGGTACTTGTTTACGACAGATACGTTATGACGCAGGTTGAGTGTCAGCAGTCTACTGCTTGACATATTATATCGTGATTGCAGAAAGGTCGAAAAGAAGTCCTTTCTCATGTAGGCCATTTGAAGGAGGCTAGTCATATGACAGATATCAGCAAGCCGAAGACTGATTGGTTCGGATGCTCATGGTGGTGGATCATAATAATCATCATAATAGTGTGCTTTCTTTGCATGTGTCTTTTTGGCGGAATCTAACCTGTTAGAATGATCATCAAGGCAGTGCGCCTGAGGCCACAACACCCCTGATACCTGTAATCTCAGGGCCCGTCAAGACTCACGGGCCCTTTCTTTTTGCCTCTTCCTCCGCCTTTTTCTTGAGCTCATTTTGACCTCTGATGTCTTCCAAGATCTCACTCGCGGTATGAAAGGAGTAGCCTTGTGATTGCAAGGTTTCAATGATGTCCGGGAGGGCATCCACTGAGCCTGTAAGGTCTTCATCAGGCCCGCCTGAGGAATGTTGAAGGACGATAACGCCGGTCTCCACCTTCGGAAGCACGTTCCCTATGACTTCTTCCTTGGAAATACCCCACCAATCCAGTGAATCCACTGTCCAGAGGAGGACATTATATCCTTTATCCCCGATAGCTTT
>JAAZEW010000395.1 GCA_012512055.1 Bacillota bacterium | reverse complement strand
CACGGCAGACATGGGGGTGGTGGCAGATGTCGGAGATGCGATGGAACCCGATGTTACGGCAATGGGTTGTAACTGCAACTCACCGGCAGGAGAGGACGTATAAACCTCCTGACGGCTTCTGTCCGTTGTGTCCGACGAAAGATATGTCTTTTCCTACAGAAGTTCCCGGGTCCGGCTATGAGATTGTTGTTTTTGAAAATAAGTTTCCGTCTTTTCGACAGGTGCCCCCCGAGCCGGCAGTGGACGGCACTGATATTATGAGCGTCAAGCCTGCGCGAGGCGTTTGTGAAGTAGTCCTTTACACAGACCGGCATCACACTACATTTGCTGACCTTGATACATCACATATTACAAACCTCATTGAAGTATGGACAGACAGATACAATGAATTGGGCGCCCTTGATTATATAGATTATGTCCTCATCTTCGAGAATAAAGGGGACGCTGTAGGGGTGACACTGCATCATCCTCATGGACAGATATATGCGTTCCCGTTCATACCGCCTATTCCCGAAAAGGAACTGGAGTCTTCAAGCGAATACATGAAGGCTACAGGGAAGTGTCTCCTCTGCGATGTGCTTTCTTTCGAGCTCGATGACGGACGGCGGATTGTTGCGGAGAATTCGTGTTTCGTAGCAGTGGTGCCTTTCTATGCGCGCTATCCGTATGAGATCCATGTCATACCCAGATGTCACAAGTCGGCCCTGCCGGACCTGGATAGCCACGAGAGACGGTGGCTTGCAGAGATACTGAAGGCAATTACTTGCGGGTACGACCACCTTTTCGGTTTTTCCTTTCCTTATATGATGATTATGCACCAGGCACCGACGAGTCAAGGCGATTTTGGCCATTATCACTTTCATATAGAATTCTATCCGCCTTACCGTACTGCCACGAAATTGAAATACCTCGGAGGGTGTGAATCAGGCGGAGGCACATTCATAAACGATACTCTCCCTGAGGAAACTGCGGAAAAACTGCGTCTGGCTGTCAGCCGTGGGTTTTCAGCCGGTGCGCTCCGGCCAAATCCCTGTGCCGTTTCAGGGAAAGGCGAGAGAGGTGGCGGAGCAGGTGGCAGTAGATAGCAAGTGGCTCCTGCAACAGTTTCGAAAAGTGTTCGGGAGTTGCTTGAAAGATGGGTTATGGATTTCCCAGGCGCCGGGCAGGGTGAATCTCATAGGTGAACACACTGATTATTCAGGCGGATTTGTCTTTCCTGTAGCTATAGGACATAACGTAGCCATTGTATTCAGACCTCGTACTGACAGGGTTGTACGACTCTATTCATGCGACTATCGCCAAATGAGTGAGTTTTGCCTGGACGAGATCCATACTTCAACTGATGCCCCGTGGAGCAACTTCTTCAGAGGAGTGGCGTGGGCGCTTGGTGCCTATGAAAGCCCGGACCGAGGTTCAGGTGAAAGTGAAGACATAGACAATACCTTGAGCCTGGGCAGAAACAATCGTGAACTGAGAGGGCTGGACGCAGTAATATCAGGTGATGTGCCTATTGGTGCAGGGCTCAGTTCATCGGCTGCTTTTGAAGTAGCCTCCGCTTTTGCACTGCTGGTGGCAGCAGGAACCGACCCGATAATCCTAGACTCCTTCAAATCTGAGTGCGGACTCAAGGTCAGGCGCGCGATTGCGCTTGCCTGTCAGAAAGCTGAGAATCTCTTTGTCGGAGTCAGTTGTGGAATCATGGATCAGATGACCTCGTGCATGGGCAGGGCAGGCCATGGCATCTACTTAGATTGCAGGAGCCTTGGGCATGAGCCTGTGAAACTGGGCCTTGATGACAGAGATGTAACGATTGTGGTTTACGACACCGGTATCAGGCGCGGACTTGTTTCTTCTGAATATAACCGGAGAAGGCAAGAGGTGGAGACCGGT
>JAAZEW010000193.1 GCA_012512055.1 Bacillota bacterium | reverse complement strand
ATTACCAAGAGATGTTCACAGTATCTCCTGAAGATGCATCTGAGGCTATAGCGAGAGCTGATGAGTTCATTACTGCAATCCGAACCTACCTGCATGACAAAGGATTCGTATTGGATCTCTGATCACATAACTATTTTTTCATAAGCACGATAGAGAGGCTTTTAGCACACCTGTTTCCAGGTTCACTTTCTACTTAAAGAGACTCATAGTATTCTCATTGTAGATACCAGGAGGGTTAAGTGATACTTACGAAAGTGCAAAAATGGGGAAACAGCCTGGCAATTCGCATTCCCAGTGCGTTGGCCGAACAACTGATGGTAAAGCAGGGCAGTGAGGTCAACCTGTTACTTGATGGAGATCGACTTGTCATTAAGCCCAGACGCTCGGAACCTTCTCTCTCTGCACTCTTGGCGCAAGTAACCGATGAGAACATCCATTCCGAGGTTGCAACAGGTGAGCCCACTGGACGCGAGGTGTGGTAAAGTGGGCTACGCTCCAAAGTGCGGCGATCTGATTTGGCTCACGTTTCAGCCGCAAGCCGATCATGAGCAGAGTGGTCGACGCCCGGCACTCGTTGTGTCTCCGGCCTCCTACAACAGTAAGGAAGAGAACTGAATGCAGATTGTCACAGACCAGGCCGCAGACATCTCCCCTCGACAGCTTGAAGGTGTCGAACATGTGAAACCCAGCAAGACATGTGAATTACTGTTGGCTATGCCTGGCATCAGCAGTTATTTTCCTCATTTCTTCTATTGTGAAAGGCTCTCTACTGCTGTGAATTATTAGGTGACAATTAGGACATACAGGACATAAATGTCGTATGGGATCGACCTCATATTCTCCCCCTATTTCAGACAAGGGAATGAGGTGGTGCACGTGAATTCTGTCCTTACCTATCGGCCCGTACACTTTTTCAAAATCAAAACCACATACTACACACTGGCTACCGTGGTGGACGATACTCATGCGTCGCGCACGCCTAGACCTTTCATAGCGGTTCACAAATACTTGACTGACCGCGCCTTCGGACAGAGTGGGAGCATCTTCAATAGTTGCCTCACCAGAATAGAGCAGTTCACGGTCATCTTGTCCGAAAACATTCTCAAAAGCTATCACCAGTTCAGGCCTCATTATCCAAGGGAATTTTCCCCCTTTCTCATATCCTAAGAAAGGAACATGCCACCATCGGGGTTTTCCGTCTCTTCTCAAGGATGGCTGAACTCCTGTCTTGGCAACTACACGTTTACCAAATCTACTTACTTGCAGGTTAATCGGCCCGTGATGCGGCATGTTTAGCTTCGATGCTATTTCGGATGCTCTCATCTCATGGTTCTTGCTTCCATACATAAGCTTCAGAATACTCAAGTCAGATTCTGTAGTAACCTCTTCATGTCGAAGTAGGTCACCCCATGTTTCAGCGTTTATTTCCAGTGGGTCATTGTAGAACATTGCCTTCCTCCTAATCTACTATTCGTCTCGTCTCACAGTGCTACCAGTTCAATCGTTTAGGCTGACTTACACATCCAACAAGCTGGATCCTTCTTATGATGCAGAAATGCCACCGGCCTCTTCAATCATTTCACCATTCAGCAGCCGTCCTCCTCTTCTGATAAGCTGCTGCACCCAACGAATACTCTTTGATAGATACGGAAGAACTTCGTCTATCCTCAATATGCAGAGAAGGCAGTGAACTTCTGTGTGGAACAGGATCTCTTCGCCCTCAGACAGAAAATGTTTCACTCCATAACCGTCAGACAGACCAAATAACGCACATCAAACTACAGGAATTTGAAAAAGAAGGGGTATTCCCACACCTGGTTTTCTACATACTTACACGATAGCCTCAGGCAGCTTAAGCCCAACATACAGAAAGCCTGCGATCAGGCCTTTGGCCAAAGTACAGGGGACATTACAAGTCTCTGAATTCCGTCTGGTACTGCATGATGAGGAATGTCAACGGCCCCTTCTCAGAATAGGCTGCTAATGAACTGGAAAATAGGTCCGTGCAATAATTTGGAGGCACGAAGGTGTGACGATGGGTAACGCAGGAGTAAAGCTCTCCGAAGTGAAAGAGCTCTTAATGAAAGACAAGGAATTCCAAACAGAGCACGAAAGGCTAAAGCCACGTTATGATTTGATTTCTCAAATCATCGAAGCAAGAACAAGTCAAAATATCACCCAAGAAGAATTGGCGCTCCGCGTCGGGACTCAAAAGTCAAATATTAGCCGCCTGGAAAGCAGAAAGCACAATCCATCCCTTGACTTTCCAACTAAGGTTGCCCGTTCCTTAGGGAAAGAATTGCAGATCACACTCAAATAAAACGCCGTCTCTCTGAACCCTTGGCGTGACTGACCGACAAAAACATCCGCGCCAAGTTTCCCGTCTGAGTACCCCAACCCACTTTACTATTCAAGGAGGTCATACATTGTCAGACCTCTGGGTCACAAATATCACCAAAGCAAGCGGCTGATTGTACACCATCAGCAATTCTGTCCGCTTCCTCGCGTAACCGGTCGACTGCTTTCTTGACTCTGTACCGCTCTGCTTCGAATTCCCTAACCAGTTCATCACCGGAGAATCCCTTTGATACCAGATCCCTGGTAGGCTCCAGAGAGATAAGCACCTTAAATACCATCAACACTCGGCTGAGAAAGTTCGATGTGAGTGGATAGAAACATGAGCAAATCCGGTGTAATTGGCGCAGATCCTCCTAGATTGAAAAAACAGCCCCGTAAGAAAGCGAACACTTGCTCTCCTCGGGGCTTTCACTTTTCCCCCCAAATTCGAACATACTATCCCCTAACTCTATAGTCTTCGGCTCTGAACTCAGCAATCAATTCATCAGATGAAGCTCTATAACTTCTTAGAAAAAACTCCCAGCAATACGATGACAAATAACCCAAAGAGCATCAGACTTCTCTGTTCTACAGCAGCGATTCCCATGACTGCAACGACGGCGATTACAACAGGTAT
>JAAZEW010000192.1 GCA_012512055.1 Bacillota bacterium | reverse complement strand
TGATTACAGATATCGACTGCAAGTGAAGCCGGGCATTACAGGTTTGGCTCAGATAGAAGGCCGGTATTCAACGAATCCCGAAGACAAACTGAAGTATGACCTGTATTACATACGCAGTTTCTCATTATTGATGGACTTGCAGATAATGCTAAGGACTCTGAAAGTGGCATTTACACCGGATAAAGCAAACGGACTGGACAGAGCCGGTGGACTCGCGTCCGTCGAGGAAAGCGCGCCTGCGTCAGACTCGGTCAACGCAGATAGTGATACATATCAGTGCGTTTACGGGATGAACGCGGGTACCAAGTGTGCCGGCACAAGGGGAACCGGAGGTCGAAATGATGATACCTAAGACAATTCACTATTGCTGGTTCGGCGGGGCAAAGAAGACAGAGTTGGTGAATAGGTGTATTGCAAGCTGGCGAAGAATGATGCCGGACTGGGATATTCGTGAATGGAACGAAGGTAATTTCGATATTAGGCAGAACCGATATGCAGAAGAAGCGTATCTGGAGCAGAAGTGGGCATTCGTAAGCGACTATGTAAGACTCAAGGTGCTGTATGAATACGGCGGCGTATATCTGGATACAGATGTCGAGGTCCTGAAACCATTGGACGGGTTCTTAGCCCACGGAGTCTTCTCAGGCTTTCAGGATGATCAGTTCATATGCCCGGTGGTTATTGGCGCTCAAAGGGGCAATAGTTGGATGCGTGATCATTTGGAGGAGTATGACAAGAGACGATTCATACTACCTGGGGGAGACCTTGATATCACAACCAATGTCATCGCTGTTACCGAGAAATCAATAGCATGTCATGGTTTCGTGCCAAACGGCGAGTATCAGGTGCTTGCCGACGATGTCCATATATATCCGAGTGAGTGGTTCTGTCCGCTTAGCTGCGAATACGGCATCATGCGAATGACTGAGAACAGCCACACCATTCATTATTGGAATGCGTCCTGGCTGCCGCCGAGACGAAGACTTGTTGCGAAGACCAGGCGGTGGATACGGAAGAACTTAGGAGAAACAGTATGGGGTGTCGTGCGAAAGACCGCAGAATCAGTGGGGATAGGCCCTACCGGAAGAACCATGCAAAGAAGACGGTGAATGCCCCTGAAATCGCGTCAATTGGAATGAGGGAGACAGTAGCGAGTCAATATTACCGGTTAGAGAGGATATGATTTCTACGGGCAAGGTTCTTTTTACGGCGAGAGTAGCAGAGCATATCAAGCATTTTCACCTTCCTTTCATAAAAATGCTTGAGGATATGGGATGTCAAGTGGACGTTGCATGCAAAGTAGATGTTCGTCTCGAAGGAATTATCAAGGGTAGGGTCTGGGATGTTCCGTTTGCCCGTTCAGTGTATGCGTTGAACAATGTCAAAGCGATGAACGCTATTAAGCTGTTATGTGAGGAAGAAAAGTATGACTTCGTGCATACACATACTCCTATTGCCTCTTTTGTGACGCGTTACGCACTGAGGAATTCGGATGTTCCTGTAATATACACAGCGCACGGGTTCCACTTCTACAAAGGTGCTCCACTCAAGAATCAGCTAGTCTATCGCACTGCAGAGAAGATCGCTGTTCCATGGACCGCAGCTATACTTGTAATGAATGCTGAGGACTTGGAACTGGCACGTGAACTTGGCTATCAAGAAGGGACGAATCTGCATTATGTCCATGGTGTCGGCCTCGATCTCCGATACTACTCTGCAGTCTCCAGAGAGCAGGCACGGAAATCCCTAAAAATACCGGAGGAAGACTATGTTGCAGTGTGCATAGGCGAGTTTACCACGCGGAAGAACCACATCCAGCTACTGAAGGCTTGGAAGTGCGCACACTCTAAGATTCCAGGATCTGAGCTCCTTCTAGTGGGGAGAGGAGAGCTTCATGAGTATCTTGAGCAGACTGTCGAAGGGATGAACATGGCACAGTCTGTGCGATTCCTGGGGTACCGAGAAGACGTCCCGAGGATTCTGGCAGCCGCTGACGTTGTTGTAATTACTTCGAGACATGAAGGACTGCCCCGCTGCATTATGGAGGCTATGGCTGCTGGAAAACCCGTTGTTGCCACAGATGTCAGAGGGAACAGAGACCTTGTTACAGATGGACATGACGGATATCTGGTAGCCCTTGATGATTGGCGCACGTTGTCAGATCGCATAGTGCAATTAGCCGATAACGGAGATGCCAGGGTGACAATGGGCGATGCGGGCAGAAAGACAATCGAGAATTATTCTATTGATAATGTGTTGGCAGAGGTTAATACGATATACGCAAGATTTCTTCGGACGCCCGGTTGACGAAATTGCAAACCGCCTCACAGGAAGATGTCTTGGTTGCCTGATGGACGGGGACTTGTGGACAAGGCTGGGCTAATGAAATTGCGGAAGGAATCATCAGGCTTATCAGTGAGCAAGAGGTTCCGGGGTGGTGACACAGGAACATGAACCGGAGGGGGCCGGGAGTGAAGACTTGTGTAGTAATAATGGCAGGCGGACGCGGAGAGAGGTTGTGGCCGAGGAGCACGCGAAAAAAGCCCAAGCAGTTTCAGGCAATCATAGGTGAGCGGACGCTTTTGCAGCAAACGTTCGACAGAGCCCTGAGTATTGGAGAAGCCGGAGATGTGTACGTCGTTACGCCTCTTGAGTATTTCCATGTCGTCAGAGAGCAATTGCCGGATTTGCCGTCTGAAAACATTGTCGTGGAACCGATTAGTATGGGCACTACTGCGACAATCGGGTATTCCGCTTCTTACTTGAAAGAGCGCATGCCGGAAGTTGTTATGGTCGTATTGCCAAGCGACCATATAGTGTCAGATCAAGGGAAATTCAAAGAGGCCGTAGATAAGGCAGTCTATGGCGCAAGGATAGGTGATAGGCTGATAACATTTGGTGTTTTGCCTACCCGTCCGGAGACCGCGTACGGGTACGTTGAGTGCCAAGAAGAGCCGGATGGCAATCGCTTGATACGAGTCAAAAGGTTTACTGAGAAGCCGAGTTTGGATGTGGCGACGGAATTTATGCAAACCGGTAAGCACTTATGGAATGCCGGGATTTTTGCATGGAAGGCAAGTGTGATCATTAACGCGATTGCAGGGCACGCACCTGAATTTGGACGAGCACTATGTGCCATAAGAGGGTTAGGCCTCCAATCAGGAGCGACGATAGAAAGCGCTATTGCTGATGATGCGGATTTGAGTGGTTGGATTGGGGCAGCAACGGAGATTTACGCGGCATGCGGGGTTCCAGGCCCCAAATCCATTGACTATGCAGTCATGGAGAAAGCCGATAACGTGTTTGTTGTGCCTGTTGACTTCATGTGGCATGATGTCGGCAACTGGACTGCCATAGAAAGGATCCGCACACGGGATGGCTGCGGAAACGCTATTTGCGGCCGTGTCTTCGCGCTTGACTCTCATGGCAACATCATAGAAAATTGCTCACAAGATAAGGTGATTGTGGCATGTGGAGTCCGCGACCTCGTTATTGTAAACGCTGATGATGCCATCCTGATTATGGACAAGACCCAAGGCTATGACATACAGAAGATACGCAAGGCAGTAATGGACACAAACGATGACAGCGCGGATAATTGACACGTTTGTACACGATATCGAACGCTCTATGGCTGAGCTTGAACGTGACGAAACTCTGAGACATACGCTTACAGAGAAAGGCTTGGAGCAAGTGGGTCATTTTGATTCTGCCACCGTAGGACGGGATATTTTGAAGGCCTACGAAATCGCAGC
>JAAZEW010000191.1 GCA_012512055.1 Bacillota bacterium | reverse complement strand
GGTGTTCTCTTGCTATGAACCCTAGGCTGTTTTCTGCAAGCCATTTTTCCTTTCTCCACTTCTATATTGCAGCAAATTCCCTAGGCTTTATCCGGCTTCCCTCAAGCTTCGCTCAAGTCTTCTGTAGGTGCAAGCATATGCCTTAGTGTTGTGCGCGATCTAGACAAGGGAGTCCAACCTATGGCGCTGACAAGCGGATTTGCACTGCATTGTACTCTCGGCTTCTTGATAAGTTGGGGGACAGGGAGGCCATCCCAAGAAAAGCGGGGGGCAAAGCCCCCCGGTGAGAAGTTCACGAAGCGATGTCAACGCTGACAGAGTAGGATTGGCGTCAATCTTGAGTCCAGTTAAAGCGCGCAAGTCCAGAAGCGGAAATTGATCTGTCGATATGTGACCAGTCTGCAGAGTCAAATGTTATGGGCGGGTTTTGCCTCGAGTTTATAGCTAAGATATAGAAGTAGTACTGCCCTGTTGTCAACGGCTGGGACTCGCGGATGGTGCGATCAGGTCTGCCATAATATACGCTACATTCATTTTCATATGCATAGCCCTGCCACATTACCATGCTGTCCGCGCTCATGACCTTAATAAGGTAGAGTCTGGCACTCGGTACAGTCTCCCATTCAAACCATGGCTCGTTATCAGGATCAGGTACTATGGCAGGTGTTAGCGGTTTTACGACAGCCACCTTGCTCAAGGCATTCAACGGAGTTGTCGTAGCCGAACTACTCTTGTCCCCTTCGCCCCAACCGTTGTAAGCTGATACCCTGTAAGAAACCGGCACGTCGGGGGTTAGTTTCGATGACCCATCAATATAACATCCTACCTCTCGCGTATCGGGCGGGCGGGGTTGGATTAGTACAGCCCGAGTGCCAGATGGCTGCGCGGGCGATTCACCAATGAATACTCCGTCTCGATATATCTTGAACCCTTTGATACTACGGTCTGAATTTTTCCAGTCCCAGGCAACTATAGAAGCCGTCACTGCCTCAGATCCGGCAGGCATTGCAAGAGGGCGTATTTGTGACCCTGCTTCTTGAACGCTCTTGGCCAAGCCAAGTATTTCGTTAGCTAATGAAGAAGATGTAGATACTTTGTATTCCTTTTCGAGTTCATTAATAAGATCGAAAACGGAATAATGGACGGTTAGTGTGCCAGCCTTTACGTTCATGGGAGGTTCCGGGGGGTTGATAGGGAGTCCGACATTATCCACCGTCACAACAATCGACCTGTAACCTATGTTACCGCAGTTGTCAATTGCCATGGCAGTAATTGTATGCTCTCCATTGTCGGCTACCGACGGCCCTGAGAAGGTGTTCCATTGGTAGGTCCCCTCGGTGCCGAACAATTCCACGTACGAGTTGTCTATGAATAGCAAGATTCCGGCTATCCCGGAGGCGTCAGTAGCGCTCGCAGTGATGTATCCGGTTCCGTCCACACGCGACGGACAGCTAAGATAGACATCCGGGGGATTAGTCTCTGTGATTGAACTTGTTGGAGGTTTCACCATTCTCAGCTCAATCTCATTGGTTCTGTATGAAGCGACGCGTAGGTCGTATGCAGTCGAGGATGCAAAGCCACTTTTCGATACCGTTATGCGGTAAGTCCCAGGAGATACATTCACGAAGGTAAACCGGCCGAAGCTGTCTGTAGTTTTCGTGTGAGTCTCCGATCCAGCCTGAAGAATAACCTGCGCGCCGCTCACGCCCGGCCCGGAAGAGAACAAACCTGCCTCAAACCGGAGTGCGTCTTCGTTGCTAAAGTCAATCTCGGTGACATGCCCCTTGACGACTGCGCCGCTGGGGGATCCGAAACACCCTCCGATAGCCACTGCTATTGCCAGTATAGCTACGCACGCTATGAGGAATCTTCTATGCGAAGTAGATGAACCCATGCTTCTACCTCCAATCGTTTAGGTTGTCTATGAATGTTGGAGTCTAGGAATGTATTCGTCATGTCTCTGAGCACTCCTGCCTAACATGCCGAATTGCCAGGCCTTTATGGAATAATATGTCATAATGGCGCTTTGCTGGCGTATGGAACAATAGCTACTTCTGATTGCATGCCGGGGAAGCATTGTGCCCCGAGGGATGCATCTCATGTGTCAGTACACACATACATCGGAAGGGATATCACGTAGAGCCCCTACTTGGGATCGCGCCGGATAAGGTGCGATAATCCCGTAGGAAACATGGATACAGAGGAGTTTTCCCATGGCAAACAGCGAACTCAAAGGAGAATAGGTGCGCCGTGAAGGGACATATTCGGTCTGCCCTCTACGATCGGGCCCTTGTGACTCTAATGCTAAGCCATGCCTATCCCTTAATCGCGCCTGCGGATACGCCTTTCGTAATCTGCTTTCTGAAGAGGATATAGAAGATCAACATGGGAAGCGTACCGATAACCAGGGCAGCAAATTGCTTGCCGTAGTCTGAAGAGAGTGCGCCTGAGAATTTCATTATTCCTACAGGCATGGACTTCAGAGAGTTCTTGGAGACTAGGATATTTATGAGCATGAACTCATTCCATATTCCCGTCAAGTTCAAAATGGCAAGGGTCGCGGCTACAGGCGTAGACATAGGCGCAACTATGGATGCAAAAATCCTAAGATAACCTGCACCGTCGATTCTGGCTGATTCTATAACTTCGTCAGGAATGTTCTTAATATACTCTGTGCAGAGGTATACTCCCAGAGGCAGCCCGATACCGATGTAAGGAATCAGCACTCCGAGTCTGGTATTGTACAGGCCGGTCGCGATACTCATCAAAAAGAGAGGAATCATAATGGATTGAAGGGTGAGCAAAATGCCCACTATGAAGCTGCCGTGGAGAAAAGCGGTGGCTTTTGATTTCAGCTTCGCGAACGCAAATCCCGCCGCAAGGGAAAACACTACCACGGCAATAGTGCTAACACCTGTATAGAACACGCTGTTTAGGAACAAAGTGTCAAAGTCTCCCACACGCCAGGCCTGGCGATAGTTGTCAAAGTGTATTCCGCGAGGGAAGCCCAGTCTGTCTAGCTGAAACTCCTGAGTGGTCTTGCATGAGCTCATTATCAGCCATAAGATGGGATACAGCGTCATAATTGCGAATCCAAAAAGGACTGCGTATAGGAGAATCCGGCCTGCGACAGATGTCTCTCTCGACATGATGCTTCTTCTTGTCTTAGGCCTCATTCCTCCCGACCCCCCAGTCTTCTCTCCGCCTGTTTTGTGAGCCCGATAAGCACAAGACTCAAAGCCACCATGAATGTGGAAATTGCGTTTGCCAACGGATAATCCGGAGCTCCGCGAAATGCAGTATCATACATGTAGAGAGATAATACTGATGTCCTTCTTGCGGGATTGCCTGAAGTCATCGCAAATATCAGGTCAAAGCTTTTTAACGACCCTGAGATTGCGAGTATACACGTAGTCACAATTACCCCGGAGAGTGCAGGGAGTATTACGCATCTTAGGACGTGGCCTTCGGAGGCCCCGTCCATCTTGGCGGCTTCAATAGTCTCAGGGTCGATTTTCTGAAGGTTCGCCAGGAAAATGATGAGGTAAGTCCCGGTGTACATCCACAGCATCACGAAAAGCACAGGCAACATTGCAGTCTTGGGGTTTAGGAACAAGGTGTTTTCCCATCCGGGTCTGAGTCTTTGCATCAACTCGGTAAACGGGCCGTAAGGAGAGAAGAATGTTTGCCACAGTATACCTACGACAATCGTTGATATTACTGTCGGCATGTATATCATACTTTGGAAGAAGTCCCTGGCGCCTACAAGTTTTCTGAAGAGCGAATACGCAAGGACGAAGCCCAGCGGGATCTGTCCAAATACGGAAATGAGAATTATGTAGATGTTGTTCTTAAGAGCTATCCGAAAATACGAATCCCGGTACATCCTGAGATAGTGGATGAGCCCTGCGAAGTGTATGGGGTTATCGCCGCCGAAGATCTGCCCGCCGTTATAGTCAGTCAAGCTCAAGCCAATGGAAAACACAGTCGGGAATGCAATGACAGCGAAGTAAATAAGCACAGCCGGGAGGACTAATGCCAAATAGGCAAGCCTCTCTTCTCTCTTGGATGAGTTGGTCTTCACAGCGCTCTACCTCCGAAGTCATCCGTTTTGACCGAATCAACCGCAGCCACCCGTTTGACGGAATCAAGACAGCCCAGATCTTGTATAGGAAGGAGGCAGGGCGGAGCGTCTCCGCCCGCCTCCGGAACGTGATTGCGGTATTGCAGACGCTTACTACTGCGATGCCTGCCACTCGTTAAAAGCCTTCTGCACTCTGGCAGCTACTTGTTCAGGTGTGGCAATCCCCAGCCCGATCTCCTGAAGTCCCACATTCAACTCAGTATAGATTTTTGCATCCAGCACATTATCCAGGACATAGGTGCCTCCGTGAGCCCCGTAGAACAGAGCACGGGTCTGAGCAAGAGGCTCCAACTTAT
>JAAZEW010000190.1 GCA_012512055.1 Bacillota bacterium | reverse complement strand
GTTTTTAGACTACCTATAAGGGATGGAAACCATATCGAGACGTTATGCCTTCTTTGCCATCTCTAACGTTTTTAGACTACCTATAAGGGATGGAAACAGATCCAGCGTGAGATCTTGGCATGCGGGTAGCGCAGTTTTTAGACTACCTATAAGGGATGGAAACTTGTGAAAAGTGCCTTACTCCTGCCAGACAATGGGGTTTTTAGACTACCTATAAGGGATGGAAACAAATGCGTCTTAGAAGCGCATGGTTGTCAGATTCTGGGTTTTTAGACTACCTATAAGGGATGGAAACTGGTGAGGCTCATATCTCGAAGTACCGCCCACAGTCTGTTTTTAGACTACCTATAAGGGATGGAAACTCATCTTGGCCCCGCCCATACCCTCATGAATCCAGCGTTTTTAGACTACCTATAAGGGATGGAAACACCCAAATATGGTTGACAATTCGTCAGCGTTCATTCCGTTTTTAGACTACCTATAAGGGATGGAAACTAGGATGCAGTCTATGGCCTTGATGGATATCTCCACGGTTTTTAGACTACCTATAAGGGATGGAAACTTGTCCTGGACAATATATTACCAGTGCTACCGATAGAGAGTTTTTAGACTACCTATAAGGGATGGAAACCGGGCATCGCGAAGTGCAATGCCCGAGGGGGAAATGTTTTTAGACTACCTATAAGGGATGGAAACTGCAGCCCCGTATGGCTTAGCGCCTCACTCTTCACACCGTTTTTAGACTACCTATAAGGGATGGAAACCGCGACAATGCCTGGGTGCCGTCTTTCATTGTGCAGTTTTTAGACTACCTATAAGGGATGGAAACACAATCGAGGACTCCAAACGCTCTTTTTGGTAGTCGGTTTTTAGACTACCTATAAGGGATGGAAACGCAACAGACTGCTTGCAGACGCAGCACTGGATTGCTGGTTTATAGACTACCTATAAGGGATGGAAACATCAGGGAAGCGTAAGCATCATTTTAAGAGATTTTGCTTATAGACTACCTATAAGGGATGTTGACACCGTGTGACATATGTCGCTCACCCCGGATAACCTTGAGTTAGTAGACTATCTATAAGATATAGAAGCTTGTGCCGTTGAGCGCTTTTTCCATAGCTACCACTGTTTATCGACTAGCTAAAGGCAACAGATGTTTGAGAGTTCAGGTAGCTTCGAGGTGCTCTGGAAGAGTTGGGGGTAGACATCATGGCTGAAAACTCAGCGATCTACAGTGGTTGACAGTTTTTGAGTAAATCTATAGACTAATGTTAGTGTTTGTAAAAACATGGACTACTATGAATATATTGTAAGACTAACAGATTTATCAGTTAGCACCGTATTTACAACTGGAATCCCGCTATCTGACACGCATTTAATCAAGTCGCTAAACTAAACAGGCCAGTGTATCTCCAAGGTGAAGGGGGGATTTGATGCTCATAGAAACCCTCATCAGGCTCGGAAGACCCCTTGTTCAGGGAGGCTTACCACCAGGAGAGATTATTCGTCAGATAACCGATGTTGCAGAGCCGACTGCGAAGAACTTCCTTGCACGAGTATATGTAATTGAGATCGGTCGCCGAAACGGATCGTTCAGCTCAAAGTGCCTTCCGGTACAAGAATGGGGTCAATATCAGCAAATTGGAAAGTCATCAAAGGAGGTGTTTGAGCCCGATCTTGATCGTGCGGTTGGTGCACCGTTTGTGTTGCCCAAAGGGGGCAATCCGCTCATGCCTCAAGGCAAGTATGGTTTGCCGGTATATCCCATCTACGATAGGACAGTGAGAACCATAAGAGACGCAGATCCACAAAAGGCAGTGGGACTGTGTATGTCATTCTTGTCTCCCCGTATTCAAAGAACGCCCGGATTTGAGCTCTCAGAATCAGAACTAGAAGAGGTTGCAGGTGACCTTTGTCTTGCTATTCAATCGGTAAATATAGATGAAAAGGTTAAAGCCTTAGGTCTCGTTATTCTAGCAGAAACAACAGAAGACGACCCTTTTGGCCTCGAAGATTCTGTGCCTTCAGGCAATCCCCACCTTGCGTATATTGGAGCTTCTGTCTTAGAAGAAGGTAGGCATATCGTATCAAGGCTTGATGAGTGTGTTGAACCATTTTGGGAAGCCAAAATAGAAGAAGGAGTCGAAGGTGGCGAAAAGGTAGGGCCTGACGCTGCATGTTTCTTCTGTGATAATACCGGAAGAACTGTTTCTGCATACTGCAAGGCATGGCCTTGGATGACCCCAACCTGGGAGTTTCCATTTCCCTCATCATGGTTGTCGATAAGGACAAGGAAGACAGGCATTGATCAAATGGTACATGGAATTGGCTTGTGTGAGGAGTGTTACAAGGCACTGTTTTATGGCGCGAGTGTTTTCTTGAAGCTGTCAACGCCTATGAATACATGGCTTACTAAGGAGCTTTTTTCACCTGTGACAAGCGCAGGCGGGAAGGAGACTTCAAAGGCTGGTGGACGTGTTGAACGTATATACGGAACTGCAATAGCCTTACCTATTCTTGATACATTTCCGGAAGACCCGTGTGACTATGACGAATTTGCTGAAGCAATCTCATACATGCTTACTCAGTCAAACAGCCATGGGGCAGATGTGCATCTTGGTTCCATTGCCGGCCTGGAGACGTTCATTCCCGAGCAACTGAGCAAGGATGATTTCAGAATAAGCATTATGTACTTTAGCGGTAACGTATCGCGGGGAGATATTCACCTGCGAGCCACTATTGAAGATGTTATGCCGTCGACAGCACGCACGCTTACAAGGCTAGTGAGGGAAGTTGCGGAAACCTCTTTGAAGATAGCATCTTCAGTACGAGCTCGAGAGATATCTGACAAAGAAACTGCATTCTTGAAATCCAGACACTCATCGTTGCCGTATTTGCTTACAACAGCGTACGGGGGCCCCTACCTTTGGGACACTCTTTCTTCCGCATTACACAGGGCGAGTCTCAGCTACGAAAGATTCGTATCGAACAGCTCCATTCGAATGGGGCAGTTGGCGCGTCAACTTCCTGACAGCCGAGATGTTCTTCAAGGGGAAGTCATATTCTATCTCACCTTTTGTGAGTTTCTCAGGCTATACCGACAAGAGATCATGGTGTCAGGGAAAGGGGGAGCAGATAGCGATATGCGAGATTGGAGAACGCTCTTAGGTATGATGTCCAAGGAGCCATCTATAGATATATGCTTTGAAAATGTCGAAGAGCTTGGTTTTGGGTGTGGATATCTTACGGGGACATTTTCAAGACAGTACTGGGCTGCAACTAAGTCGGGCGACAAGGGAAGGGATTACCTCAAACATCGTGTCATGACCTTCGGAACAGATCTAACACCTGATGTGCTTTATAGACGTGGACTTGGTCGCATGGAAGAAGTGAGTAGAAGAGTAGACATGCATCTATCTGAAGATTTTAGAATTAGGCTGGGGATCGTGCTTGCTGAGTATTCAAGAATGGAAGACCAAGTTATGGGTAATCGTCACGGCTTCATGGCTGCTTTTTGGTCCGGATACAACTTATCATCTGTTGCTACTCGAGAGCAACGTGCTGCAGCAGATGCCCTTGCATGAATAGCGTGAAAGGGGAGAAAGTCGGTGTCAATAAGAAACGGAGAAATCCTTTTTGTTAAGTGCGTGAAAGACGGTATCCCTAATAGGGATCCATTAAACGAAAGTGACGCTAGGCGGGTTTTCGGGGAAGATGATGGTAGGATCTCTCTTTCGGATGTAAGCATAAAGCGAGACGTTCGCGACTATGTGCAGGCGAAATACGCAGATGGTGGTCCCCAAAAGCAGCACTTTATCTTCTGCCGTGAGGAGAGACGAGAAGATGGCAAATTAATGGGCAGAGAGAGTCTAGCCAACAGTATCCTTGAGAGAGCAGGACGCGACGATAAAACAAATGTTAAAGAAGCCCTAATGAACACTGCTTTTGATATTCGAGTATTCGGTGCGGTCTATAGCGTAAAGGGTGTAGCGTTCAACCAAACCGGGCCTGTGCAGTTTGGATGGGCTCATTCACTTCATCCTGTTGAAACCAAATACGTTCAGGGAACTGTGGTTATGCCAAGTAAGGATATTGAAGTATCTGAGAGCGGTGAAGAAACAGGTAAAGCGCAAGGCACTATATGGACAAGCTATACACTTCCGTTTGCGGTCTTTGCAATGCCCGGTGTAATAAACGCAACAATAAGCAAAGATACAGGGTTATCAGAAGCTGATATGGACTTACTTCTTGAGGGGCTTTGGCTTGGTACATTGCATCGCCAGGCCAGGGGCCGAGGCTTGCAGCAGCCCGTGTTCATGTTGCATGTAGAATATGATGATCCGTTTTTTAGGTTAGGATATCTTGAAGACCACATTAAGCTGGAACCCGGACGTGATGTATGGCTTGGAGGTAATCCACCTACATCACTTAAAGATGTATCTTTGGATGTTACAGCTCTTGCGGATGTTCTCAATAGAT
Organism: Bacillota bacterium; assembly: GCA_012512055.1. The sequence goes on along the minus strand of JAAZEW010000190.1, from coordinate 17,175 downwards.
GCAATAAGATTGCCAGAGTACGCAGGTGGGTTACTGAGGGAGCTAACATTATCGGCAAATTGCCCGGAGAAGTCTCCGGCTTCTAGTGGCTGAAGGGAGGCAGGTTCGTTTGAAGGTTCTCTCATTTGACCTTCGAGGCGATATTGCACATTTCCGTAGGCCTGATACGACGGTGACTCATGCTACATATCCATTCATCACACGGACTGTTCTAGCCGGGCTTTGTGCATCCATTATCGGAAGGGATTCTTTGGACGGTGACAATTATACCGGCATTCAACTGTTTTCCAGAATAAGAACTGTTGCACAAGAGATGTCAATGCTCGGCAAGGGATGGCTTGGTAGCTCCCAGGGAACGTTTAACAGACCTACGTCGGTTGAGTTGGTTGTGGCACCGCATTATCGCATTTACTACATAGGCACTCACATAGATGAGCTCTTTCAGATGATCTTATCTGGCAGCAGTGTCTATCATACTTATCTCGGCAGTGCATATTGCCTGACGTTTCCATATAACGCAAAAATCAGGGATCTGAAATTCATAGAACCGGTCCCTGGGGCTATTCTTGAATCTGCTACTGTGGTTCCGAGTCATGCTATTCGAGAGCTTGTATTTGCGGATGGCGCGGAATACGGCAGGGTCGGTGGTATGCAGTATAAGAGGATTGAAGACAGAGATTTTGAAGGGACTATTAATATAATCTATGATAGCAATGCCGGCCCGGTGGTGTTTAGGTGCGCTGGATCCCCAAAGCCTGACGACAAACCATACATATTTGTGGCCCTTGACGAGGCGGCGATTGCGACCCTTTGGTGATTATCATGATAATTCCGTTCGGAGAATGCATTGCACGCCCGGACAATCCGGATGGATCTCGGAATACTCTTCAAGCTCATTTGTTGTCTACGGCGTTTGGATGGGGTGATCCGGATAATCAGGGTTTATCCACACTTCAGTTCCTCGGCGGACTACTCCATGATGCAGGGAAAGCCAGGTGGAGGTGGCAGCAGTATATCAGACACCGCAGAGAGAGCGGGGGGAAGAGGTTCCCATCTGTAAATCATGCGCCTCTTGGCTCTGCGGTATTTATGTATGTTGCATCTAAACTCCTTATGACCTGGGACCTCAGTCGAGCTGAGGTTTTGGAGATGCGCCGTCAAATCCTTTATATTTCGCGAGATATATATGATCATCATGGTGAACTAGGCGACATAGAAGATGAGCCACCATGGGCATTTACGGTTTCTCTTGATCACGTATCAGAATGTGATATGAATGGGTTATTTGGTCTTGTCAAGTCGTACTTTTCCAGCCTTGAGCTATCTGATGCTGAATTTGCCGAATGGCTACGGAAGGCACCGGAGATATGGGAAATATGGGCTGCGAGATCTCAATCTAAGCTCAGGGTGGCACTGACCAGAGAGGAAAGTAGATTCCACAAAGCAGCTGACCTTTGTGTACGAATATCTACATCAGGGCTTATCGCAGCAGACCGTATGGATGCTGCAGGAATTGCTCACAATGGAAGTATTATTACCCCGGATATGGCTTTAGACGCAGAATCGCTGTTGCTGGATCACTGTTCAACCCGGGCGAAGGCATTCTCGGGTCGTACAGGGAGTCGTGCCCTTACAGAGCTACGTCAGAAGGTGCAGGATCAATGCGTAAGTCAGTTCTTGCGCTCTTCATCTGGGGATATATATACGCTTATCTTGCCTACCGGGCTCGGGAAGACCTTAACAAGCCTCCGAGTAGCAATGAAAGCCTGTCAAAGTGGGCTATGTAATCGCATCATTTATGTAGCTCCCTATTTGTCAATCCTTTCGCAGGCTACAGGTGAGATAAAACGTGCTACCGGACTTGAGGTCTTGGAACACCATCATTTATCTGCTATTTCCTTGATTGGCGCCAAAAAGGGCGATAATGATTCTCCTGTCGACACCGATGAAATAGCCATGCTTGACCTATGGCTTGAGCCTGTCATTACTACCACTCTTAACCAGCTCTTTCGCGCCTTGTTTCCCGGAAGGGCGCAGCACACAATGAGACTTCAGGCTCTTCATGGGGCGTTCATAATAATTGATGAGCCCCAAGTGGTTGATAGAGCTGCCTGGACCGTTTTCTTGACTATGGCTGAGGCCTTAGTTAAGAGATTTGGTGCAAAACTTCTCTTTTCCACGGCTACTTTGCCTCCTCTTCAGCCAGGGCTTTCCTGTGAACCGATTTCTCTCGCTCCGCCAAGTCTTGATGCCCCATCACGATATGAAGTGGACTTGCTTGAATATCCCTTAGACGAAGATGCAGTTGTGCACATGGCAATTGAAGCTCTTAGTGCCTCAGGTTCAGTTGCGTTGATAATGAATACGGTAGGCGATGCGTATGAAGTATACGCACGGGCTTCTGAGCTTTCGCCCAAGGGAACGTGCTTCCTGCTAACCGGGTCGATGACTGCTCCCCATAAAGCCATCCGAATCCAAGAGATCAAGGAAGCCCTTGGCCAGGGAAGACCAGTGTTAGCTATATGTACTCAGATTATGGAATGCGGTGTAGATCTTAGCTTTTCCCAAGTTTTCAGGGCTGTTCCGGTATTGTCATCAATTGTGCAAGCAGCCGGACGAGTAAACAGGCATGCAGAACAGGACCTGGGAAGAGTCACTGTCTTTCGGTTTCTACGTGATGGGGAAGAAGACACCAGGCGCTATGTCTATCGTTCAGGCCCTGCTCGCGACGCAACAGACGTATGCCTGGAGAGATATCCTACGTGGTCAGAGTATCAGTCTTCGGAAGTGTTAAGCCAATACTACAGCGAATTGATGGCCAGATCGATAGGGACATCATCCCTTGAAGCGCTAATCGAAGCAGCATGTGGCGAGTGGTCAGCTCTCGGGCGGGTAGATCCATTTGGTATGGATTATCCTCATGTAAGCGTTTTTGTTCCTTTTGGAAAAGAACTACTGACTCCACCTGTCAAGTGTTTGCTGGAACATTACGCGCCTGAAGGACTTGACCAGCTATACGAGAGATATCTGGACCGTCGATTCCGTGCAAGTCTTTCCTATGATAAAAAGAAGCAGTTCATGGCACTGATGCAGCATTTCATAGTGCCGATGGACGAAAAATCTGCACACGGTCGAGTCAGTTTTGATCCTGAACGTCCCATAGCCATACTTGCTGACAGAGATGACTACCGGATGGATACAGGTATTGCCCATCTAAAAGGTTCAGACGCAGGTACAGGCTCCGGCATAATGATGTGATCAGGAATAAGATGCGTTGGGGGGATGTGAATGGAGGAGACCCGTGATGTGTATGTCACAGGTACCCTAGTGTGGTATTACTACATATGTGAACGCCAAGTTTGGTTGCTGGCCCATCAAGTTGTGCCGGATCAAGATCATGAAGGCATAACCCTTGGACGTTTCATCCATGAACATACGTACAAGCGCGAGAAGAAAGAAGTTTTGCTCGGCCCCGCAAAAATAGACGTTGTCGGGACAAAGGATGGAAGATTGGTAGTAGGTGAGGTGAAAAAGAGCTCAAGGAGTGCACGTAGCGCTCGGATGCAACTCTTATTTTACCTTGATGAGCTTGAGAAACGCGGAGTAGATGCATATGGCGAGTTACGGTTCCCGGAAGAGAAGCGCCGCGAGAAGGTTGAACTGACACAAGAAGCAATGGAAGAACTTGCTGACGCGAGACGCAAAATTCTAGAAATAGTATATATGCCAAGACCGCCTGAAGCCAAGAAAACGAAGTACTGCAAAAACTGTGCTTATGCGGAGCTTTGCTGGGCTTGAGGAGTATTGGAGGGGAAACGACCATTGAGGAAGACAGTGTTCATATTTTCAGATGGCAAGCTCAAGCGCAAGCAGAACACGGTATTCTTCGAGACTACGGATGGGAATAAACGCTATCTGCCCATACAAGACATAGGAGAAATAATGGTCTTTGGTGAGATTGTGGTGAACAAGAGGCTATTGGAGTTCCTGGCAAAGAAAGAGGTTATTCTGCACTATTTCAATTACTATGGGTATTACATTGGCAGTTACTATCCAAGGGAGCACTTGAACTCGGGTTACATGATACTTCGGCAAGCAGAACACTATCTTGACCATGAAAAGCGGATGCTGCTGGCACGTCAGTTCGTTTTTGGTGCTGCTCAAAACATGATTCAGGTGCTTAAGTACTATGAGAGGCGTGGGAGACCTATAGGTGACATAAGGCTTGCTCTTGAGGAGTTGACAGGCAAAATAGATGATTACCATGATACGGATGAGCTTATGGGGCTTGAAGGGAATATGCGGAATCTGTACTATCAAGCACTTGATGCTATAGTAGACAATCCGTTATTCACATTTGAAAAGCGTACTCGAAGGCCACCTAGAAATCACATGAATACCTTGATAAGTTTTGGAAATTCAATTCTGTATACTACGATTTTGAGCGAGATATATAAAACCCACCTGGATCCAAGAATAGGATTTCTCCACGCAACTAACTTTCGACGCTTCACTCTTAACCTTGACATTGCGGAAATATTTAAACCCATAATCGTTGACCGTACCATATTTACGCTAATCGGTCGAAATCAACTGACAGAGGCAGATTTTGAAAGTGAGATGGGTGGTATCTTGCTCAAAGAATCAGGACGAAAGACTTTTGTGACAGAGATGGATAGAAAGTTGAGCACAACTCTAATGCACCAATCAAGCGGTAGGAATGTCTCTTACCGTAGGCTCCTGCGATTGGAGCTGTACAAGTTGCAAAAATGTCTTATGGGTGAAGAGTCATACATTCCGTACCAGGCCAAGTGGTGAGGTGAAGCAGTGTTCGTGATTCTTGTCTATGACGTTGAGCAATCAAGAACCCAAAAGATGCTAAAGAAGTGCCGTGAGTACTTGTACTGGGTCCAGAACTCTGTTTTTGAAGGGGAGATCACTTCTGCTGATCTTGAAAAGCTGAAGATGGAATTAAAAAACATCATGGACACGGATGAGGATTCTGTGATCATATATAACCTTAGAACAACAAAGTACTACTCAAAAGAAGTCATAGGTCTCGAGAAAGGTGGGCAGGAATTGATCATATGATGTTGCGGGCCAATTTTATCTGTGTTCATTGAAGTAAAGTGTCCACAAAAGTAGGGTCAAGCAACGAAGTCAACTTCAGAAGGGGAAACTGGCGGCAGTGTTGAATGTTAACTAAGACAAAATTCTGTAGTTATTATTAGTTGTCGACCTCCGGTAGTGCAAAAACCCCGGGGGGTCGACAACTAACCGAATCGACGCATTTCCTCTCTAGCTGCGAGAGGGGAATCCTGGAATGTTAAGAAGATTGAGAGTACGGCATGACCAAGATTTACGTTGCAGCTAAAACGGGTTTATAGACTACCTATAAGGGATGGAAATGTGTTATGTAGAGCATCCGTAGTAGTTCAGTATTATGGTTTATAGACTACCTATAAGGGATGGAAATTAATGAAGGCGAACAAAAACGGGTACAGGCTAGAGAGTTTATAGACTACCTATAAGGGATGGAAATGCGGATAGATAGTAACTTCGTGTTTCCCCAGTTCTCGTTTATAGACTACCTATAAGGGATGGAAATCGATGATATCCGGTTAGGCCGGATCGGGATATGGCGGTTTATAGACTACCTATAAGGGATGGAAATCCCAATGTGTGGCGAAGCAATGGTTCTGGTAGACTTGTTTATAGACTACCTATAAGGGATGGAAATTATCCTTGAGAGGCCGAAGGAGATCCTTGCCGACACAGTTTATAGACTACCTATAAGGGATGGAAATACCGTTATGACGCTGAGACATACACAACTGCAAGCACGTTTATAGACTACCTATAAGGGATGGAAATTCCTGATACATGAGCTGGACAGCACTAACAGGCCGACGGGTTTATAGACTACCTATAAGGGATGGAAATTTGGCCGGCGAAGCGTACTGGGACATCGAGGGCAGCGGTTTATAGACTACCTATAAGGGATGGAAATACTCGCGAACCAAAAGCGCCCTCGCCTCACGTTCTGGTTTATAGACTACCTATAAGGGATGGAAATATTGTTGCGGGCATACCGTTTTGGCTGGGCGTTATCCGTTTATAGACTACCTATAAGGGATGGAAATTGCTGATTAGCGGGTATGTATCGGGTTTCGACTCAAGGTTTATAGACTACCTATAAGGGATGGAAATCTCTATTACACCATGCCTTGGGCGTTATGGGGGATTAGTTTATAGACTACCTATAAGGGATGGAAACCCCCCAAGGTAGTGATTCAACCATTTGCAGGGTAGGTTTATAGACTACCTATAAGGGATGGAAACATCTCCACATAGCCCCTACTGGCATAGTCTGAATAGGTTTATAGACTACCTATAAGGGATGGAAACCATTGATGTCGGTGGTCAGCTCCTCTGCATTGACGTGTTTATAGACTACCTATAAGGGATGGAAACGACAATCCGTCGGAGGATTCTGAGCGCGCGCGTCGAAGTTTATAGACTACCTATAAGGGATGGAAACTAAAATATGGCATATCTGGCCACGTCCTGGAAGTTGTTTATAGACTACCTATAAGGGATGGAAACGACTCACATAGCTCTAGCTGCTCTGCGCAGATCCGGTTTATAGACTACCTATAAGGGATGGAAACCAGGGATCAAGGATACCGTTACGGCGATATCCGACTTGTTTATAGACTACCTATAAGGGATGGAAACGAATGGCCGAAAGACTTGCTGAGGCGATAGAATCCGGTTTATAGACTACCTATAAGGGATGGAAACGTAGTCTGACCGAGGAAAACCCGTGCATATATCAAGTTTATAGACTACCTATGAGAGATGGAAACACGGCACAATTGTGGAGAATAGGTATCCTTGCATAGTTTATAGACTACCTATAAGGGATAGAATCTCTCTTCTGCTTGCAGTTCTTTCTGTGCTCCCGATCATGCTGATTTTCTCATGAGTAACTGCCCCAGGCTTGTTGTTTTGTCAAGAGATGCCTGGAAGGTTTTTTATTCCATTTGGAGAAGTATAGGAAATGAAGCTTCAGGCACATTACCCAAACGTGTTTACGAATGGAGGCCCTGGAATGACTAAGCCTACGTTGGACTTTGGTCAGGACATTGACTTCACAGTTGTGACGCCGCTATTTCTTGGGAATGCTTTGCAGAATGCGGCGGAGCTGCGCCTTCCTTCTATCAAAGGTGTCATGAGATTTTGGCATCGAGTGACCGGCCCCGAAAGCCTCGAGACTGAATCAGCTCTGTTTGGTAGTTCTACAGGAACTGGTTCGGGACAGGCACCATTTCTGCTTCGCTTAAGAGAGACTCAAGTAAGTGATCAGGTTTTGGATGGGACTGGGGCCCCTCTTAGTTATCTAGGCTATGGAGCGATACTCAGGGGGAAAAGCCGACCATTCATTCCTCCCGGAACTGAACTTAAACTTAGAATAGTGTACAGGCCCAACGCTCCCCCGGATGTTGAAGAAGGAGTGCTTCGGAGCCTGAGATTGATGAACTATTTCGGTGGATTGGGGGCGCGCAGTCGCAGAGGTTGGGGTTCAGTGGTGTTTGCTAACGATCTACCGGTCGACTTTCATGACCTTGTATCCCGCCTACAGTGCGAGCTTAATACGCTCTCCATTCCCGATTCAAAACAAGCCAATCATACATCGTTTAGCAGCGATTCACGGGTTATTGTGCTTCAGGCCGGCACATCATGGAAACAAGCTCTGAACCTGATTGGGCAACTGATGATGGAAGTTCGCAACCCCAAGACTAGCCCTCCTGACTATCTTTGGGCGAAAAAAGATGTGCGCCTGGTATCGGACTATCTCCGCACAGGCGTTGCCTCAGACGCTCCTTCCCGAGCTGCCTTTGGACTGCCACACAATTACTTCTTCATTAGAACAAAAGACAAAGTTGATATTGAAGGGGGACATAAAGACTATTCAAGACGCGCAAGCCCTCTTTTCATTCATGTCCACCTAATGCAGGATGGACAATACGCCGTTGTTGTGACGTTTCTTCCCGCACCATTGCTCCCTGAGGGACAACGCCTTGTCATGAAGACGAAAGGCCAGCGTACTGCTGAAGTCCCTCCTCCGGCCACCTGGGGAGCTGTTGAGGGGTTTCTTGACTACATAGCTACTAAACCAGGGGCAAAGGAGGTGCTAATCTAGCTGTGGGGACAATTGCCAATAATAACAATCTCACGTCTCAAGTAGGTCCAGAACATCATGAAAACCGTCGGAGTCCGGATGTCTGCTTACAAGCCTCTGAATACCAGCATGTGCTGGATTTCACCCTTTCTCCTGTTCAAGGCTTTGTTGGGCAGGCCAGAAGGACCAGAGACTTCTGGGCCGGTTCATATCTTATTTCCTATTTGACTGCTCATGCCATCAAAGGCTTTCTGGAAAGCTCAGAATCTATCACTCAAGACCCGGGCAGGTCAGGCGAGATTAACTTAGGTGATGATGTTCCTGGTTCACCGTCAAGCGAAGGTATGAGCAAGATCATATTTCCTTTTGTTCATGACGATCCTCTTCTTTGTGCGGTGATGGGAACTAAGATACCGGAATCTGAGTTTGAGGACGGTGCCCGTATTGCGTCTCTTCCCAATAGGTTTACCGGTAAATGCTCCAATCCTGTTGCTGCGGGAGAGGCAGCGGCTGAGGCTGTTCGGAGTGCTTGGACCAACTTATCCCTTGGGGTATGGAAAGCCGTTCGTGCCCGTTTGGCGCGGTCTCCTATGTATACAGATGTGTTGCCTGAGTTTTCTTATGAAGACTCACTTCCACCGACTTGGGCTCGGCAGCTAGAGAATCACTGGGAACTCTATTGGGTTGCAGGAGCAGGGCCAGCCGGTGTTGATCAGCGAAAGAACTGGCGGCAGATGTACATGTTCGATGAGACCGGAGAGATTTGCACTATGTGCGGTGAGCGAGTAGTTGCCTTCGGTGAGGGATTGCCTAGATGGAAAGTCCGTCAGATATGGCATGGTGAGGGTGGCATCGTCGAATGCATTAATGGTATAGGTGCCAGTGATCAATGGCGTTTCGCGCTTGACGTCAAGCACAAAGAGCGATTGTGCGCAGTTTGTTTGTTAAAACGGATCTTTCCACATGTTGCGGAGGATGTTATAGGTTGGCCTGTTCCGGTAAGTTTCCCGTCCACACACGACCTGGCATACGCGCTAGGCGGGCAAGGTAGCTCTGATGCTGCAGGCCCGGAATTTCCGTACTACTCAGTTCTCTTGATGGATGGCGATAACATGGGTAGGCATCTCACCGAAAATCCGAATCGAACGGATGAGATCTCTGAGGCTATTTCAAGCTTCAGCAGAATGGTGCCACAGGTTGTAGAGCGTCAATATCAGGGCAAGGTTGTATATGCAGGAGGCGACGATGTTTTGGCCTTTTTGCCGGCTAATGCGGCGCTGTGTTGCGCAGAGAGCCTGCGCAAACTGTTCGTATCAGCCAGTGAGTCTTCAGGGGTGCCTATGACAATCTCTGCTGCTATTTTGTATACGCACATAAAGAGTCCTTTACAGGCTGCGCTTGCAACTACACATCGTCTTCTTGACAACATAGCAAAGGATGGCATAGGACGCGATGCTTTTGTCATCCAGGTAGAGAAGAGGGGAGGTTCGCCGCTGACTGTTGCGAAGCCTTGGGAAAGCAAGGCAGATAATGGTGTACATGGTGAAAGCAACGTCTTAAGGTGGGCCGAGTGTATCGATGAACTGAGTAGTCAGGTCTTTGGCTCAAAGGATGAAGGATACTCGTCTAGGTTCCTCTATAACATATCTGAACTACTGGAACCCTTCATCCATCCGTGCGATGCAGGTTCTTCTAAAGGGCCGACGATGGAAGCGGTGGACATGCTTCCCGTTTTAGCGGCTGAATACTTGCGGGGACCTGGCGCTCTAATGAAAGTTGATTGGGATGAAGCAATACGGCGAATGAGGAAGCTGTATAGCTTATGTCTGTGGGAGCCCCGCGAGTCCGGCAAGGTGCGTGACCGTCTGTTGCAGCCTGAGGCATTGCCTCTCATAAAGTTCTTGGCAGAAGCGGAGGGGGTGAAGTAGATAGACATGACAGAGAAACTCTTTCTCTTCGGTTGTGAGGAAAGCTACTTTTTCCGCGATGGGACACCGTTTACCGCTGGTGAGGATACGTTTTTGCCGTCTGGGTTTCTACCTAGTTGTAACGTTATGCAAGGAGCGGTGCGTACTGCGATAATGCGTGGCCATGGGGTGGATTTTGCTGAATACCGGGAAGGGCGCTGTAGTGTGTGCGGTTGTATCCAGGAAGATTGTGAGGTTTTGGAAGCAGTAGGTAGCTGTGTGGGTGGACAGGAAAACATGAAGATAGATTTGGTTGGGCCGTTCGTGATGCTCAAGACCCACAGTGAATCAGAGCGATTATACCTTGTGCCGGGTGATCTCATGCTGGCAGAACCGGACATGTCTGAAATTAAATTATGTTGGTTGCGTCCGTCTTCTGAACCGATCGCTACTGATATGGGATTAGTCTTCATGCCTCAATCTTACAGAAACGTTAGAGGTTTATCCGGTGCATGGATAAGCGAAACTGAACTATTGAACTATCTTACAGGTGTCGATGTCAGTCCAAGTGGATTATACTTCTCTGCTTTGTCAGATGCGCCTTGGGACAACGCACGAGTTTTTATGTGGCGCGAGCAGAGGGTCGGAATAGCAAGAGAGAGGGCCTCGCGTGCTACTGTCGAGGGAATGCTTTATGCAATTGAGCATGTTCGATTGGCGGATGGGCAAAAGGAGCAATTTGGAATAGGCGTACGCGTCCGTGGATGCCCTGACATATCCATCCCTGACGTAGTTAGGCTTGGCGGGGAAGGGCGTTTCACAAGTCTAAAATTGTCGGAGTCGTTGCCGATAGCCACAACAGGTATTGCCGACGCTATCGACGAAGGCCGCGGCTTGTTCGGAGAACGTGGATTTAAGTTAGTTTTTACGAGCCCTGTTAGATTTGACAGCAGCAAAGACGGTCATGAATGGCTGCCGTCTGGATTTGTCCCATGTGAACGAGATGGTGCTATTGTTTGGGAAGGCATGTTATCAGGCATCCAATGTACCTTAGTTAGTGTATGTTCTGACAGGCCAATTAGGATCGGGGGCTGGGACATGGCTTTGAATAGGCCAAAGCCTCGGTTGGCTTATGTGCCTGATTGTGCTGTCTATTACTTTACAACTCCGCACCGTGGAGCTGAAGTTGTTGAAGCGTTACATGATACGAAAATTGGTATGAGCACTCGTATAGGTTTCGGCCATATAGTAGTCGGGAGGTGGTAGGTATGTATACCTCAAAAGGTATGTTATTTCTTTATGGGCAGAGTTGGCTTCATCCGGGAGCAGGAGCAAGTACTGGAGCGATTGATCTCCCGATTCAGCGAGAAGTGCACACAGACTATCCGGTAATTCCTGCATCCAGCGTTAAGGGTAGTCTTCGTGAGACAGCTGAGCGAAGAGCTTCCCAAGGTGTCGTTGACGGCTTGTTCGGACCTGAAGTTCAGCGCAGCGGTCAAGACAAAGCAGAGTATTTCGCGGGCGCCCTCACTATTGGAGATGCAAAGCTACTTCTCTTTCCAGTCAGATCCTTAACGAGATCTTTTTTTTGGACAACCAGCCCTCTTGCATTGGCTCGTTTCTGGCGGGATCTTAAAATGATTGGTATTGAGCCTGGATGGGATGCGCCGCTCAAAGTAGATGCAGAATGTGTCATGGTACCTCACGAATGCGAAATAAGATCTCGTCTCTTTCTTGAGGAAATGGACTTCAAGCCACAGAAGGATATGATGATTACAGAAATAGCCAAGTTTATTGCGGACAGGTTCGATGCTGCGGTTATAGGAGGAGCTTTCATAGAGAAGCTCAAGAGAGATCTCGCGGTTCTGAGTGATGATGAGTTTGGGTATTTCATTCGTTACGCTACACAAGTTTCTGCCAGAATTCAGCTGACGTCCAGGAAAACTACTGATAGAATCATAGGGCCTGACGGACAAGAAGAGCAAGGGAATCTGTGGTATGAGGAGAGTTTGCCGCCTGAAACGGTCTTTTATGTTCCATTATTTGCAGATGCGGCGAGAGGAGGCGCTTTAAAGACAGAGCTTTCCACAGGTGGTGCTGTAATGGACAAGCTTGACCATGAAGTGCTGGCGCGCCGCTTTATCCAGCTTGGTGGGAATGAGACACTTGGACACGGATGGTGTGCAACCTTCCTTGTGAGGGGGGATGCGTGATGCGAATGCTTGAGCAGGAGCGGGCTTTGTTTGCCTGGGAACAAGTCAGTTCAGTCCGCAAGGGTAATGCAAAGGTGGCTAAAGATGTTGCTATGTACATCAAGGGGATGCCCGCTATGGTGTTGGCAAATGGATTAGGTCAAACCCTTGCGTTTCTTTTGCAGAAGGCAGGCGGCAACCAGACGGATCCTGAGTACATAGTCTATGACATTCTTGCTAAATGGATAATGGACAGGCGCAAAATCTATGAAGGGCCGAGAGCGCATCTGATGAAGAAACTAATCGAAGGGGACAGATACCTCTACCAGCAGTCTCAGGAGGAAATATGGGCTTTGCTTGTGTGGCTTAAGAAATTCTCCGATGCTTACCTCAGTGCTGTTGAAGACCAGGGTGGGGATAAGGAACAGCCCTATGGAAAGGAGGGGCGATCATAAATGTTGCCTCTCCATAAGAATGCACAACAGTGGAAAGCCAACTGTGAACATCCCAACCCTGGGTTGAAGTACGACAAGTACATAGACGTATGGTCTGATGACTTTAAGAAAAAAGACAAAACACCATTTTGCAGGGAGTTCGCCAACGGTATTGGTGACTACCCTTCGGTTCTACTGAAGGATTACAGAGAACGAAGACATAAGTTGCTAAGGTCCTTGAACGGCAAGGTGCTACGTGCCAGGACATCATGGCGGTTTGTGTCGGGGCTTGGTGCCAGCCATGCGTTGGAAACCGGGTTTGTCTGGCATCGCACATTGGGAGTGCCATACCTGCCCGGTGCTTCGGTTAAGGGCATGGTCAGAGCTTGGCTTGTCCACTGGTTAGGTGGTGTAGAAGAATTAGGCAGTAAGCGTGCCCAGTTGCGAGCTGCTGAGCTCTTTGGTGACTCGGAAACAGAGGGAATGGGTCGAATCAGCTTATTTGATGCTGTGCCAGAGACTGTGCCACGCCTGGAGATAGACATAATGAATCCTCATTACAGCAAATACTATGCCGACCCCAAACGCAACCCTCCAGGCGACTACTACTCCCCGGTGCCGATAAGCTTTCTGACAGTGGCACCCGGGCAATGGTTTGAGTTTGCTCTGGCTCCCGCTAATTCTAGGTGTACAGCAGACGATTTGGCAGATGGCGTACAATTACTTCAGGATGCTCTAGCGTTTATTGGTTGTGGTGCTAAGACTGCTGTTGGGTATGGTGTATTCGAAGGTTTCCAGGACAGGACTGATGAGGTACTCGATAGGCTTCGTTCCCGGGAGGAACAGGAAATACTTGCACAGCTACCACCGCTTGAACGAAAACTTCGAGAGCTCGAACTTGCTCTCGAAAACGTGGCAATATCGGAAGAGACTAAGCAATCCACTATGGATTTATTTCACGACATGCAGGACATGACGGACAGCGATAAGCAAATGGTTGCACAGACGCTTAAAGCCGCCTGGATCGCTATGGGGGATTGGGAAGGCAAGCTGAGTAAGAAGCAAGTGAAAAAAGTGAAAGAAGTAAAGCGTCTGCTGGGAGAGGCTTGAAGAGTCAATGGCGCGGCAATGAATACCGACTTTTGCGCGGGTTATTCGCGGAGTGTTGGATTCTCTTGCTTGCCTGAAAACCAAGGGCATGATTGAATCTCTAACTTAGCACGGGTTGCCTTAATGCCATTGCAGGGGGAATTACTCATCAATAGGCGCTCTGACAGGACAACTTTGCTTTTTGCTTCCAACAAGGTTGTAGACAAGAGGTTCGAGGAGGACGCAAGAAGCTTATGCGATGTAACATGCATTTCAACGTACAGTTAAGGGGTGAGCATGAGTGAGCAATCTAAGCCTACTTGAAGAGAAGCTTAAACAGGTGTCTGATCGCTGGCAGTCGCTACCGCTTGAGACTCGTGAGCAGCAGGTAGAGGGTATAGAGTTCTATTCCAGAGAAGTATTTCCTCTCATAAAGCAGGTGTTTGTCGCGAGAGAGTCGCCAAAGATTAGGAAGCCCATATTGGGCTTGATTCTTCCGGTAGGTACTTCACCTGAACCGCTCGTGCTTTCGATTTCCGCTATTAAACCCGAGAGGGTTCTGTTCTTGCATACACATGAGACAGAATACGTGCTCGACGCCATTATTGACCGCACCAATCTTAAGGCACGGCAGTGGGATAAGAGAACCATCGACCCGGCAGATCCAACTCATATTTATCGTGAGATAAAGGAAGCCTGGATTAGATGGGGGAGACGGCGTGACATAGCAGTGGATTTCACAGGCGGAACGAAGTCAATGTCAGGAGGCGCAGCGATGGCAGGTGCATTGCTTGGCGCACAACTTGTCTATATCGCCAATCGCAAGTACCTTCCGGATCCATATAGAAGGCCTGAACCAGGTTCAGAATACCTTGAGTTTGTGCCTAATCCTTATCTTGTTTTTGGTGATTTGGAGGAAATGGAGGCTGCTAACCGGTTTCACAGGTTCGATTTTGCAGGAGCCGCCGTCATTCTCGAGAATCTGGCGGAAAAAGCAGTTTATCCCAGGCGGTATCAGGCTTTGGCGAGCCTTGCAGCAGCTTACAAGGCTTGGGATGATCTTGATTTCTCACAGGTTTGCTCTTGTGTAGAAAAGACAATTAATGCTGTAGAGGCGCTTTCCCACCATAAGGGAATGGGTTCTAGTTCAGGATTAGTGGAAAACATTCAGCTCTTAAGCACACAGCTTAAGCAGCTGGAAGAAGTTGCGCGCCTTATGCCGTCCAAGTATGGAGAATCTACATTACCGCTTCTTCAAAACCCGGATGTTACTGCTTCTCTTTTGCTAACTATCTACGCAAGTGCAGAACGCAAGGAAACTCGCAGAGAGTTTGATACAGCTTCGCTTCTTCTCTATAGGCTTGTTGAGCTTATGGCCCAGCGCAGGCTTGCCTCATATAGCATTGACACAGGTGATCCTGACTATGCCGCTCTTAGGTCGTTTCCTCAAGAACAACTCGTAGAGAAAATCAACGGCATTAGAGAGGACCTGAAATGGCATCCCATATCAAACCTACCACGCCCCATTTCGTTAGCTGATGGCTACATGCTTCTCGAAGCGCTTAATGACCCTTATGGACTTCGACTGGCAGGTGTTAACTGGAAGAAGTTTCTTGCTGAAACGAGACGACGAAATCACAGCATCTTGGCTCATGGCTTCATCTTCATACCGGAGGAGCAATACATTCAATTCAAGCAGATGGTGGATTCACTGCTTGATCTATTTTGCACGGTAGAAGGTCTTGAACGAAGCAGATTACATCAAGAGCACGCCTTTATCGACCCCTGGCTTCAGGTATAGCTAGGTTAGAATCCTGTTTGATAGTAAATGCATCGTGGCAAACCAGGAGGTGTAGGAGTGTCCGGGACTAGCCACAAGACTGACTTACTTGTAGCGCTAATCGGTCAACAACGTGTTCCTAACCTTATTCCCATAAAGTACCTTCAACCACATAGAGTGTTGATGTTTCATTCCGATTACACAGAAAGAGTCTCTATCGTATTGAAAGAAGTACTGGCGCATGGAGACTTCAATCAACAGATTGAGGTGATAACCCAGTGCGTAGACCCATACAACATCATAAAGGCGATGGAGATGATGTTAAGTCAGCTTAACAGACATGGATGGGAGCCTAGCACCACGGTGTTCAATATCACTGGAGGCACGAAACCCATGGCTATAGCAGCCTGCAATATTGCCCGTGTCAGCGGAGCGAAAATAGCATATCTGAACAACGAAAGCCCAGACATAGAACTATACAGTTACGTTTTTGGTCAAAGAGGCGATATTAGACTTGAGGAATCTCATGCAGTTTCAAATCTCATATCAATTATAGATTATCTCGATATACACGTCGGGCCTCGGCGATACAAGGTAGAAGGATTTTCGAAGGCGGCGGGAGGCGCTTTTGAAAAAGCGGTCTATGAGGCTGTCGAAGGTAGCGTTGATGAAACACTAGCGGGAGTCAATGTAGAAAACGGGGTGGAAATTGATCTTGTGGTTCGCTGCGGGAATCGGGTGGGTATAGCAGAAGTGAAAACAGGGAGTGGTGCTACGAAGAAGCATCCCATTGAGCAGTTAGTAATCGCGACCGAAAGAGATGTTCTCGGTAGATATACTAGCAGATTTCTCATAATAGATCGGCGTATGATCGCCGAAGAATTGCGAGATTTGGCAGCCGCAAGAGGCATCGAGCTTATCGAACTGCCGAGCTTTGAAGAAACCGGATGTATTTCTGAAGATGACAAGAGCCTTTTGCGAGAGAGGATATTGAATAAACTACGCTAAGACGGGTTAAACCGTCTCGATCCGCAACCTATTGTCTCTTACTCATCTCTACGAATCACCCGAAGGGGGTTGATAATTCTGCAGAAGCATAGTGCGTCCATGAGAATGAAGCACGGATGAAGCTATGAAAGAAGGAGCACAAAGGGAAAGAGAGATCCGTATCGAATCATAATAACTATAAGAATCTTTAGTTGCCGTTTTTCGTTGTCGACCTCCGGTAGTGCAAAAACCCCGGGGGGTCGACAACTAGCCGAATCGATGCATTTCCTCTCTAGCTGGGAGAGGGGAATCCTGGAATATTAAGAAGATTGAGAGTACGGTATGACAAAGATTTACGTTGCAGCTAAAACGTGTTTTTAGACTACCTATATGGGATGGAAACAACACTCAATAATTCTTTCCTTCGCCTGTTGTCTCATTCTTTATAGACTACCTATAAGGGATGGAAACTTCGTCGCACACCAAGCACCTCCCCGCAAGAATTATTGTTTATAGACTACCCATAAGGGATGGAAACCGAAGTGTACATCACCTTCGAGCAGGGGAATCAGGTGTTTATAGACTACCTACAAGGGATGCG
>JAAZEW010000371.1 GCA_012512055.1 Bacillota bacterium | reverse complement strand
CGGACTGTTAATGTAAAGATTGATATCTTTTTCCGGGTCTTCCCCTTGCAAGAAAAGAAGCTGCGCAATGACGAGATTAGCAATAGTATCATCTATAGGGCCGCCCAAGAAAATGATCCTGTCTTTAAGCAATCTGGAATATATGTCATAAGCTCGTTCTCCCCGACTTGTTTGCTCCACCACAATAGGAACAAGGTTCACTTGTACTCATCCTCCCTGACGCCATACGCCTATTCTCCTGCTGCAAGCTCCGCAAGGCGTTTTCTGGTTTTCTCTCTGATTATTGCACTTTCTATCTGTCTAATACGTCCGGATTGCCTGAGCAGTTCCTTCATATCATCAAATGGAGATTCTCTATACTCTGAAAGCACTTTGACTTTTTCGTTGACTTCGTCATCTGACGCCTCGAATCCTTCAGCCTTTGCAACAGCATCCAAGACAAATTCTGCCTTCACACCGGTGTATGCTTCATCTCGATAATTACTGCGCAAGGCCTCATTATCCAAACCGCACGACTCAAGGTACCCTTCTAACGATAAGCCTTGTTGTACAAGACTCGCTTCGAGATTTCGGAGAGTCCTGTCGATCTCCCGCTCCACCAGAATCTCGGGGACATCTACTTCAGCTTCTTCAGTAATCTTGTCTACTACTTTATTTATATATTCAGTTTCGAAACGTTCTTTGACGGACCTCTCAATGATCTCCCGAATTCCTTGACGCATAGCGTCGACGCTCTCAAAACCGCCTACTGCCTGTGCAAACTCATCTGTCAGCTCAGGGATCTCCTTCTCGCGAATTCCTTCCACCTCAACACAGGCAATACCCTGCTTGCCCGCGAAGTCTTCGTCGGGAGACCCCTCAGGCAGCGTTATTTCAATGTCAGCTTCTTCGCCTGTCTTAAGGCCCACAATTCCCTTGCCGATCCCGAGAACATCACCTTTCTCATTACCTGCCTGAACCAAGACGGGATCCTCACCAATACCCAGGTCCACCGGTTGACCATCTGAAGTGACACTTACTTTGGCCAGTACATAGTCACCCTCTGCCACAGTGTCGCGATCCACAGTGACAAATACAGCCTGGTTTTCCCGGAGGACTCGGATTTGCCTATCCACATCTTCATCACTGACTTCCGGAATCTCCCTCTCGATGCGGATCTGTTTGTAATCGGGTAATCTCACTTCAGGCCTCACAAGAACCTTAGCAGTAAACTTCATCGGTTTACCCTCTTCAGCATCGGTAACCGTGAATTCCGGCTCATCAAGGGGATCTATCCCGGTTTCCTTCACAGCCTCAACATACATCTCAGGTATAAGGCTTTTCAGTGCGTCTTCGATAAGGGTTTCCTTACCGATACGCATCTCCAAGATTTGCCTTGGGACTCTGCCTTTTCTAAAACCCGGGACTCTTACCCGATATGAAAGCCTATGGTAGCTTTCGTCCAGGGATTTTTGAAACCTGTTCTCATCTACTTCAATGGCCAGATGAGCAAAACTATCTTCTAGTTTTTCCACTGTCGCTTTCACTTATGTCCACCCCACCGTCAAGATCTGAGTACCACGTTACCCCGCCGTGGCCGGGAGATATGTAATGTTAACACATAGGTCCG
>JAAZEW010000189.1 GCA_012512055.1 Bacillota bacterium | reverse complement strand
TTGTGGCATGGGGCCTCAGCCTTGCCACAGCTTCTGCGGTCTTGGCTACCGCCCTCGCCATGTGCTCGCCTCTGGCGTCAGAATGTATGGAAACTCTCATGGCTATCCTCCACCCGTTACCCGGCATAGCCATCCTCCCTATCGTCATCTTGTGGCTGGGAACCGGCAGGAGATCCATCTTGGCAGTTATTTGGTTTGCAGCAGTATGGCCGCTAATCGCGAATCTCCATACCGGCTTGCGCTCCGTGCCCATAACTCAAATAGAAGCAGGGAGAAACCTGGGCCTCCGAGGAGTCCGCCTGGTAAGGACTGTCCTTATTCCCGGAGCCTTTCCATATATTCTGTCCGGCCTTAGAGTCGCCTGGGCTCGCGCCTGGCAAGCTTTGGTCGCATCAGAAATGGTCTTCGGCGCATCCGGCGGTGAAGGAGGCCTCGGCTGGTTCATATACAAAAGGAGATTCTTCATGGAAGTGCCTGGGGTTTTCGCAGGGATGATTGTAATAGTCCTCATTGGCCTGATTGTAGAAAGAGTATGTTTCGAGCAAATTGAAATCCGCACAGTCAGGCGCTGGGGAATGACTCTGGAGTGACGGGAGGACGAAACACAAGAGGAGGATGGGACACGATGAAGCACGCGCTTATCATATCAAGACTGACAAAACACTTCTCAATTCAAGAACGCAGCCTCATTGCCTTGCAGGATATCGACTTACTTGTGACAGAAGGCGAATTCATCACAATCATAGGCCCTTCGGGCTGCGGCAAATCCACTCTTCTTCGGTGCATAGCAGGATTTGAACCACCAACTAAAGGATTCGTTCAAGTGGGAGGACAGGAAGTATGCCGCCCGGGCATAGACAGAATGATGGTCTTTCAAGGCCTTGATCAACTTTTCCCCTGGCTTTCTGCCTTAGAGAACGTAGCTTTTGCTCTCCGCGTCACCCGAACCGCGCGCGGCACGGCAAGGAGCCGCGCTCTGGCCCGGGACTACATAAACCTTGTGGGCCTCAGAGGATATGAAGACTTCTATCCTCACCAGCTTTCCGGGGGGATGAAACAGCGAGTGGCGATAGCCCGCGCGCTCTCGGTTCAACCGAAAATTCTGCTTATGGATGAACCTTTCGGAAGTCTTGACGCATTCACCAGGAAGGCACTGCAGGAAGAGCTGACTTCCATCTGGCAAAAAACCGGGGTGACCGTGCTGTTTGTGACCCACAATATTGAGGAAGCAATCGTCCAGGGGGATCGAATCATAGCCATGTCTCCGCAGCCGGGAAGAATCCTGTCTGTAATCGATAATTCTATCTTGAGACCGCGCACTCCGGACTCACCGGAATTCGCTGATATTTGGGACGCTCTTCACCGTCTCCTGGGAATACAAAAAAGCCCCGCCGGAGGAGTCTTGCGGGCGCCACAGAGGGCTGCTAATGTCGAAGAAATCGAAACCCCTCACCTAGTGGCAACATGATGCATGTAGAAAATGGCGGAGGAGGTGGGATTCGAACCCACGAGGGCCATGAAGACCCTGGCGATTTTCAAGACCGCTCCCTTCATCCGCTCGGGCACTCCTCCGCATTGCGCCGGGTAACACCGGCTAAACCCAGATAAATACCGCATGAACCCAGCATCGTAATTATAGCACCTGCCCATTCAGCAGGCAAGTGCCCGCCTGCCTACTCACTCGCAGGACTCAGCTACTATTTCGAGTACTTTTTCCCGTGAGGCAACGAGGTGGCCTGCAGACTGCGCAGACTCCCTGCGCCCCCTCCCTGGCTCAAGAGCCTGGGAAACCAAGAGACCGCTATTTCACTTCGATACGCTTAAGGCCTCCCATATATGGCCTCAGCGCCTCAGGGATGACTACCGATCCGTCTGCTTCCTGGTAATTCTCGAGGATTGCTGCAATAGTGCGGCCCACTGCAACACCTGACCCGTTCAGCGTATGGACATACTCAGGTTTCGCCCCCGGTTCAGGCCTGTAACGAATGTTGGCCCGCCTTGCCTGGAAGTCCTCAAAGTTGCTGCAGGAAGATATCTCAACATATCTACCGTAGCTTGGCATCCAGACCTCAGGGTCATACTTCTTGGCTGCAGCAAAGCCCACATCCCCTGTACACATCATGACAACTCGATAAGGCAGCCCAAGGCGCTTTAGCACCTCCTCAGCATTGCCCACCAGCTTCTCCAGCTCATCATAGGACGTCCCGGGCTTTACGAATTTCACCAATTCCACCTTATCGAATTGGTGTTGCCTGATAAGCCCCCTGGTGTCCCTGCCTGCAGAGCCCGCTTCCGCCCTGAAGCAGGCAGTATATGCCACATGGTATATGGGAAGATCGTCATGACTTAGGATCTCGTCTCTATAGAGATTGGTGACCGGCACCTCGGCCGTAGGAGTCAAGTAATAATCCGTGCCCTCACAATGGAACATATCCTCAGCAAACTTCGGCAACTGGCCTGTGCCAATCATGCTCTCAGTATTAACGAGGACCGGAGGATAGATCTCGGTATAGCCATGCTCACCGGTGTGAAGATCTATCATGAACGCCACAAGTGCCCTGGAAAGACGAGCGCCGGCGCCTCGAAGAACAGTGAACCTGGCGCCTGATATCTTAGCAGCCCTCTCAAAATCTAAGATACCGAGATTGACCCCGATGTCCCAGTGGGCTTTCGGCTCAAAGTCAAAGACTGTCGGATCTTTCCACCGTCTGACTTCTACGTTTTCAGATTCATCCTTGCCGTAAGGCACTGATTCGTGGGGAATATTCGGTATCGAGAGAAGAATATCCCATATCTTCCTCTCCATCTGACGGATGGCATCATCCATCTCCTTGATCCGTTCCCCGACTTCCCGCATCTCAAGGACTGCGCCTCTGGTTTCCCGGCCTTCCCTCTTCATTGCTGCAATCTCGCCTGAAACCTCGTTGCGTCGCTGCTTCAGCTTCTCCACTTCATAGACAAGCTTCCTTCGTTCTTCGTCATTAAGGAGCAGCATATCGACTACACTGTTATCCTCACCACGCCTGGTAAGGCTATCTTTGATAAGTCTGGGATCCTCTCTGATCGTCTTAATGTCCAGCATATATACCCCTCCATTACCCTTAAGGATTACCCATCCGTAATGAGTATAATCATATGAAAAAGCCCCTCGTCCCTCAACCACCGGGACGAGAGGCTTAACCTCCCGCGTTGCCACCCTATTTGGCCCAAGTCATGCTGCCCCGGATATCTCCGCCCACGTGAACCCGGTCTGCCTTCCCTGTTATTAGCTAACAGGCGGCAGGTGCATACCGGCAGAAGGCGGGTGCGTATCGCAAAAGAGCATACTGGATCTTAGGCCCGCTCAAGTGTACGTTAACGGGTACTCCCGGCTAGGCTTACTTGGCGCAAGTGCCGCCTTTCAACCCGCAGCTCAAAGGTGGATTCAGCTTGGATGCGCACCGGTTCTCACCATGCCCGGCTCTCTTTAGCGCCAAAACCATAGCTTACTCGTCCTTATCATCGCAAATATATCCTCTTTTTGAGTTTGCGCCCATTATACCATCAGACGCATCCCAACTCAACACCCGAGGAGACTATTTGTTGACAGCCTAACCCATTGCCTCACGGGCCAGGAGTCTATTCCAGTTGCGATCCACGTCTTCCTGGATCTCCTCAAGCATAGCCTCATTCCCGGGAGCAAACAGGTGACGGAATCTCCCCTGCTTCTCCAGCCATTCCCTTACCGGCCTCTTGTTCCTGGGCTTGTGATTCACTGTAACCACACCGCCCTCTATTTCATAGAGCGGCCAGAAACAAGTAGCTACTGCCAGACGCATTATGTCTATGGTCTCAGCAGGGTCGAAGCGCCATCCCAGTCTACAAGGCGTCAGCACGTTGATAAACGCCGGCCCTTCGACTGCCAGGGCCTTCTCCACCTTCCTGGTGAAGTCCTTCCAGTTGCTAGGCGCTGCCTGGGCTGCATACGGAATGTGGTGTGCAGCCATTATCTCGGTAAGGTCCTTCCGGATCTGCCTCTTACCGCTGGGAATAGCGGATCCTGCAGGGCTGGTCGTAGTCGACGCGCCTTTCGGAGTTGCGCTGGAACGCTGTATGCCTGTATTCATATACGCCTGGTTGTCGTAGCAAATATAGACCATGTCATGTCCCCGCTCCATAGCGCCGGACAACGACTGAAGTCCGATGTCATATGTGCCGCCGTCGCCACCTAAGGCTATAAACTGGATGTCCCTGGTTACCTTACCCTTCTTTTTCAGTGCCCTGTAAGCGGTTTCTACACCGCTGACAGTAGCCGCCGAGTTCTCAAACGCGTTATGGATGAATGGTACATTCCACGCTGTATATGGGTAGATTGTCGTGGTAACTTCAAGACAGCCGGTAGCGCATCCAACCACAACATCTGTGTTGACCGCCATTAACGCCTGCCTGATGGCGATAGGGGCGGCGCAGCCTGCGCATGCGCGATGTCCGCCGCACAGGAGTTCTTCCTTCATTGCGAGTTCCTTCAGACTTGCCATATATGCCGCCTCCTATTCCCTGACTCCGAGGTATG
>JAAZEW010000188.1 GCA_012512055.1 Bacillota bacterium | reverse complement strand
GCGAGTATCGCAGGAAAATTCTTGGCGACAAGGCTGATGGTATGCAGTTCAAGGATGACTATGCGGTGACCCTGGAGATCAGCGCAGCGCAGTATTTTCCGTGGCTTCGCCTGGAGGCAGAACAAGCAGTCAGCAATGGAGAATTGATGCCCGGACGGTTCATAAGAGTCCGGAAGATGAAAGAGCAGGAGCAAGACAACGGGGATACCATAGCGTTTGCCGCAGCCATGCAGGTAATGGGTGCAACATACGTCGAGACTCTGGATACAAAGGGTACTGATGGTTCCAACGTGCACCTTGGCGGGCCTGAAACGATAACCGGCTACTTCGGAGGTATAGGAGCGCCAAACGATTACGCGCTCAAGTGGATTGATGAATTCCTCTACTATCATACGACTTACGGCATCAGTGAAGTCCTTAACACAAATCCCGGAACGGTAGTGCTAGGTTACATCCTCTATAAGCTGGGAGTTGACATCAAGTTCAAAATCTCCGTGTTCATGGGGAATGATAACCCGTTCGCTGCCCTTTGGACGCTAATCGGCGCGAAGTTGTTTGCCCGGGCAGACGGGACCAGCCCGCTGGCAGGCTTCAACTGGAGTAATTCTACAGACAATGACACGATTAAGACTACATCGTACTTTAGGAAGGGTTTGGGGCTGGAGGATGTTGTGCGCTTCGAGCACCATGTTGTTGAAACGTGGAGGAGCATTGTGCGCCAGCCTTACGACAGAAGAAATGACGTCCTGGAACTTGCTGAAAGCGTCCCGAACATCTCGGCCAAGCATGAAGGCGGGGATGTGGAAGTTGAGCAAAAACTGGCGGAAACCGGAGGACATACATCCAGTATCCTGGACTACTTCAGGAACAAACAAGAGATCATCGACAGTGGTGACTGGGACGCCTTGACCCATAATTACCTGGAGAAGCATAATGCCGTGAACAAGACGGCGAAGGAGCTGACAAAGCGCGGATTAGCGTTTGTTGCAGCTCCCAGGTTCCATCATGTGGGCCGTTAGCTACATTGTGTGAGCTGTCCTATCTGTCCGTCGGTGGGCAGCCGGTTAGCGCACACATCGGCTGACACGTGTGTCAGTTGACGTGTACCTGGGTGGGCATCACCTGGGTGAGCATGTCCGGCAGTCAGTGTATGTGTCGGCCAATTCGTGTGCCCGGTAGCGCCTGTATCCCTTGGGTCAGGCAGCGTGACTTAAATAATGAGGAGGCGGAAAAATCGGATGGGCAAGAAGACGGTTCTTGATTTTTTGGATATGAAGACAAGGGGTGAGAAAATGACTTTTCTCACTGCCTATGATTATCCGCTGGCGTCCTTTGCTGAACAGGCAGGAATTGAAATGTTGCTTGTCGGAGATTCTCTCGGCATGGTCGTATATGGCCTGCCAGGAACTATCCCGGTAACCATGGATGAGATGATAATCCACAGTCGCGCAGTGAGAAGAGGTGCGCCTAATACTTTTGTCATCGGGGATATGCCTTTTATGTCTTACCAGTCATCAGTGGAGAAGGCCGTAGAAAACGCGGGAAGGTTTCTGAAAGAGGCAGAGATGGACGCTATCAAACTCGAAGGCGGAAGGAGAGTCGAAAAGCAGATAAAAGCCATTGTTGAAGCAGGTATTCCTGTTATGGGGCACATAGGGCTTACTCCGCAGAGCTCAGGACAACTGGGCGGCTTCAAAGCTCAGGGACGTACGGCCGAGGCTGCGCGTGAGCTTATGCTGGACGCTATTGCGATTGAGGAAGCAGGTGCGTTTTCCATCCTCCTTGAGGCGATTCCGCCTGAAGTCGGGGAGGCAATCACCAAGAGGCTTTCTATCCCTACCTTAGGTATAGGTGCAGGAATCCACTGCGACGGCCAGCTCCTCATAAGCGGGGACATGCTCGGATTAGTCGAGGCCTTCACCCCGAGATTCGTCAAGAAGTACCTAAGCCTGGCTGATCTGATTGTAAAGGCGATATCCGACTATGTAGGCGACATAAAAGAACTGCAGTTTCCTGAGGAGAAGCACACGTACAGAATGAAAGAAGGAGAAGCGGAAAAACTCGAGGAGTTCCTCAGGTCCCTTGATAAGTAGGGGCGAATTACTGGATTCCCACCAAGTGACGAGAGCGCGTGGCAAGCGACGAGAGCGTGTGGCAAGCCATGCGCCCTCTGTATGTTCTCGACAGCTTCCAATTTCCTCAGAGCCACCAGGGTGTCCGGTTTTCGATCACGGACTCCAAAAACATGTTTGAAAATAGTACACGGTTCTCCAAACTTGTGTTCGGATTTCGATCGGGCGACATCGGAAGTCGCTTAAGATGTGGCGTCATTTAGGTTCCGTGTTCGAAAATCGAACACCAAACCCGGAAGGTGTGCTCGAAAATAGGACACGGCTCCCGGAAAATAATTGATTTCCAGCCATCCTCAAGCTTATTTCTGAAAGTGTGTTCGAAAATAGCACACGGTTTCCAATGACGTGTTCGAAAATCGAACACCTCAACGAGGCATGTGAGCGAATTACTTACATCGAACTCATGGGCGTGATCGATTTTGTGGCACGTCTAAGATTATTTCTTAAGAACATGTTCGAATATCGCACACCAGAACCCTGATCCGTGTTCGAAAATAGTACACGTCCTTCCTGAGGACCCCTGGCGTGTTCGGTTTTCGAACACTGATTCCAAAAATGTGCTCGAGACTCCATCACCTAGGAGTAACCGCACTGCGGTCGGACGCAGAGTCACTGCCAACAGCCGTGGCGGTGTCACGGGCTTTGCGAGAGTTGCCGGCAATAGCCGTGCTTCCGCTGCGAACTGTAACAGACAACAGAACAACCGTCCCTCCCACCAGCGCCCAAGGCCCGGGGCGTTCGCCGATTGCCAAAAGGACCCAGACAGGGTTCAAAATCGGCTCGATTGTCGCAATGAGTATTGCATCCAGAGCGGTAACATGCCGGATGGCAGTAGTATATAGGAGATACGGGAGGCCGAGTTGAAATATACCTGTTACCGCAAGGAGCAACCATCCGCGGGAACCCGGCGATGATCCCAGCATAAAAGGGATGCTTATCAACGCTGTCAGGATGTTGCCTAAGAGCACGGTCTCTAAGGG
>JAAZEW010000187.1 GCA_012512055.1 Bacillota bacterium | reverse complement strand
ATCCATGCCTTTGCTTTCACTCTTGCCGTTGTCGGGTATCCCCGGATACCTGATTGCCCAAACGCTTATCCAAGGCGGTTATGCATGTATCGATGTCTTTCTTTGGGTCAGTCTCGCTGATATTGCTCCTCGGGATCGGCTAAGCACGTACTATGGTATAGGTCTCGGACTGAATGTCTGGCTGATCTTCTTTGGCATGTTATTTGTCGAAAGATTTCTGCCCATAGGCGAGGCCGGCTTCAGCAACATGTCGTTGGTGGCGACTTTGATTCTGTTTTTTGGAGTCATAGGGTTGGTGAGGCTCGAGGAGACCTTGACTCATGAGGGGGCTGTATGTAATGAAAGAGGGATGAGCGGGACTATTGTTCATGAAGGCGAGGATAGTGCAGAGGCTTCTGGCGCGTTTTACGCATTATCGTCCACTACCGGCCTATCGTCGAAACGAAAGCCGTCTTATCAGGTCGAAGCTGCTATTGACCATTACGTGTTGGACCTTATGGCTACTGAATACTCTCTGACCCGCCGGGAGTTGGAGGTTGTTGTGCTGCTTCTGAAAGGAATGAAAAACGATGAGATTCAGGAGAGGTTGTGTGTTTCAGAAGGCACGCTCAAGACACATCTGAGGCATATCTTCCACAAGCTCGATGTATCCAACAGAAAGGAGCTTCTCGTCAGTTTCGCGCGGTTTCTCGCGTCTTCCGAAGGGGCCGCCAGAAGGACGGGCCTCCATTGATTTTGCCTTGCTGATCTGCTTCGTATCTTTCCTTTGCGTGCCTGATTCCGGACATCGCCTCGCGCATCCGCAGGCTGCGGACTCCTGTCGTTTTCATCCCTTGAATCCGCTGCATTCTCGGTTTGTTAACACGGGTAAGCGCACTCGTGGTTATGTCATATAAAGATAAATGAGGGAGGTAGTAACATGAAAAAGGCATTGGGGATTATGTTATTGGTGTTGGCCCTCAGTCTCGTGTCAGCGCCGGCCTTTGCCCGGCAGGGCGAACTTAACCTGAAGCTCTGGTACCCCGATGTCGTAGGTGTGGATGAGTGGGTTGCGGATTACGGTACATATATTGTTCCCAGCGATCCGGAGGAACAGTTGCCCTGGCCGCATAAGAACGAGAACGAGCTGGTGCTACAGCCCGGTTCGGGACTGAGTTTCATTCTGTCAGGGGAGTACTTCATATTTCCTTCCATTTCGGTAGGCGGATCATACTGGGGCTTCAGCCCTGCAGCCGAAGTAGGTGTTGAGCTCAAGAACGAGGATTCCAAGTGGCATTGGATTGAGCTGCCTTGGTTCGAGGATGAACTCCCCCTGCCATAGCAAGAAGCTGAAGCGATTCTTGCGGGGAAAGAAACCCTGTCCATGTCCGCGCTTGATGTCCATGAAACCAAGACATTCTCCGGGCCGGGCTGGGAGGTAGGCCTTTCGGGTGGTGTGCGTTGGGCTACCTTCAATGAGCATCTCTCAATAGGGCTCGATGTGACCGGCGAACGTGAATACGATCGAGAAAACGGGGAGGGAGACTACCATGTGTGGGAGGGTCGGAAGCTCCTCGTTGATCTAAGTAGCAAGGTGAGCGTGAGTGCTATCGGTCCACAAGTAGGTGTTGAGGGCACATATGGTTTGGCTGATAAGTTGGTGCTTAAGGCAGGCGCAAAAGCGGGTTTTCTATTCGGAAATACCCGGACGGACGCCACGTGGATAGTTGAGACTTGGGGGTACTATCACGAAGAAGAGGTGAATAATGGCGTAGAGCTTAATGTGCTTTCGGCTCAAGCAGGAGAGGACCCCTACGAGTGGGAACGTGATGATAGGCAAAGGACGGACCACAAACCTACAGACACTATCCAAATCGTCACTTATGACTTAAACGCCGGCCTGGCTTACCGGATCACGGAGCAGTTGTCAGTCGAGGCAGGCTACTATGCGTCGATTTGGCAGGGAATGCCGTCTCTATACCACTGTTACCCGGAATACATGACGGAGGAGTCGGCTGAAGACACGGAACCCGGGTGGAAATGGAAGCAGGCCGAAGCAAGAACCATCACAGTAAGGGGATTGACTCTCGGAGTGAACTTCAGGTTCTGATTGGCATCCAGGACAGTATTGGAGGGTTGCGTGACTCTGCCGATAAAGGTCTAATATCACGCGGAAGCATTAACGTGCTATCCGAGAACAAGCCATAACAAGCGATCTTATCCGGGGTAGGGGTGACGCCGAAGGGTGAAACCCCTACCTTCTTTGTCTTGAACCGAAACCTCCAAATTTGCTCCTTAAGATACCTCGACAATTCAACCGGCCCAACGAAAGCTGCCGCATCATCCCTCAGGATGATAGATAAGTCCCGGGACAACTCTAAGTACAGCAACCTTCCGACTATTCAATATAATCCCTAGAGACGATTGACCCAAGCAGGCTAACGCTGCATTCTTGTTTTGCAGGGGTAGATAGGCACCTCCAACCATCAACTTGTTCGCTGCTCTTGGTCTTCTTTATGGTCATGTTCCGTCAAAATGCATCAAGGAGGTAGTAGCATGACAAAGGTGTTCGGGATCGTGTTATTGGTGTTGGTTCTCAGTCTTGTTTCAGTGCCGGCTTTTGCCCAGCAGGTCGAACTTGACCTAAAGCTCTGGTACCCGGGTGTCGTAGGTGCGGATGAGTGGGTTGCGGATTATGGTACGTATGAGGTTGAGGAATATCCGAACGGACTCTTGACTCTCCAGTGGGAACCCCCGCCACATAAGGACGAGAACGAGCTGGTGCTACAGCCCGGTTCGGGATTGAGTTTCATTCTGTCAGGGGAGTACTTCATATTGCCTTCCATTTCAGTAGGCGGGTCATACTGGGGCATCAGCCGTGTAGATGAAGTTGACGTGGAGCTCGAAAGCGAATACATGTTCTTTTCGTCAAGCGCTACAACTACGCTGAACGGAGATCCCGAGTGGTACTGGATAAAGCTGCCTTGGTTTGAAGATGAATTTCTCGTCTGGCAGAAAGCCGGTCTAGCGGGGAAAGAGACCCTGTCCATGTCCGCGCTTGATGGCTATGTAACTAAGACATTCTCCGGGCAGGGTTGGGAGGCGGGTCTTTCAGGCGGTGTACGTAGGGCGACCTTCAACGAGCGTCTGTCGACAGAGCTAGATCTTATCGAGGAAGATGAAGGCGAATATGAAGTTGGGGGGGATTACTACCGTGAGTGGTGGGGTTACAGGAGCAGCTATGATCTAAGTAGCAAGGTGAGCGTGAGTGCTACCGGTCCGCTAGTGGGTATTAACGGCACATATGCTCTGGCTGATAGGTTGGCGCTTAAGGCAGGCGCAAAGGCGGGTCTTCTATTCGGAACTGCGGAGACAGATGCAACTCTTGCATACGAGTCTTGGTACTACGAGTACACAGAAGAGATTCCCAATAGCGAAGGTTTTCATGTGACTCCGGCTCAAGCAGAGGAAGCTTCATATGAGTGGGAGCTTCTGTTCAGTGAAGAGGTGCCCCCCCATAAAGCGACGGATGCTATCCGAATCACTACGCTCGACTTAAGCGCTGCCCTGGCTTATCAGATTACGGACCAGTGGTCAGTTGAGGCAGGGTACTATGCCTCAATTTTGACAGGCGTCCCATCGCTTTTCCAGTTTAACGGGGATGAGTACATATGGTTTGATATTGCAGAAGATGGTGACAACGGCGATCCAATTCCTTGGGAGCAGCCCGAAGCCAGAACCATCACTGTAAGAGGATTGACTCTCGGAGTGAACTTCAAGTTTTGATCGAAGGTTGGGACTGTACTGATAGGTTACATGATTCCTGTGACAAAGGCATAACGCCCAACATGCGTGTCAAGGCCTGCCGCTAAGGACAGGCCGTAATAAGGGATTCTATCGATGCCAGGGGCTTCACCAAAGCGTGAAGCCCCTACCTTCTTTGCCGTGAAGCACATCCTTGAAGTCTGCTCCTCAAGAAGCTCAGACAGTCCAGCCAAGAAAACAGAGACAATCTAGCCAACCCGACACGGGTTTTTCTATCATCCCTCGGGATGATGCAAGAGTTGCGAGACAACCTTGATTAGCAAGGGATTGCATTCATTCAATATCATCCCCAGGGATGATTGACCCGAGCGTCCTTAGGGTTCATCCTTGATTTGTAAGCAGAGGGAAGTATATCCAAGATTCAGATAATTGCTTACGTATCGTCTTAATAGTTCATGTTACGTCAAAATACGT
>JAAZEW010000186.1 GCA_012512055.1 Bacillota bacterium | reverse complement strand
TCTTACTGGGTGGTGTATAGTTTTGGCTAGGGGATCAGACATGAAAAAGATCTGAATCCTATTCGGATTTGATATTATCCAAATGGGGCGAACTATACCCTCAATCTTGAATATAATTTCCTATACTTTATTCTAAAGAAATGAAATCAATATACACATCTCCTGGTTGGTCACCCGGATCAATTCTTAACCTTGTAATGGTACCTTTCCAAAGGCTGTTTGATGCTAGATCAATGTACACATCTGTATACCCGCCGGCACCGGAAGCAAGAGGTGCAACATAGGACTTCCGTTCGTCCATATTCGAATCAGAGTCGGTGATAAAGAATACCTTCAATGACTTGGAGGGTGTCATATTCTTAATTCGGATGTGCAGTTTCTTAAAACGTTTCGCATTAATATCTAGCCTTTCCGGTGAAAGGATGTAAGGATCATTCCCATTGCAATTGATGTACAGTGCACCGTCCACCGAGCGCATTTCCTCAATATCCGACTGGTCGATCCAGCCATCCACCTTTCCTTCAAACTGCCAATTATCTACATAAGTAGTATTCACGACAGGGTTTTTGATGCTCAAATCAATTGAGGACAGGTCAGCCTTCTGCCCGAACTTGATCTGTTTGATAACATCCTTCACGATATATGTCATGGAATACTTTTCGTTTTCGGGTACAGACTCTAAAGGATATTTATACCAGGATTCTATAACATTGATGTCTGGCCGGCCCCCCTTTTCTGTGTAATCATTAATATATGATATCGTCTGCCTGTAATACTCACCTTCAGGGCCTTCGGTGCCAGGTGTCTCCGAATTGAAGAATAATGCGAACACCAATCCTTTGCTCTTCACCTCTTTTTCAAGATCCAACAACCTTGCCATCCAATTAATATTTGCAATTAGCTTCTCTTGGCTGCTGTATCTTTTCCCTGTGGCATAATCGTATGGATTATCTGCAAGCAGTCCGTAGAATTTGACTCCCGCTTTTTCTGTAGCTGAAAGCACGACCTGAAATTCCTCATAGAAATCCCCCCTCCCATATTTATCTACAAGCTCATAGTAAGCCAGGCCACCCTTCCATCCGTGGTTTGGGAAATTGACGCAATAGATGAATTTTACATCGGGATATTCCTTCTTCCAATAAGTCATCGCATAAGCGAGCTGTTGGGCAGCTTGAGCGTAAGTCATGCGCGCCGGTAGGCTGTAATCTTCATTGGGATAAATCGCCCGCGTGAGCGGATGGTCAAAGATGATATAATCTACGTTTTTACCGGCTTTCTTTAGCCTTTTGAGCCTACCTATCTCCAGCTGGGCGCTGAGTCTCCCCAAGCTGTCTGTGCCGGCTACGTACTCATCGGCATACCAGTCGCAAATGCCTGCACATTCCACGCCGAGTTTGATACCGGTTCTCTCTAGCATGTCGGCAAACTCCCTGATTGCATCACTGTCGGTTTCATTCAAATAATCAATAAACAAAGAAACGGTATCCACATTGGCGCTCACATACTTCCATTTGTCGGTGTCCACCAAATCCGCGGGATAATAGACATTCATCCAGACCCTAGGTGTCCCTTCAAAGTCCCTCTGTTGAGATGAACAGGGACAAGCACCTGATAGAACGACAAGCATAACAAGAAAATGGATGATTATACTATTAACGCTCTTATTCATTTGAACAATTCCCCCTTCGTACCGGATACTTGAGTGCCTTGCCTTAATTGGGGACTTGACGCTTCCCATTCCTAAAGGCAGGGGAGTGTCAAGACACGTAATAGTCTCACCCAGTTCATCAAATTTCTTTTCACGTAATTTCTTTTCCTTTATTTATACGGCTTATGGTCACTACCTCCTACAAATAGCTGTTTTCTTACTTATTATATTATTGTGCCAGGCACGCTATCACAGGGTTTATGGACAAGTGGCAATGAGGCTCTCGGGGCATGTGGCTGTGTGCATGGAGAAGGAGAGACGGAAAAGCGCGGAAGACCTCCGAAAGATGCCCAGAGCCTTCTGTTACGATCTCTTTCAACTTTGATGGCTCTCCTCCACTCTGCCCTAGGTTACAAGAGCCTGTGCGAATACAAAGATGTCTCTTCTCAACTCTTAGGAATAGTTGAACAATGAAAAATTGGCAGCCGATGGGACATATAGAATGGGGAGAATTTGTTCCCTAAACTATATTTGGAAATAGATACATAACTATACAGGACTCACGAAAGAGACAGCGAAATTCATTGATTTAGGTTATGTTCTCACAGGGCAACAGATGTCTGTTTTCGGTAATATTAGGAAACCAAGAAATGTGTAAGAGTGTAAATAGACCTGATAGGTTTAGATAATAAATGGAGGTTGCACGATGAAGTTCAAAGCGGTTTTCTCAATTGTTTTGCTGTTCTTACTCTTAATAATCCCAGTTTGCCGGGGACAAGAGCTTGGTTTTCTTGACGGTATCGAAGCGAGGTCTTATTGTGAAGCAGTCATTGACCATGTAGCGAAAGACCAGATCAAAGAGGCTTTCGTTCTTATTGGCTCCCAATGGCCCTTTCCTGTTGTGGAACTAAAGCAAGTCCAGGAACAAGCAGAAAAGAACCAGGTGTTTGTGGAGGAAAGATTCGGGCAACCCTGCGGCTATAGGTTGGTCAAAGAAGAGGTAGTGTCTGAGGTCTGCCTGAGGTATACTTACGTGATCAAACACGAAAAACACTTGGTTCGCTGGCAATTCGTCTTTTACAAGGCGAAGGATCGCTGGCAGCTAAACTCTTTTAAATGGGATGACGCCATTGAAGCATTGTTTGGACAATAAATCGGATTGGATACCATAACCTTTAAGTTGCTAAAAGTTAAAATTGCTAAACCTCAATCCGGCAAGTCTATATTCCAATGATTTTTGGATAAGGCTACTTGCCAGACGCAGGTTAAAGGAGATAGTCCGAGTGTTAATGAAGGAACTATCGCGAAAGACTTTGGCCCTATTGATCGCTTTTGCTTTACAGTTAACAGTGACAAGTGCAGCTTGGGCTGCCAGTTTCGCGGCTGGGGGCGCTACTGCATCCAGCACGGAGGATTATATTAACATTGACGAGTCTTATATTGCAATCGGAGAGGATATTGTGCTGGGAACGTTCTCCGTTGCAATTGGAAGTAATACGCGGATGGACAACTACGCTGTAGCGATAGGTTGGAACGCCGAAGTCAGAGCGGATAGGGGAACTGCTGTTGGCTCTTATTCCAAGGCTTCCGGGCCTTGCGCGGCAGCATTCGGCGTGGGCGCTGTTGCTTCCGGTGATTGGAGCACTGCTATCGGGACAAATGCTAAAGCGAGCGGCGATTATGGTACCGCAGTTGGTTATTCTGCCGAAGCCTCATGCTACAATGGTACGGCCGTCGGTAACGATGCAAAAGCAACCGGATCAAAAAGCGCTGCCTATGGCAATGCAGCGAATGCCGGTGGCGATGATAGCTCGGCATTTGGCGCCGGAGCGCTTGCCACTGGCGTGAACAGTACGGCGTCTGGCGCCTCTTCTACCGCTAGGGGTGTTGGTAGCGCGGCTTATGGCGCCGGATCAATCGCTCATAATTCCGGCAGCATTGCCATCGGCCAGAATTCTGTCTCCGGCTGTGAAAGTGGGTTGTCATATGGGCCGCATCCCGATTATAAAGAGGTGGATGACCCAAATGCACTTGTAGTTATTGGTGAAGTAGAGGTCTATAATACTACTGCCATTGGTAAGGGTGCCCAAGCTACGCATTCTCTCAGTACGGCGCTTGGCGCTAATGCCAATGCATCCGGCTATTATGGCACGGCATTGGGTGAATCAGCGGTAGCGAGCGGATTCTATAGCACGGCGACAGGCGTCAGTTCTTGCGCGAGCGGTCATAAGAGTACAGCGATCGGCGTCGAGTCCTTGGCGAGCGGTT
>JAAZEW010000185.1 GCA_012512055.1 Bacillota bacterium | reverse complement strand
CCTCGTATACTTTCCTATTCTCATCAGAAGGAATTACTATGAAAATGAATATAGTGAACAGGGCAATCCCAGACAATATAACTACAACCTTCCTATAACCAATCCGATCCCCTAAGAATCCGGCTACAATCTGAAACAGAATTGTTGACAAAGTCATAAAGACATTGAACACAGCATTTACTTTGGCTCTCATATTACCAGGCAAATAGGATTGAACGCTGGTCTCCCGCAGTGTAGCCGATGTCATACCGAAAATCCCGCACAAGAATCGATTTACAATCATAAAAGGATAAGGAATAAACAATAGTATGAGATCCATAGTCTCATAGAAGAAATACACAAATTTAGTGATCCCATACCGTTTCTTTGGCGGTATGTCCACTTTATATTGAACTGCTCCGCCAAGAATTCTACCGATTGTCTCGGCGCTTCTTAGGAATGCGAGCATAGTGACTGTTAGAAAACTCATGGTCTGGAAATAGGCTTGCACCATCAAGTACAATCCATACGCAGTCCCACCGGCTATGCTCACATAGGTGTAGATATTTCTGATTCCTTTTTCTTCCTTCAGGAAGCTGAATCCTCCCAGGAGATCAGCTTTATACCGGTGAAAATCAAATCTGCTATCCACGTGCTGACTGTGTACGTCGGCTATGAAAACCTCAAAAGTCGCTGCCAGGATTGTAAGCAAGCCGATAATCACAAACAACGTGCTCATTGGGAGAGTTTTATATAAATAGGCTGCAATAGGTGACATAATGACTATGACAGTAGGATATATTGACGAAGAAACTGCATAACCTTGTTGTTCAAAACCAACAGGTATCAAATCCGGGAACCAAGCCTGGTATGTCAATCTATAGACAGTACCAATAATCCCCGTTATCAAGCTAAAAGACAAATAAAGAGAGTAATTGAATCCTGTAATGCTAACCACATAAGCAATAAGCAAAAACAGAACTCCGGTAAGATAATCCAAGCCGACTATGATTCTCTTCTTTGGATATCTGTCTATAACCGGAGCGATTAATATGGGCAGAATTACGCCGGGAATCATTCCTGCGATGAAGAGAAACGCAGACAATAAGGTAGAGCCTGTCTCATCAAAGACCATAAGGCTCATGGGAAGGTTAATGGTTTGGCTGGCTATGGCAGATATGATTGTGCCTATGGTGATCAGGGTGAAATCCCTGGACCAGACATTTTCGATTTTCCTGTCGCCAACTCCCGGAATGTCATGCATTTCAACAGTTACAGCTTTCTTGTAGTACCCGCTCCAAACAACTGCTTAGACGCTTCGCGTATGAGCGATCCGAGTCCGACTACTATAGCGAATCCCAGTCCCGCATATGCAAGACAGTCTCTTGTTTTCAAGGCTTGCTGCGCCTTTTGCCTTACTTCCTCATCTTCCGATTTCGCGTAACGAATAAGACGTGCATGTTCATTGGCTTGCCATATGTGAATGAGGTTACCAATAACCCGGTGAAGCAAAGGATCCATTGCAACACCCCCTAACCTTTGTTCTGCTGCAACGTAAGGATGAAAGAGTCACCACCCGGGATCATGCCGGTTAGGATGAGATAATCCTGCCCAGCTGCAATAAAGGGCTCTTGAGTGTAGCCTGTAGTGCTTGGTTCCGGATTCAGCGGTGTCAGATTCCCTGTTAATACTAATATTCGATAGGAGTTGGCAAGTCCCTTCCAAGCCTCGCAATGGCACCTTGGCGTACACGGTAACTCTCACCCGCTGTATTTGACGCTTACTTTTCAAATACAGATCAGGGTTTAAGTCGTCGAAAACCGGACAGCATCGTTGAAAGCCTAAGGCGCTGTCACGAGTATTGTGACACACTATATATGATGCCCGGAAAATCTCAGGGTCTTCTACACTTGACAGCGTATTGCAGTGGTCGTCTGTTTCGGCTACCATATTTAAAGAAGCTAAGCACTATTGCTACGTAGGTTGAGGAGGTAGAAGGGATGTCTGGGACACTTAGCTCTGCTTCGCAGAAGATACAGGATCTTCTAAAATCACTGGGTTTTGACTGTAGAGTTGTTGAACTGCCTAACACTACGAGGACAGCGGTTGACGCGGCAAATAGTGTTGGATGCAGATTAGGACAGATTGCTAAGTCTTTGGTTTTCCGGGGAAAACGAACAGGCCAGCCTATCCTAGTAATTGCTAGCGGCTCTAACAGAGTCAACGAAAAGAGGATTGCAGGTTACATAGGCGAACCAATCGAAAAGGCAGATGCCGAATTTGTCCGTACTACTACGGGCTTTACAATCGGTGGTGTTCCCCCCCTTGGGCATCTGCAAGACATTCGCACTTTCATTGATGAAGACCTACTCCAATATGGAAAGATATGGGCGGCAGGTGGTACGCCCAACTCCGTGTTTCAACTGAATGCTAAGGATCTCCAAGATATGACCGGCGGGCAAGTCGTGGAGATTTAGCTTATACTATATGGGTCTGGCGCACTTATGTTGTGCGAATATCGCTTCTGTGTTGTATCTGTGTCACATCCGTACTGCGCGTGGATCGGGTAACGGCAGACGCACGCCGGTTGTGACGTGCAATTATCGGATCTGGAAGTGTCCTATTTCGCGGACTATGGGCTCCTGTCAGGCCACGGGTTGAGTCACACAAGATACGGCCATCGTTATCTGTTTTGCTATGAGTGACTCAGGAAGTGCCGGCGATTCGATGTTAGGGAGAAGGGCTGGTAGAAATCGCAAATGAGAATAAACGGCGGAGAGTTCGGGCTTATTGAACGCATCAGGCAGTGGATTGATGCAGGCGATACAGGCGGTGCAGGCGTTGTGCTGGGGATCGGTGATGATGCTGCGGTTATTCTCCCTCCGCGCGGTAAGCTTCTGGCAGCTTGTGACATGCTGGTTGAAGGAGTTCACTTTGAAAGGGAATACATAAGCCCTTGGCAACTCGGCTGGAAGGCGCTTGCGGTAAATATCAGTGACATCGCAGCTATGGGAGGAGTTCCCTTGTTTGCTCTGACATCCATGGGCCTGGCCGGCTGGGCGGATGACGCCTATGTGGAAGGTGTCTACAAGGGAATACTGGATATTGCACGGCAATTCGGTGTGCAGTTGGTAGGCGGAGACATCGTAAGCTCTCCAAAAGCCATGGTGCTGAACATTGCAATCCTCGGTTCAGCCGATTCCCCTGTCACCAGGCTAGGTCCTGCCCCTGGTCACCTTACCGCAGTTACAGGCCCTCTTGGCAGGTCTGCAGCGGGGTTGGCGTCTCTAAGGAAACTTGGGCGTAAAGATGGGCCCACCCGGATCTACAGTGAAGCTGCCAGGCAGGCTGCGCAACGCATTGGGCAGGCAGGGGTGCAGCCGGGACAATCGGAGCATCCGGTGCAGCCGAGCCGGTCGCCGCAATCGGGACAGTCGGGAGAGTCGCCACAATCGGGACAACCGGAACAGCGGGTGCAGCCGGAACAGCCGGGAATGCAGGCCCGCCCCTCTCCAGACCTGGCTGGAGCAGGAGCTTCATCGCCGAACTTGGAATCCGGCACAGATTGGATTGACGAATTGATAAAGGCGCACCTGGAGCCTGTGCCCAGAGTGCGTGAGGGCTGCGTCCTTGCCTCAACCGGCGTGGTAAGCGCTATGATGGACATCAGCGACGGGCTGGCAGGGGATATCCATCATATTGCCAGGGAGAGCAAAGTCGGAGCGGCAATTAGGGAAGCCGTAGTTCCAATAGGAGAATCCACGCTGCTTGCCGCAAAACTCCTGGGATGTGACCCTCTTGAATGGGCATTGTCCGGGGGTGAAGATTTCGAGCTGGTATTCACGTTCCCGCCTGAATTTGCTGACACGGTCCGCGACGCACTGTCGAATGTCGGTGGAACCATGCATATAGTTGGGCATATTACACTTGAGACGGAAGGCGTGGTCTTGGTAGGCAGTGACGGCGCCAAGCGGACCCTCGTTACCAGGGGATACGATCATTTTGGTGCGCCTTTCAGCCCCTAATACGTACAGACCGAAGCGGACAGGCTAAAGCCACGGGACATCACGGATCAAGCTCTCCGCAGTGGCTGGGACATACTTGGTTAACCTTGAAACTTGTCGGGATGTAGCAGGAATTAGGCTATTGTCGAAGAAGATATGAAGCCTGGTAGAAACTTCTTCTTGTGTGAGAGTTTTGGTGAATGGAGGGTTGGGTATGGCAACAATAGGACTCGCCGAGTTCCTGAGCAGTATAATCTCAGAACCCGGTGCATCCGGCCATGAGGACAAGGTCGCTGCTGTCGTGCAGAAGAAAATGTCCGGCCTGTTTGATGAAGCCCGGACTGACGCCCTCGGCAATCTCATTATGCTTAAGCGAGGAATCGGGCGCGCGCCTCATCCCCGCGTCATGCTTGCTGCGCATATGGACGAAATTGGACTTATGGTTACGAAGATTGAAGATCAGGGTTGTCTTAGGATAACTCAAATCGGCGGTATTGACAGGCGGATTCTGCCCGGACTTGAAGTGACAGTCTATGGGCGCAGGAAGTTGCCGGGCGTTGTAGGAGCAAAGCCGCCACACGTTCAAGATCCCGGAGAGCGGGAGAAATCTGTGAAGTGGGAAGACCTATATGTCGATGTCGGCCTCACCGGTGATGAAGCTCGCGAACTGGTCCAGGTGGGCGACATAATCACTTTCGCCCAAACTCCCATCCCGCTGCAGGGTAAGTTCATGGCAGGGAAGACCATGGATGACCGGGCCGGGGTCGCGGTCATGTTTGAGTGCCTCCGAATCCTTCGCGACATGCGTCACCATGCTGACGTGTATTGTGTCGCCACTGTCCAGGAGGAAGTCGGAGTAAGGGGTGCCATCACCAGTACATACGGCATAGTCCCGGATGTGGGAATTGCTATTGACGTGGGATTCGGCGACCAGTCTTCAGTCCCTGAGTATCAGTCCATTTCCATGGACAAAGGTCCCGGCATCTCCATCGGACCGGCAGTCCATCCGGCAATATTCGAGAGGCTGAAGACTATCGCCGGTGAACTGGAAATTGCCGTCCAGACGGATCCGAGTCCTCATCCAGGCGGGACAGACGCCTTCGCGATACAGATCACCCGAGGCGGGATCCCCACAGGACTGGTGTCCATACCCCTGCGATATATGCATACCGCAGTTGAGACCGTGTGTCTCGCTGACATTGAACGAGCCGGTAGGCTGCTTACAGAATTCATCGTCCGGCTCGATAAGAAGTATGTGGAGGGATTGAAATGCTTCTAAAAACCCTCACAGAAGCCTTCGGCGTTTCAGGACAGGAACAGGAAGTCGCAAGTATCATAAGGAAGCAGGTCAGCCCCTACTGTGACAAAGTAGAAACAGATGCCTTAGGGAATGTTATTGCCATAAAGAGCGGTGACGGGAAAGGGCCCAAAGTCATGCTTGCCGCTCACATGGATGAAGTCGGACTTATGGTCATGTTCATCGAAAAATCCGGGACTCTCAGGTTCAAACCCATCGGCGGTGTCGACCCGAGAGTGCTGGTGTCCAAATCAGTCTATGTAGGCAAGAATCGCGTCCCGGGGGTAATCGGGGCAAAACCCATCCACCTGCAGAAGTGGGAAGAAGCGGACAAGCCGTTTGACATTGCCGGGTTGTTCATAGATATCGGTGCAAAGGACAAGGATGAGGCGGAGAAACTCGTCAAGCTCGGCGACGGTATTATTTTTGCCACGAAGTATGAGGATATCGGTAATACCAGGGCAAAAGCCAAAGCCTTTGACGACAGGGTAGGGTGCGCTGTCCTTGCCAGGCTCCTAATGATGGAGAAGCGGTGGAATTTCACAATTCAGGGAGTCTTTACGGCACAGGAGGAGGTAGGCGGCCGCGGAGCGCAGGTTGCGTCCTACAGGCTGGAGCCTGATATGGCTATGGCGTTTGAGGGCACTACCGCGTCTGATGTCCCGGGGTCCAAAGAGCACCTGTATTCGACTTCTCTTGGGAAGGGGCCTGCCCTGACCCATGCGGACGCTTCTTTCGTGGCGGATCCGAGGATTGTCAAGAGACTCATGGAAGTTGCAGATGCGAAAGGTATT
>JAAZEW010000184.1 GCA_012512055.1 Bacillota bacterium | reverse complement strand
TCATCTGACGAATCTCATGAGGATCCGCTTCAAAGGTTAGGGCCAACATGATACTATTCCGAAGGAACTTTTCCCTGAAAGAAGAACAATGATATCTGTGGGAGTAAAGGAAACGCTTCAGGGCCAATGTAGATGAAGAAGGACTTGAAGCACTGGTAGACTGCGCAATCATAATAGCCTGGACATAGAAAGGATAACACGGGGTGATTGAACTTTGCGGCACATATCGCGTCTTATTGTAATCTCACGCGAGTACTGGCGTTGGATGGTTCTTGCATTCATTGCGATGCTGGGGGTGACAGGTGCTAACCTGGCAGGCCCTTGGTTAATAAGAAGCCTTGTCAGCATAATTGAGGAAAGCGTCGTCCATAGGACTGCCGGTGCGAGCCAAGTAATCAACATATCTCTTGTCCTACTTCTGGTGTACGCTCTCAAGCCTGCGCTTCGAGCCCTTCAGGTCTGGGCTACCCACGTTGCGGGGTGGGGCAGTGTGGCTGCTGCAAGGAAAGAGATATACGCACATCTTCAAACACTCTCTCCTAAATACTACACTACCACTCGGACAGGACAGATCATGTCCCGGGCAATCAATGATACCCACCATTTTGAAACCTTGATTGCCCATGTGATCCCGGAAGTCATCGTCAGCTTCCTCACAGTCCTCGGCGTGTTCGCGGTGCTGTTTTCAATCAATCCAAGGCTTGCTCAGTACACTCTGGTGCCTATCCCCCTTATCATACTGGGATTCATCATGTATAACCGGTACGTCCGTCCCCTGTTCCGTTATGCCCAGGCGAGACTGGGCGATCTCAATGCAGCCTTGCACGACAATCTCAGCGGGATACGGGAGATTCAAGTGTTCACACAAGAGGAGCGGGAAATGGAGTCTGTCGGAAAACGCATTATGGTGCACTCTTCGGCTATTACAAAGGCTGTGTCAATAAGCGCTTGTTTTCACGGTGGAATTGACTTCTTCGCAGGCCTCGGCACAGTCTCAGTTGTGTTGTTCGGCGGCTTGATGGCGATCAGAGATCAGATGTCCATTGCCGATATCACCGGGTTTCTTCTTTATGTCACTTCCTTTTACCAGCCTATCATGCAGCTTAACCGGCTTAACGAATCCCTTCAACAAGCCCTGGCTGCCTCAGACCGCTATTTTGAAGTCCTCGACACAGAACCAGATATACATGATGCCCCTGATGCCGTGGAACTGGAGAGTGTTGAAGGATACATAACCTATGATAATGTCTCGTTCAACTATGACGAAATCCCGGTATTAAAGCACATAAACCTGGAAATTAAACCCGGCGAAATGGTAGCGCTTGTCGGTCCCACAGGTGTCGGAAAGACCACAATGGCTAACCTTATCCCCAGGTTCTATGATCCCAATGAAGGACGCATTCTGGTGGACGGAATAGACATCCGCACTGTCAAGATCTCGTCTCTTCGCCGTCACATCAGCATGGTGTTACAGGACGTGTTCCTGTTTAACGGGACGGTCGCTGAAAACATCGCGTACGGAAGCCCGGACGCCGATTTAGAAGAAATCATTGAAGCTGCAATTGCCGCAGGAGCTGACGAATTTATCCGGGAGATGCCAAACGGGTATGACACTCACATAGGTGAACGAGGGGTAAGGCTTTCAGGCGGACAGAAACAGAGACTTGCAATAGCAAGAGCTCTCCTTTACGATGCGCCTATCCTCATTTTGGATGAAGCCACATCATCTGTGGATACTGAGACAGAGGCCAAGATTGCAGCCGCACTGGAGAGGCTTATAGGAGGCAGGACCACGATAGTCATCGCCCACCGCCTGTCAACCATCTGCCATGCCGATAGAATTGTGGTCCTGGATGAAGGCGAGATAGTGGAAGAAGGAGCCCATGAGGAACTCATAGAACTCGGCGGCCTGTATGCTAAGTTAGTCACGGTTGATATGGACACAGCGTGGCTTGAGTCATAGAGGACCTGAGCTGTAGGCGTACGCGTACGGCTTGAATGATGCAGTATGTGCCGAATCAGAGAAACGGTATTGAAGTTGCTGTCAGGGAGGTGTAGCCTGTGCAATTCCTTTTAGCCTCAATCGTTGGCTATTGCGTAGGTTCTGTATCTTTTGCCGTGATTGTGGGCAGAGCGGTAGCAGGCATTGACGTACGCAAACATAACTCCGGTACTGCCGGAGGACTCAATGTCGGAAGGCTGCTGGGCGTGAGGTATGGCGTGCTGGTAGCCTGCTTGGATGTAGCCAAGGGAATGATTGCCGCAATCGCCGGCCGGGCAATAGGAGGAGCGGAAGGTCAAATGGTGGCCGGGGCTGCAGCCGTGATCGGGCATATCCTGCCTGTCTGGTTTGGATTCAGAGGCGGGAAGGCAATAGCCACGTTTTTCGGCTCATGCATTCTCACCGCTCCAGTGGTTGTGCTGCCTACAGGCGTACTATGGCTGGTGCTCTATTTCGTATCGCGCAACGTTGCGCAGGCGTCTGCGATTGCTTCTTTCTGCCTCCCTGTCATAGCCTGGGTGTGCCGCCTCCCATGGCAGCAGATACTATACCTCGGCGTGATGGGAGCAGCTATCTGTTTGAGGCATGTTCCGGACTTTCGCTCACCGGGAGAGGAGCAGCACTCCGGACGGCCCGCCATGCGGACAAAGCCATAGACCGCCTGGAAAGCGAGGGAGCCTGTGTTCTACTCGGTTGTGGCGTCAGCTTCTTGAGCAGTAGCGAATGCGGCGCCAGCCGCAATACGATTATGCTATTGAGATTGTCGGCTTTATACGTAGGCCCGGCATGGACGTCTATTACCAAGAGTACGCGTCTCTTCACGATGCATTACATCGACAGGTGAAACCACCTGGGCAACCTATGTGGGTCTTGGGAAAGGAACGTCCGCCCACTGTTTGTCTGAAACAAGTGAGTTCAGTATGGCCATGTACTCTTCCGGCACGAGGAAATCAGCACCCGCATTCATCTTCACTTGAGCTGAATTCCGGGCTCCAACAATCACGGTATTCACGTCAGGATTCGCTATGGTCCAAGCAATAGCCAGTTCGCTTGTGGACTTACCAAGCTCATGCGCAAGCTTTCCCACTGATTGGGCCACACTCACGTTTCTCTTCAGACCCTCGGAAACAAACTCCTTGGAGCTGGCTCTCCAATCACTCTTTGGGAACACGCGTTGGGAGTCGATCAGGCCTGTCAAAAGACCATGCGCCAATGCCCCATAGGAGATGACACCTATATTCTGGGAGCGGCAGTATGGGAGTAGTTCGCA
This sequence comes from Bacillota bacterium, assembly GCA_012512055.1. The sequence continues at coordinate 9,245 of JAAZEW010000184.1, read as the reverse complement.
TTCTGCTTCACGATAGAGCAAATGGTAGGATGTCTGCAATGTGTCTACCCGCCTCTTGCCGGCCGCATCTCGCATCTGAGGCACCGAATAGTTGGATACTCCAACGTACCTGATTTTACCCTCATCAACTAGGTTAGAAAGGCACTCCATAGTTTCAGCCTGTGGTATCTTGGGATCCGGCGCATGAATTTGGTACAGGTCGATGACATCAGTCTGCAGTCGCCGTAAACTTGCTTCCACCGCCCCGGTAATATACTTAGGCGAGCAATCACGCCAGACCCGTCCGGACTCATTCCACCGTAGACCGCCTTTGGTGGCAATCACAACTCTATCCCGAACCGAGCTCAGTACGCGCCCGCACAGTCTTTCCGAATGGCCGAAACCATAGACGTCAGCAGTATCAAAGAACGTAATCCCTAAGTCTACAGCAGTACGAAGCGCCTCATCAGACCGGGTATCATCCACTTCTCCCCAGTCTCCTCCGATGGCCCAACCGCCAAATCCTATCACTGACACTACTAAGTCTGTGTCTCCCAGAGTGCGATACCGCATCACGACCATCTCCTTGGTTTCTAACTACTACACCCAAAATCGTGTGACGAGTCAACTGCAACCTCCCAAGCGGCAGCAACTCCACCGAGAACACCGGCGTCTTGGCCCAGTCCTGATACTACAATCTCCGGTGGAGACGGGACAAGGGTCTGCACACAAGAGCAAACACGGCCCAGAAACAGATCGCTTGCGTCCACAACTCCCCCTCCCAATACAACTACCTCCGGGTCAACCACAGACGCGATGTTTACTATCGCCATCGTAAGGTAATCAGCCACTTCTTCAGCAAACATCATGGCCTTAGGATTCCCGTTCCGTGCTTCCCGGAAGACGTCTACGGCTGCCTTGTTCGTACCGGTTGGGTATAAAGCCTTGGCACGTGAAGCAATTCCATATCCGCTTATTAACATCTCCAGACAACCGCGATCCAGGTACCGGTTGCCAAGATGTTCCCGATCCATAACCATGTAACCAAACTCGCCTGCAAAATTATGAAAGCCACGAAGCACCCGTCCCCCAACTATTGTGCACCCTCCAACTCCTGTGCCAATGGCTAAACACACAAATGGGTCGCTGCATTTCCTGCTACCATATCGATACTCTCCAAAGGCCATCATATTGACATCGTTATCTACAACTACCGGCACATCAAACTCGGATCCCAATATCTCCTTCAGACGTACATCACGCCACCTCAAGTTTGGCGCCCACTTGACGACACCCTGCTTAACATCTGTAACTCCCGGTGCCCCAACCCCAATCGCGCCTACCCTCTCCCATGGCATTCCGGACTTGTCCACAGCAACCCGTATTAGGCGAACCAATCTATCTACCACGCTATCATCGGCTTCATGTGTCGGCCACCTAAGCATGCCCCTTAGTTTGCCTTCACTGTCCCCGATACCTGCGATCATCTTTGTTCCGCCTAAGTCTACGCTTACAACATGATCTGCCACAACTCCCTCTCGCAAAACGACCACCTCACCTGCTCAAAAGTTGAAGCACACCAAACAGGCTTGCATGCACCGGCGCCGGCTTCTGCTCACTTAATCGCGCCATACGTCAAGGCTCCCACGAAGTAATTCCTAACAAGAAGCACGAATACCACCACAGGAGCACAGGCTAGGGTGGCCGTGGCGAACATAGGGCCCCAGAGTATTTCTGTGTGCGTCATGAATAGGCTCGTCGTAAGCGGTATCGTCTGGGCTTCGGTAAATGTGAGAAAGAACGCAAACACGAACTCATTCCAGGCTGTGATGAAAACGAATATCGCTGTGGCAATAATTCCTTGGGCAGCAAGAGGCAGAGTTATCCGAAATGGAATCATAAATCGACTACATCCGTCTACATAAGCTGCTTCTTCAATCTCCACTGGAATTCCCGATATAAAACCACGTAGCTGCCATACGGCGTATGCAATGTTCCAATACAGGTACGCCACTATCAGAAGCTTGCGCGTATCAAGCCAACCGATGTCACGAGCAATGAAAAAGAAAGCAATGACTACAGAAATTGTTGGAATGGATTGCATGATGAGAAAAAGATATGCTATACGATTCCTTGCCGCGGACTTCATTCTAACTATGCCATATGCAGCCGGATAAGACACAACCATGCATACGACCGTACTAATGGTTGCCACAATTAGGCTGTTCTTCATGTAACTGAGCACGTTGAGATCCTTAAGCGCTACCACGAAGTTGTCAAGCACCGGCCGAAAGAACCAAACCGGTGGATACGAGTACGTCTGAATCGGAGTCTTGAAGGCAGATGAAACAATGTAATATATGGGAAACATGAATACCAAGACGACGATCCATGCTACCATGTTAGCCAAAATTGCGCCGATGTTCTTACGCACTTTCATCTGACATTATCACTCCAATTCCATTCGTTTGAGTACTCTAACCAAACCCAAGCATAACACTAGCATAACAGCAACCAGCACAAGCCCGGCAGCAGATCCCTGTCCCAAGGCTCTGCTATATATGTTTTGCCGATAAATATAAACAGGCAACGTCTCCGTAGCATTCCCCGGCCCACCGCCAAAAAAGTTGAAAATCATATCGAAATTCCGTAGGCACTCCATGCTCCTAATCAGAATTGAGACCAAGAGAACAGGCGCAAGCAGAGGCAAAGTAACCCACTTCAGCGACTGCCACCAATTCGCACCATCCACACGTGCCGCCTCCAGCGGCTCATGTGGAAGCGCCTGTATTCCCGCGTAACACGTGAGAATGAAAAACGGAGTCCATTGCCATATATCAGCCAATACAACAGCTATCATTGCATTGCTCGCACTGTACCAATTCACAGTTACACCAAATGCCACTTCCAGCAAGTAGTTCAATACGCCTTGAGGATGAAAAAGCAGTCTCTGCACCGTCCCTACCATCGAAGGCATCATCACCATAGGAATTGTCATCAATCCTACCATTACAGATGCACCCTTGATGCATTTCCGGTTGAGCAGCAATGCTATTAATGTCCCTAAAATAGCCTCTGCCGGTACTGCCATTACCAGGAACAAGATTGTAAGCTTCATCGCGTGCCTAAGTCCACCGTTTTCCCCGGAGAAAAGCTCCCGAAAATTGCTGAGCCCTATACTCCGAGCTGAAGAAAAGGGATTTCCATAAGTCCAATCAGATACGCTCATTCGTACTATGAAACTGAGTGGGTAGGCGGTGAGGCAAGTAACAATCAGAAGCGCAGGTACTATGAAGCACACTGGAAGCACCCATTTGCCAGTACGTCGAGTTCCCTTCATGCTGCCACCTCCAGATAGCGCTTGTGAAAAACTTTCCCGCATGAGTACCCTGGGCCGCATGATTCTATTCTGCGGCCCAGGAAGTACGTACTCATTGCTTGCTTTCTACTTCATAACTTCTTCAACAGTCTGTTGGGTAAGCCGTGCTGCCGCCTCAGCGCTCAACTGACCTGCAACAGCCATGGATCCATAGGTTCCCATCAGCTCAACCACTTCCATCCATTCCGGGATCTTCGGCACTACACTCATGCCTAAGGCTGACAGATCATTAGCCTGAGCAAGAGCCTGAATAACCGCATCAGTGTAAGGGAGGCCCTGCTTAGCAAGGATTTCATGCCCGGACGTGCGCGTAACGACACCGCCATTGTCCAGGTATTCTTCCTGCATGCGCTCGGATAACATGTATGTCATGAACGCCCATACAGCTTCCTTTTGCTTTGTATCAACGTTGGATGACATTGCTATCCCCCAGCCCCATACTCCGGAATAGCTACCCGCAGGCCCCTTTGGAAGGGGTGCGTAACCAACTTTGCCTACTACCGCCGACTTGGTAGGATCCTCCATGAGTGGCGCTGCTGCAGTCGATTCTATTAGCAAAGCAGACTTGCCTGTCATCATGCTTGTCCATGCCTCATAGTGTCCGAACGACTCAATGCCGTCAGGAGCTACTTGAGCCGCCTTGACCAGATAATCGAGAGCCGCAACCGTGCCGGGACTATCGAACATTGGTTGTCCTGCCTTAGGATCCACTAACTGACCTCCAAACGGAAACGTAAGAAGCGCCCATGGCCAGTTCATTCCCCATCCTCTACGTCCACGGAAAGATATTCCACTGAGGTCAGGTTTCCCATCACCGTCAAGATCCTTGTCGTGGAAGAACTGGGCGAGCTCAAGAAGCTCGTCGTAGGTTTGAGGAATTTCCTTCCCATAACGCTCAAACAGGTCTTTTCTATACATCAGGAATCCGCTCTCACCGGCAAACGGCACTCCATAGATCTTGCTGTCATCCGCAGTCAACATATGCCTATACGACGGCACTATGTCGTCCCACCCAAACCAGTCCGGGAGACGGGACACATAGTCATTCAGAGGCTCAATTGCCCCCAACTGAACAAGCCCATAGAGATACTCCGGGCAAACCATCAGCGCATCGATTCTCTTGGTATTAGCAGTCAGCTCCATAAGGATTCTTCCATATAACGCCGATTCTTCGATTACGCTCCACTTTACCGATATCCCGGTAGCTTTTTCGAATGCAGGGGTCATTTTTTGGAGGGCCTGCTGAGATGGATGTGATGATACTAATAGAGTTATTTGCGTTCCTGCCAGTCTCGATTTTACATCTTTCAGCCACTCATCTTCGCCAGACGCAGATGCCGCGAGTCCCAGATTACTACTGAGAACACAGAGAACAACCAGACAACTCAGAACAACCCACTTTCTAGTCTTCAACTATATCTTCCTCCTCAATAGATTATTTTGGTGTAGGTAGGGACATTTCTTATGTCATCAGATGTGAGTGCCGGCTTGTCCGCAACGTAACTCGTCTGATATGTCGCCTCCAGCTAAAGCATCCTGAGTATTCTGAGGATGTTTTCGCCCATCACGAGTTTTCTGGCTGCCGGGTCGGGCAACGCCAGTTTGACCTTTAGCATTTCCACCTCCAAGTCCATAAAGGGAGTATCACTACCCAGAAGTACACGCTCAGGACCCACTGCTTCCACAGAGTCCGATACATCTACAGAATTGGCGGCAGTCATGTCAAGTATCACATTCTTGCAACGCTTTGCCGTCCGAATTGCCTGATCAGTTGCTTGCATGAAACCTGCGTGGGCCATGATTAGAGTAACATCCGGGAATGTCCTGGCCATCTCTTCAAATTGGTGAGGCATGGAAAATGGGTTATCACCTGTTCCGTGAGCAATGATCGGGATGTCAAGTTCCATGCATTTCTTGAATATCGGATCCACTACACCATGATTATCCATGGCAAATCCATGAAGAACAGGGTGAAGCTTGAGCCCTTTGAGATGTAGCCGGCGCACTGCCCTCTCAATTTCATCAATAGCATTGTCCGCCCATGGATTCACACATGCAAACCCTATTAGCCGATTGGGAAACTCGGACACAGCCTGGGCAATAAAGTCGTTGTCTGGTCTTTCGATAAATGGAAATATGACCGCTTTGTCCACTCCGGCACGGTCCATTCTGGCTACGAGTTCTTCTCCGGTTTGACTTCTTCCAATCCGAACACCTACATGGTTATGCGCATCGACTATCAATTTCCGTCCCCCCATTTCTGTTTATCGGAGTCTCTGCAACTGCAACTATCTAGATTGGTTTAGCCGTTCTCGTGCGTTGTTAATGAAAGTGTCATCTATGGGTTTTTCATGAATGATTGTATAAGGAAGATTCTCTGCCACCACGTAATCTCTCAAGGTCAGTAAGACTTTTCTCATCTCATTCCACGTAATACCAAGTTGCTCAGGGTCAATAACGACACCTGCCTCGGTTATGGTATTCAAAATACCTTCCCAGTCTTGCCCCTGCAACATGGACATCAGATAGATACCAAGACATACCAACTGCCCATGTAGAATATGTTTTCCCGTAACATATTCGAGGTTATATGCAAAATGGTGCTCTGACCCTTCTTCAAAACGTGGATGACCATGTTCATGGCACATGGCACCGACCCACTTGTGTACTTCCATGACAGTCCGAATGCCTGTTTCTGACACAGCGCAAATCTCCGGCGCCACGGCTCGTACCGCGTTAAGCAGTTCTTCTGCCCTTGATGCAAGCGCAGCATCCCATTGGGGTTCAATACCGGCTCTGTCAGCAAGTCTCCAATCGAACAGACCCGTATAGCACGATAGAATATCGCCTAAGCCGGCGCGATTAAGCTCGGGAGGAGCTTTTCTCACAAGTCCGTAATCCACATACACCATGCGAGGGACGGCATCACCCACGTATCTGACACGTCCACCTTCTCTGACAGCGATCATATGGGTGAAACAAGCATTTACAGATATGCATGTCGGAATTTGATACAGGGGAATCTGATTTCGCCATGAGACATACTTCGCAACGTCCATTACCGAACCGCCGCCCGCCCCTATTACAGTGTGTACTCCTTGGAGCGAGTCAGTCAATTTGTTTAGCGCCTCCACCTCAAGCGTGTCCACAAAGTGCGTCTGGCACTTGCATCCTTCAAATAGATCTTCTACTACCGGCCAGATTTCCCTCATGGTAATTACTAGAGGCTTATCCACCAGTTGCACCAATTCGTCAGCTATACCGTGCCCATAAGTTACCTTGAAACCCTCGTCAATTTGCATTGCTCAGTTCCTCCTTAGATTGGCTTCCAAAACCTTAAGTATAGAGCATCCATCGTTGCAGCGTCCCAGGATACACGAATTAGCAGCGTCCGGAGTAGGACTTCAAACATGGATTCTTGCCTTAATCTCATGAGCAACATAAGTATAATCAAATAGATGCAATATGTCAAATACTATTCACATATTAATTTTAAGATATTGACTTTTGGGCTCGGGCATATTATACTTTTCTCGACTTCGATTAAAGTTGTCTCGCTTAGCGTGCAGACTTAATGAAAGGAGACTGCCCGTGCAACGTTCTTTAGTGCTAAATGAATGCAAAGTCTTGAACGCATTGAGGACTTATGGGGAAATGACAAGGTCCCATATTTCACAAAGAACCGGGTTGAGTCAAACGACGATATCGGAGATAGTCGAACGCCTAGTTCTGGATGGCCTGGTCATAACCGGTGAAGGAGCCTCGTCAGGAGGACGGAAACCTACAGTATATAGGCTCAACGGAGATGCGTGTTATGCTATCGGTATAGACATTGGCACTGTTAATATACGCATAGCTATAGTGGATGCTGCCGGTACAGTGATTTCTTCCATCCGAGGAAAGAGATGCCCGGATTCCGAAAGGCGTATGGACATTGACAACGTAATTTCACTGGCACTCGAATTAGTGGAACGACAAGACGTGCCTCGTGGGTTATTGAAAGGCATAGGAATCGGAGTAACAGGCATAGTCGACGAAACATCAGGCACTTCGTTGTTTGTGCCAGGCTGGCCTTGCTGGCGCGATTACCCGGTTGTTGAAACCTTTAGGCACGCCACCGGCTTATCCAGTGTGATACTTACTGATAGCGCCCGGGCAATGGCGTTGTCGGAATCTCGGTACGGCTTGGGAAAAGCTCTGACAGATTTTGTGTTGGTGAACATCGGTGTTGGACTGGGAGCCGGAATAATGGTAGATGGGAAGTTGGTTACCGGTTACCGGGGAATCAGTGGAGAGTTGGGCCACATATATGTAGGACGATCTGACGAAATATGTGTGTGCGGCAACTATGGATGCCTTGAGAGCGTAGCTTCAGGGTGGGCGCTCACTCGGCATGCAAGCGAAGACATTGCAGATGGCGTGATAACCTCCATAGATGATTTTACTGACCCTGCAGATGCCACGCTCATACCGAGCATCATTAAAGCCGCCGGGGAAGGCGATAAGTACGCTGTGAATCTACTCGACCAGGCCGCAGATCACCTATCAATAGGTGTCAGCACACTTATCAATCTCCTCAACCCACAGCGCATTATTATTGCAGGAGGATTTGCTCAGGGAGCCGGATCGCTTCTCATGGACTCACTTATCAGGCGCACAAAAGCCAGAAGCCTTCCGTGGTTGCGGCCTGACATCGATATGCGCTTGTCTGAGCTTGGAGAGTTCAGTGCAACCCGTGGAGCCGCCACGCTGGCCCTTGATCACTTTTTTAAGCATGACGCATCAATGTCATCCATTGAGACATAAGATCCTGCTAAACAGACTATTGGGGTCCATAAGGGGCTTTGCATGCGGTGCTCTTCACAAAACTATCGCAAACATGATTGAGTCGGGCAGCACCGGACGAGATCAGCGTGATATATGGTAATCTCGATAACGTTGGCTCATGTATCATGACATCGCCTAGGCTCATTTTCAAGTCCGAAAAGGGATGGGAATTGCTGAAGGAGCTAAGTAGATCACCGCGAGACCGTTGATCTCCCCCATATTATGTTAACATAGCCCGCCCGAATCACAAAAACGGGCCGACGTCTTCGGCGTGACTGGCGATTACTGGAGAACTCCAACGGTCTCATGATCTCATACTTAGGATCGGACATTTCACCGGCATCCCGTCTCGGAGAGAGGTTGGGCAGAAGAAAACCGCGACACGAAAATGCCGCGGCAAGGACCGTGATTTGTGCTGAGTGCTTCAGCGGGATTTGGTGAACAGAATAGCGCGATCCCAGATAAGCTCGAAGAGAGATGGTCCTACTTGGGTGTTCACATCGATGTACGCTCTGAAAGCAATGAAAGCGTCCTTATTGTTGTCGACTCCGAAAGCCTTCCCCGAGGGATTGCCTGTGCTGTACGGCACAACAACGCACGGTTCACCGTCTTGGGCGCGTCTTGCGATCTTGTACACGTAGTAGTACTTTGCGTTCTCGTAACCCGGAGGGAAGTAGTCGGCAGCAGAGTTCGCATATTCCAGACTGCTGGTTCCGGCTATGCCGTTGAGCAGATCCACGCCGTAAAAGCTGAAGTTGCTGTATATCGCTTTCCCGGTTTCCTCGTGGTTTATGCCGTATACGATAACGAAGTCATCATCGCCGGCCAGTTGGAAGAACTCGGTCCTGAGATATGTGGTATCTCTGTCTTCAGCGAGAAGGTCGACATCGCGGAATATGCCTATATACCCCTCAGGGAGCCAGATGTTCGTGTCGAGGTGCACTTGCTTGAGTTCTTGGCTGCCGTGTCTTCGGATTATCTCTTGCCTTAGGTGTTCCAGGTCTGCCGTAGCGTTCGGGACAATCTGATACTCGGACACCCCGGTCTCCCTCACTTTGAG
>JAAZEW010000360.1 GCA_012512055.1 Bacillota bacterium | reverse complement strand
TAGACAGGGGTGTCAAGCACCTGAGGCCTTTGACACTGGAGGATGTAGCTCGCGAGATCGGAGTGCATGAATCCACGGTAAGCAGAGCCACTCAAGGAAAGTACGTTGCGACTCCAAGGGGCACGTTTGAGTTGAAGTTCTTCTTTACAAGCGGGATTCCGACAGTATACGGTAAAGGCGCTTCCAGCGAGAGCGTAAAAAAGATGATCCGTGAGATAATTGAAGGCGAGGATCCGAAGAAACCCTTCAGTGACAGGGTTATCAGTGAAATGCTACGCGAGCAAGGAATTATAATTTCCCGCCGGACAGTGGCAAAGTATCGCGAAGAGGAACGGATAGCCGCATCTACCTTAAGAAAGAGATTTTGCTAGGATTAGAAGGAATTTAAAGTGATAAAGCGAATACACTATAGAAGGAAATGGCACTTTTTATTTTACCCGAAGCGGGACAATATTTATTATGCCGGGACAAATGGCGTCCCATAGAATAGGTATTTATTTCTAAGTGTCCGGCGGACAGTGCTTCGAATTCATGTGAGAGAGGTTCATCCTGATGGACAGATTCGTGAGCTTGCAAAGGAAAATAGCACCCGAAATTGCCAGGCTCCTCGACATACGTTACTCAATTCTACGTCATGTCCACTTTTATCAACCTATAGGGAGACGGACTCTTTCTCAGCAACTTACAGTCAAAGAACGTGCAGTGCGGAGCGAATTGGAGTTCCTGAGGAGGCAAGGGTTTGTGTCAGTAAGCTCCTCAGGTGTTACCCTGACTCAAGATGGTGAGGTCATATTCCAAGAGTTAGGACAATACGTCAGGGAGTTGAGGGAGTTCGCCAGGCTGGAGCAGTTGTTGGAACGCCTATTGCCAATACGGAAAATCGTGGTTGTAGCCGGAGACTCCAGGCGTGACCCTGCTGTCAAGAAGGATATGGGCAGAGCGGTTGTCCGGATCCTAAGGGAAATCGTTGAAGAAGGGGATATTATCGCAGCAGGCGGGGGAACTACAATGGTAGAGGTGGCAAAGGCGATAGTCCCGTCGGGGTGGCCAAAGCATATTACCGTGGTCCCTACGAGAGGCAGCCTCGGGGAGGAGGTTGAGATACAAGCGGATTCCATTGCAGTTGAAATGGCTAAGCTGCTCGGAGGAACCTATCGAGTGCTGAATGTGCCTGACGATCTTCATCCTGAGACAATATCGAGAATCATAAATGAGCCACGCATAAAGGAGATTTTGGAGCTTATCAAGACAGCCAGGATTGTTATTCATGGTGTGGGAACCCTAGAAGAGATGGTAAAAAGGCGTAACATACCTAGGGAGGAAATGGAGACCTTAGAATCGTTAGGCGCTGTAGCGGAAATGTTCGGATATTACTTTGATAAAGACGGAAACATGGTTTATTACACTCCCAGTATGGGTATTCGTCCTGAGGATCTCCAGGGCAAAAAGACTATTTCGGTCGCAGGTGGCGCTAATAAGGCCCAGGCATTACTTGCAGTGGTCAAGCGCTACTCTCGTGAAGCTCTCGTCATAGACGAGGCTGCAGCCTTAAAAATAATGGAAATCGAAGACAGGGGGAAAGAGAAATGGCAGTAAAGATCGGAATCAACGGGTTTGGAAGAATAGGTAGGTTGGTGTATAGGGC
>JAAZEW010000394.1 GCA_012512055.1 Bacillota bacterium | reverse complement strand
ATCAGCAGCTTGCTCTCGCCTCCCCCATTTACGAAAAACGCAGAGCCGGGGACAAACGACGCTCCCAAGGCTCTGGCCTCTCTGTGAAGCTCCCTGGAATCCACACCTTCAGGAAGAGTCACCCAGACTGACATCCTTCCTTCGCTTACTCGAAAACCAGTGCCTGAGGGCAGGTGTTTTTGCAGGGCCTGACTCACAAGCTCTCTCTTTCTGCTGTATATTTTCCGTATTCGCGCAAGATGAGTCGCGAAATAGCCTTGCCTGCAGAACTCATAGCAGGCAGCTTGAAGCACCGGACTGGAAAACGGGTCAATGGCGCGCTTTGACAGTGCAAGTGCCTGGATAATCGGTCTTGACGCAGTTATCCATCCAATTCGGAGGCCGGGGAAGAGGATATCGCTCAGACTTCCCATATAGACTACACACCCTCTGCGATCCTCAGCTTTCAAGGGCGGAACAAACCGACCTGAGTAACTCAGTTCATCAGTAAATCCATTCTCGATAATCATAACCTCTTCATCCTTGGCCAACTTGAGAAGACACTTCCTTGTTTGCGTATCCATAGTGACGCCGGTAGGATTCTGGCAAAAAGGCATAACACACAAGAATCTAGGATGAAACCTGGAAATCACCTCTTCAACCTGGCTTACATCTACTCCGTAAGGAGTCATGTCTATCCCTTTTACCTTAGCTCCTCCGTGCAGTAAACACATAAGAACACCCGGGTAACCCGGATTCTCGGTAAGGACTACGTCCCCAGGGTTAAGGAATGTTGAACACAGAAGCGTCAGTCCTTGTTGAAATCCGCCGGTTAGCAGCACTTCATCAGCGGAGGTGACCACTCCCCTGTCAGTCATATACGCAGCCAGCCATTGCCGGAGAGGCCTATAACCTTCTGTATCGCCGTAAGCCAAGAGCTTGTGCGGGTAGTTTGTCAGAACATAGTTCAAGCAAGAGCGAAGTCTTTCTGCAGACAGGCGATCAAATGCCAGTGTAGCACCGGACAAAACCATGGTATCCTGATCGTGTGCACAGAGTCCCAATCCTCCGGCTATGTCAGGGAGCATAGACAGCCAATCTGACAAGTCCCCTTCAAGACCTACATCCAGGCTTCTCTTGAGCAAGTGAAGGCCCTCGCTTGTCAAAGGCAAGGGTGAGGTTTCAGCCGAATTCGCGTCAAGCCTCGGACAACACGACTCACTCACGTATGTCCCTGCCGTACCATATGCTTCAACAATTCCCTCTGTGGTCAGCAGCTCGTATGCTTCGAGCACGGAGTTTCTGCTGACCCCCAGAATTCTTGCGAGAGTCCTGGATGACGGCAACTTAGTCCCCGGTGGCAATGCCCCGCTTCGAATAAGCTCCTCGAGACCGTTCTTCACTTGTATGTAGATGGGTACAGGTCCCCGCTCTACTGAAAACAGACTCATACACTGACACCACCTGAACCCTTGATAGGTCTGGCATATCTACTTGTACCTACGGCCTTTCGGTTTCACGGCTTGTTGAAAGAGTCCCCCATGGATACCCGAATATTCTTCCTTATGACAAAGGCTAAATGATTCCGTCAATAGTAAATTATATATACTACTTCGACAAATCAATTCCTCCTCAAAGCTTACGCCTCAGAGCTATCGGAATGGAAATCCTGAGATTGTCCAGGTCAAAGCCAAGGGGTTACCTGGATTCAAGTCCAAATCTAAGGAATGCCAAATCGAACCCTCAAGGCTATCCGGATCCAAATCGGAATCTAGGGAACGCCCAATCAAGCCCTCAGGACTACCCTGGATCCAACGACAAGTCAAAATGGCTTCCTCTTGGCTCTTGTGAGCTGTCAGCAACTCCCCTCATAATGATACTTAGGGAAAAAGTATGAAGTTCACGCTGCCTGTGGAGTTCAAGTTTAGCGAGTTTATGCAGGAGTGAAAGGGGTTATCTCGCGAGATGAGCCTAACACGAAGCGACAAGCCCAATGCCGCAGACATCGAATGCACGGAAGACCTTCTTCTTGACGTTAAGGATCTCCACACCCAGTTCCTTTTTGATGAAGGCATTGTCCGTGCAGTTGACGGAGTGTCCTTCGACGTCAAAAGAACACAAGTCTTGGGGCTGGTAGGTGAAAGCGGTTGCGGAAAGAGCGTAACCGCGCTTTCCATCATGCAACTGGTGCCGGGGCCGAGAGGCAGAATTACGTCAGGTGAGATTCTCTACTATCGAAACGGAGAGAGAGACTTTATTAACATAGCTGCGGAGCACCCGCAAAGCCCCACAATGCGAAGCATACGCGGAAATGAGATAGCTATGATATTCCAAGAACCGATGACATCCCTCAACCCTGTATACACTGTCGGTTTTCAGATCGCAGAAGCAATCGTGACTCATCAAAAAGTCTCGAACACCCAGGCCCTTGAAATTGCCACAGACCTTCTGGACAGAGTAGGCATTCCCAGCCCGTCGCAGAGAGTAAAGGAATATCCCCACCAGATGAGCGGCGGTATGCGCCAGCGAGCTATGATTGCGATGGCCTTATCATGCAACCCCGCGCTCCTCATCGCAGATGAACCCACAACCGCCCTGGATGTCACGATACAAGCGCAAATCCTGGACCTCATGAGGAAACTCCAGGACCAATATCAGATGGCAATAATCATAATTACACATAACCTCGGCGTCGTCAGCAAAATGTGCGATGACATTGCCGTGATGTATATGGGGAAGATCATTGAGCATACAGACACACATACGCTGTTTCACGAACCGGCTCACCCCTACACCATAGGCCTTCTGAACTCCATCCCCAGGATGGGAGGACGGAGAAGGAGGCTCGTGCCCATTGAGGGCGTCGTGCCGGATTCATTGAAAATTCCTGAAGGATGTGCCTTCGGACCGAGATGTCCGCGATTCAAAAAGGAATGCCTGGAAAACCCACCTGTCGTTGAGGTGGCAGATGGACACTCAGTGAGGTGCTGGTTATATGCATAAAGAAAACCATAACGGAGAAGCCCGCGACAACATCTCAAGCAAGGACGTCTT